>JBMOQZ010000073.1:3724-29883 GCA_049322475.1 Myxococcota bacterium | reverse complement strand
ACGTCGGCGGCGGGCGCGGCGGGCGGCTCCGCCGGCGGGGGCGCGGGCGCGGCGGCGGGGGGCGGCGCGGGGGCGGGCGCGGCCTCCTTCTTCTCTTCCCCACCACAGGCGACGAGCAGCGGAATCAGCAGCGAAAGGGACATTCGGACCTCCGGAGGGCACGGCCCCTAAGCCCGCCGCGGCGGACAGGCAAGCGTCAGTCCGCGAGCGTGGGCCCCGTCTTCGCCGACCCCACGGGGTGCGTGCCCTCGACGAGGAAGTGCTCCACCTCGGCGTCCTTGACGCCCACGTACGCCAGCGTGCCCGTGAAGCCCGCGTGGAGCTGGGTGAACTCCGACAGCGACGTGTTGCTCAGCGTCGCGGCGACCTCCCCCTCCCAGGCGCCCTTCTCGTCCGCCGTCGGGGCGAGCTCGGCGCCGAACGCGCGAAGGTACTCGCCCTCGCCGGCGTCGGGGCCGTCGAAGTTCGCTTGCAGGTCGAGCGCGGTCCAGCCGACGAACCCCTCGGGACGCGGCGAGTCGAACGCGACGTCGGCGAGCAGCGGCTCCTGCTCGGTCATCGGCGGGTCCCACGGCTGCTGTCGCTCGACGGCGACCTCGCGCGTGGCGAGCTCGCCGTCGTGCGCCACCACCAGCACGCGCACGCTCACCCCGGTGGTCGCGAAGGGGACGGCCTCGTTCATGTCGGGGCGGTCCTGCGGGCCCCACCGCACCGTGGCGACCACCGGGACGCGGACGGCGTCGCCCTCGCGCACGGGTGTCCCGGCGGCGAACGCGAAGCCCTGCGAGGCATACCCGTGCGCCGGGTCGTAGTCGGCGGGGTAGTCGTCCCCCTGCGCGACGTCGGTGTCGATCTCGAAGCCGTCGAGCAGCGCGACGAGCTCGCCGTCGCCGAGCTCGCCGGCGTCGACGACGGCCTCCGCCTCCGCGGTCCCGTCCGGGCCCACCTCGAACGTGACCTCGCCGCGGACGGCCCGCGCGAACGGGGTGCGCACCCGCGCGTAGCGGACCGCGTAGTCGGGCGCGTCGGAGAACTGCTCGCCCGTGGACCAGTCGCCGCCCACGAGCCCGAGCCGGAGGCTCGAGTCGTCCTCGAGCCCCACGCGGACGTAGGCGACGCGGTGGGACAGCTCCTGCCACTCGTAGCGCCAGCCGGTGAGGACCAGCGTCTCCACGGGCTCGCCGCCGCCGCAGGCGAAAAGCTGCGCGAGGATCACAGGTAGCCCACCGGCCGGAGCGCGTACATCGCCTCCATCAGCGCGTTGAACGCGTCCTCCTCGTCCTCCACCGCGTCGACGTCCTCGATGCTGGCGAGGACGTCTTCGATGGGGTGGTTGCGCAGGGTCGCGAGCGCGTCCTCCTCGGCGATGATGCGCGCGGCGGTCTCCGCGTCGAGCTTGAACATCCGGGTCTCCGTGCGCATACAGCATACCCCCCATCCCCCGGGAGACCGACATGGCGGTCATCGACGTCACGACGGCGACCTTCGCCGCCGAGGTGCTGGATCGGTCGCGGCGGCAACCCGTCGTGGTCGACTTCTGGGCGCCCTGGTGCGGGCCCTGCCGCGCGCTGGGGCCCGTGCTCGAGCGCCTCGCCGGCGAGGCCGGCGGCGCCTGGGTCCTCGCGAAGGTCGACACGGATCAGAACCAGGAGATCGCGCGGCGCTACGGCATCCAGGGCATCCCCGCGGTGAAGGCGTTCCGCGACGGGCAGGTCGTCGCCGAGTTCGTCGGCGCGCAGCCGGAGCCGCGCGTCCGCGCGTGGCTGGAGGGCCTTGTGCCGAAGGAGTCCACGCTGCTCGCGCGCAAGGCCGCAGCCGCGCTGGAGCACGGGGACCGCGACAGCGCCGCGCGGCTGTTCGAGGCCGCCCTCGCGAAGGACCCCGACGAGCCCGACGCGCGGCTCTGGGCGGCCCGCGTCGCGATCGAGCGGGGCGACAAGAACGCCGCCCGGGCGCAGATCGCCGGACTGCGCCCGCGCGACCGCGACGCGCGGGCCGGGGAGGTGGGCCGCCTCGAGCTCGCGCTGGAGGCCCCGCCGCTCGATCCGTCGGCGGCCGCCTCTCCCGACCCCGCCGCGCGCTACGGGCAAGGCCTCGCGCTCGCCGCCGCCGGCCGCTACGAGGAGGCGCTCGAGCTCTTCCTCGGGCTCGTGCGCGCCGATCGCGCCTGGGGCGACGACGCCGGCCGCAGGGCGATGCTCCGCGTGTTCGACGTGGTGGGCACGCGCTCGCCGCTGGCGGACGAGTGGAGGAAGCGGCTGTCGATGGAGCTGTACAAGTAGGCTTTGGGCTTTAGGTGGGAGCATGCTGATCGTCCTCGTGTTCGCATGTGCGCCGGCCGCGGGGCCGCCGCCCGAGAGCCCCGCCGCGGCGGAGACGCCCGTGCCGCCGCAGGCGCCGCCGCCCGCCGTGGGCGATCCCACGCAGAGCGAGCCTCTGACGCCCGCCGCGCCCGTGCCCGCGCCGGTCGCGGGCGACGCGCCGCCGACGGCGCGGCAGCTCTACGAGGGCTGCAAGGCGCGCGTGGAGGGCGTGGAGACGGCGGGCGAGTGCCAGACGGACGCCGACTGCGCGCGGGCGGGCTGCTCGCAGGAGGTGTGCGTGGCGAAGGCGGTCGCGCCGGACGTCATGACCACCTGCGAGCTCCTGCCGTGCTCGATCGCGCTCGACACGTGCGGCTGCCACGACGGCCTCTGCACCTGGACGATCAAGGAAGGGGCCACGCTCATGAAGCGCCCCGCGCTTTGATCCGGGTCACCGGCGGCCGGCTGCGCGGGCGCGTGTTGCCCGCTCGGGTGCCGGCGGGCGTGCGGCCGACGGCCGGGCGCGTGCGCGAGGCCGTGTTCAGCATGGTGGGGCAGCACCTCGAGGGCTGGTCGATGCTCGATCTGTTCGGCGGGAGCGGGCTCATGGCGATCGAGGCCGCGTCGCGCGGGGCCGCGCCCGTGACGGTGGTGGACCGGAGCCCGGCGTCGGCCGCGTGTGTCCGCGAGAACGCGCGCGCGGTCGGGGCGGCGGTGGAGGTGCGCGTCGGCGACGCGGGCAGGCTCCGGCTCGAGCCGGCCGACCTCGTCTACCTCGACCCGCCGTTCCGCGAGGACGTCGCGCCGTGGATCGCGCGCGCGGCCACGCTGGCGAAGCGCGTGCTCGTGGCCGAGGCCCGCGCCCCCGCCGCGTGGCCCCCGCCGCCGGAGGGCTTCACGCTGGAGCGTACGCGCGAGTACGGCGACGTCGCCGTCGCCCTATACGTGCGGGCCGGGGCGCTCGCCGGTGGCCCGGAAGCGGACGAAGTCGGCGATGATCGCGGCGTGGTCGAAGGCGATGGGTGAGGGGAGGGCGTCGAGCGGGAAGAACCGCGCCTCCGCCGCGTCGTCGCTGCCGACGGGCTCGCCCTCCGCGGTGGCGACGAACGCGGTGGTGATCGTGTGCTTGCGCGGATCGCGGCGCGGGTCCGAGTACACGTGCAGGAGCGCGGTGAGGGTGACGTCGAGGCCCGTCTCTTCTCTCGCCTCGCGCACGGCCGCGTCGCCGACCTTCTCGCCGTAGTCGACGAACCCCCCCGGCAGCGCCCAGCCCGGCGGATCGTACTTGCGCTTGACGAGCAGGAGCGCGCCGTCGCGCTCGAGGAGGACGTCCACGGTGGGGAGCGGGTTCCGGTGCATGCCGAGTGTGTTAGCGCCGCGCCGCGCGATGCGGTAGGCCGCATGGCGGAGAGGAGTGATGGCGGACGCAGCGGTGGTGATCGGAGTCGGGCCCGGCGGCCGGCGTGCGGCGGCGGCGCTCGTGGCGGCGGGGCGGCCGGTGGTCCTCTTGCAGATCGAGCCGCTGGCCCACCCCGAGGTGCCGGTGGGCCGGGGCGTCGCCGAGGCGCGGCCGATGCTGGACGCGCTCTTCGACGGCTTCCGCGAGGTGGAGGCGACGCGCGCGGTGGTCATGCACGGGCGCGTCCACGCCCTGCCGCTCTCGCGCGCCGAGATCGCGCGCATGTTCAAGCCGGGCGAGCTCCCCGGCGCGGCCGTCCAGTGGGCGCGCACGCGCGGCGGCATCGAGCTGAAGAAGCTCCTCGGCGGCGGCCACGAGCAGCGCACCTACGCGGACTGGATCGTCCAGCGGTACGGCGCGCCCGCGCTCGATCGGCTCTTCGGTCCCTATTGCCGCAAGCGCTTCGGCGAGCCCGGCGAGGTCTCCTGCAACGCCGCGCGGCTCGCGCACGCGACGCCGTTCGACGGCCCCTGGCTCGCCCCGACCCGGCCGGACGTCTCGCTCGACGGCGTCGACGTCCGCGAGGGCGTGCGCGTCGAGGCGGTCCGCGCGGGCGAGGTCGTCACGGCCGACGGCCCCGTCACCGGCGACGTGTTCGTTGACGTGCCTCCCGCGCGCATGGTCGGGTGGATCGACGACGCCGGCGCGCTCGCCACCGACGTCGCCACGCTGGTCGCCCGCGACGTCGTGCAGGTCACGGTGCGCGGCGGCGACGAGCTGCCGTTCGAGGTCCACGTGCTCGACGCCGACGTGCCCTTCTGGCGGCTCACCCGGCCGGGCCTCCTCCACGACGGGCTCGCCGGCACCGTGTGCGCGCACTTCACGGTCGACGCCGGCGCGCCCGACGAGGACTGGGTCGCGGCCACGCTCGCCGGGCTCGAGCGATGCGGCGTGCGAGGCGCCGACGCCGCCGGTGCCCGGGTCCAGCGCGTCCGCGCGCAGTGCCCGGTCTGGACGGGCAACCACCTCGTCCGCATGCGGCGTTACCTCCTCGCGATGGAGGAGCGGGAGATCACGCCCGTGGGGGTCGCGGGTCTGCACGCGCCGATCGATCTCGCGCAGGAGCTCGCCTGGCTCGAGGCCATGACCGGCCCCACGCGCCCGCCGCTCAGGGAGACGATGCGGGCCCTGATCGAGCCGCCCGTGCTGGACCCGGAGCGGTCGCGGCTGACGAGGTTCGTCGAACGATAGTCGTCAGTCGTCAGTCGTCAGTCGTCAGTGGTCAGTCGTGAGTCGCAAGCCCAGTCGCCGACGACGCGCGAGCGAATACTCACTCCCGACGACGCTTTGAGAGCTCCTGCGCGACGGCGACCGTGCGCGGGTCGCGCGCGAGCGAGACGATCGCCTGCTCCCGCTCGCGCGCGTCCATCGTCTCCCAGCGCGCGCGAACGCCGGCGACGGCGCGCTCGAGCTGCCGCCCGTCCGCGATCGCGCGGCCGCCCTGCTCCCAGGGGACGCCGTCGACGAGGAGGCGACGCCACTCGGCGCGCTCGCTGGTCACCTCGAGGCTCAGCTGCCCGCCGAGCCCACAGGGGTTCTCGCCGGTCAGGGTCAGGATCCATGCGTCGTCCACCCACGCACGGGTGCCGCCCGGATCGCCCGCGGGGGGGAGGGCGAGGGGATCGTCGTCGAGGCAGCCCTCGAGGATCTGGCCGAGGCGTGGCCAGCGGAGGGTCGCCCGGGCGATCTCCCCGTCCGCGGCGAGCGACACGCCCGCCTTCTTCCCCGCGCGCCAGAACCACCGTGCGTCGCCGCCCTCCGTCGCCCACACCTCCACGCTGCACGGCGGCCCCTTCGCGTGGAGCCGCGTGTTGACGGCGGCGCAGTCGCGACCGAGGTGATCGTCGGGCAGGGACGGCAGGGCGATCAGGCCGGCGACCTGGCGCCCCTTCAGCGCGCGCACGACCGGCTCGGGCGGGAGCGTCGCGGCCGCCGGGCTCGCCGGCGAGGGCGTCGCGGGTGGGTCCGCGCAGGCGATCAGGACGAGCACACACCCTCCGCTCCGGCGTTGACGCGCGGCACGCCCAACGATAAGCGCCCGGCCGTCGCCGATGTAGCTCAGGGGTAGAGCAGCGCATTCGTAATGCGCAGGTCGTCGGTTCAAATCCGACCATCGGCTCCACGTCTCCGCCACGCTCGTCGGGCCCCGCCCGGCGAGCGTTCGTGTTTCCGGCGCGTGGGTCGGCCGAACGCCCGGCCGATCCCTTGCGGGCTCAATGTTGAAAGTGATAATCATTTTCATCATCGAGAGATCGCCATGTCCCCCCAACGCCCCTGCGTGCACTCCGATCTCGCGCGGGGCCCGCTCGGGAGCGTCGAGGCCTGCAGCTGCGGCGCCGTCCACCTCTGCCTCGGTCCCTTCAGCCTCCGGCTCGATCCCCCCGCGTTCCTCTCCTTGTGCGACCTCGTCGACCGCGCCCGCGCGCGCCTGTTCGCCGAGGCACGCGCCGTTCCTCCGTGGACCCCGCCCGCGGGCGACCCGTCCTGAACTCCCCACCTTCGAGGCCCTCGCGACGCGCCTGCGACGCGAACGTTCACCTCCTGGAATTTCGAGGGGTGTCGCGAGGGCCTCGGTTTCTTCGGTACAGTGCGCGTGCCGGAGGACCCCATGCGAGGCCCCCCCACGCTCGTGATCCTGCTTCTCGCGGGCGGCTGCATCGACACCCAGCTCAAGGCCACCTCGGGCGAAGGCGCGGTGAACCCCGACTTCCTCGACTTCGGGACGATCGCGGTGGGCGAGACGGCGACGGCCGAGCTCAACGTCGACAGCGTGGGGCTCGGGACGCTCACGCTCGTCTCCGTCACGGTGGAGGGCGTCGGCGGCACCGCCGCCTTCAGCATCGACGGCGACTTCGGCGGCGCCGAGCTCGGAAAGGGGAGCTCGCTCGCGCTGCCCGTGCTCTACGCGCCCACCGCCGTGGGGTGGGACGAGGCGGAGATCACGATCCAGACGGACTCCACGGTGGAGCCGAGCGCCTTCGCCGTGCCGGTGCGCGGGCGCGGCGACCTCCCGGGCCTCGTCGTGACGCCGTCCTCCATCGACTTCGGCGCCGTCGCGCCCGGCTCCGACCCCCTCGTCGAGGTGGCGGTCACCTGCGACAGCGCGCTCGCCGCGCAGGTGGTGGAGGCCTCCATCGGCGGCGACGACAGCTTCTACCTCGACGGGCTCGCGGTGCCCCTCGACGTCCTGCCCGGCTACACCGAGCGCTTCTCCGTCGGCTTCGGCGCGCCCGACACGCTGCCGCGCGAGGCGATCCTCTCGATCGTCACGAACGACCCCGAGCTCGGCACGGTCACCATCCCCATCGTCGGCAACCAGTGCGCGGGCGAGGCGGCCGAGGACGCCGACGCCGACGGCGTCGCCCTCTGCGCGGGCGACTGCGACGACGAGGACCCGGACGTGTACCCCGGCGCGATCGAGGTGGTCGACGGCGTCGACCAGGACTGCGACGGCACCGAGGACGAGGGCACCTCCCGCTACGACGACGACGGCGACGGCTACAGCGAGGACGGCGGCGACTGCGCCGACGCCGACGCGACCGTGTCGCCGAGCGAGGACGAGGACGCCGACGGCGTCGATCAGGACTGCGACGGCGTGGTGGACGAGGGCACCGACGTCTACGACGACGACGGCGACGGCTTCACCGAGCGGGGCGGCGACTGCGACGACGGCGACGCCGACGCGTCCCCCGGCTCGCCCGAGCGCGCCAACGCGACCGACGACGACTGCGACGGCGACGTCGACGAGGGCACGAGCGCCGGCGACGACGACGGCGACGGCTACGACGAGGCCTCCGGCGACTGCAACGACGGCGACGCGTCTTCCCACCCCGGCGGCACCGAGACCGCCGAGGGGACCGACCAGGACTGCGACGGCCGCGTCGACGAGGGCACCGACGCCTACGACGACGACGGCGACGGTTACACCGAGGACGGCGGCGACTGCGACGACGCGAGCGTCGCCGTGGGGCCCCACGTGCTCGAGACGAGCGGCGACGGCGTCGACAACGACTGTGACGGGGTGCGCTCATGATCACGCTGGTCGCCGCCGCCTTCGCCGACGACATCCTTCTGTACGACCACAACACGGTCCAGCACACCGGCCGCAACGCGCTGATCGCGCTGGGCTACCCCTACACCACGGCCAACTCGTCGACGTTCACCGGGTACGTCAACGGCGCCACCTACGAGGTGCTCGTCATCGACCTGCCCAGCACCACCCCCACCGGCTCGTGGCAGACCGCCATCCAGAACCACGTGTCTCGCGGCGGCAAGGTGGTGATGAGCTACTGGTACTTCCAGTACGACGCGACGCTGCAGTCGATCTTCTCGTGTACGTCGGCGACGAGCCTCAACACGCCCTCGTCGCTCTACAAGTGGGACACGACGCACTCGATCTTCACGACGCCCTACGCCGTCCCCACGATGACCAGCTTCCGCGACGACTACTGGGGCGACAACGGCGACGAGCTCCGCGCCACCGGCTCCGGGACGCTGCTCGGCGGCTACTCGTCGTCGTACAGCGCCTCGCGCGGGTCCATCACCGAGGCCAACTCGGGCCGCACGCTCTACAACGGCTTCCTGTGGGACGACTGGACCGCCGACCAGGACGGCGACGGCACCACCGACATGGTCGAGCTCGTCGCCAACGAGATCTACTACGTCATCAACGGCGCCTGCGACGTCGACAGCGACGGCTACGACGCCTCCGGCGGCACGTGCGGCGGCACCGACTGCGACGACACCGACGCCGACATCCACCCGGGCGCCACCGAGGTGCCCTACGACGGGGTCGACGACGACTGCGACGGCTCCGACCTCACCGACTACGACGGCGACGGCTACGACGCCGACAGCGTGGGCGGCACCGACTGCGACGACACCGACGCCACCATCCACGTGGGCGCGACCGAGACCGCGGACGGCGCCGACGACGACTGCGACGGCACCGTCGACGACGGCACCGACGCCTACGACGACGACGGCGACGGCTGGACCGAGGACGGCGGCGACTGCGACGACGCGCGGTCGAGCGCCCACCCCGGCGGCGAGGAGACCTGCGACGGCCTCGACGAGGACTGCGACGGCGCGCTCGACGAGGGGACCGACTGCGCCGACGACGACGGCGACGGCCTCGCCGAGGACGAGGGCGACTGCCACGACGCCGACGCCTCCGTGTACGACGGCGCGGTCGAGGTCGAGGGCAACGGAGTGGACGACGACTGCGACGGCGTGGTCGACGACGGGGGCGGCGACGCCGACGGCGACGGCTGGTCCGACGCCGCCGGCGACTGCGACGACGGCGACGCCACGGCGCACCCCGGCGCGGGCGAGGAGGCCGACGGCGTCGACGACGACTGCGACGACGTGATCGACGAGGGCACGACCGCCTACGACGACGACGGCGACGGGTGGACGGAGCAGGACGGCGACTGCGACGACGGCGACGACACGGTGTCGCCCGACGCCGTGGACGAGGCCGACGGCCGCGACGACGACTGCGACGGGACGGTCGACGAGGAGACGCTCGCCTACGACGACGACGGCGACGGCTACTCCGAGACCGCCGGGGACTGCGACGACGCCGACTACGACGTGCACCCCGGCGGCACCGAGACCGCCGACGGCGCCGACGAGGACTGCGACGGCCTCCTCGACGAGGGCACCGACGGCGGCGACGCCGACGGCGACGGCGTCAGCCCGCGCGACGGCGACTGCGACGACGGCGACGGCTGGGCCTACCCCGATGCGCGCGAGGTCTGCGACGGCGTCGACAACGACTGCAACGACACGGTCGACGACGACTGCGACGCGGGCGTGACCTCGGAGGAGCCCGCGGCCAACGCGCAGGAGGGCTGTGGCTGCGCCACGGGCGGCGAGGCCGCTCTCGGGCTCGTGTGGGCGGGCCTCGCGCTCGCGGCTCGCCGGCGGCGCGCCTGACGCCGCCGCGCCCGCGCCCGCGCTACGAGGTCGGATGGCCGGCCGGCTCTGCCTCGACCTGACCCCCGAAGAGCTCGCGCTCCTCTACCGCATCCAGAAGGAGGCGTGGCCCGAGCGCGCCAAGCTCCCGCGGTACAACGCGGCGCCGCGCCAAGCGCTGCCCGTCGTCACCGCGGAGCGCCGCGTGGTGGCGATGCGGTGGGGTTTCCCGCAGCCCTGGAAGCCGAAGCCGTTCGACGCGCCGCCGCTCATCAACGCGCAGAGCGAGGGCGCCGCGAAGAAGCCGGTGTGGGCGGCGCCGTTGCGCGAGCGGCGCGCGATCGTGCCGGCGACCGGGTTCTACGAGTGGGTGGGCGACGCGCCGCTCCTGTTCCGGCGCCGGGACGGTCGCCCCATGTCGCTCGCCGCGGTCTGGGGCGCGTTCGACTGGGGCGAGAAGAAGGGCTGGCCGTGCGTCGCGGTGCTGACGTGCTCGCCGAACGCCACGGTCGCCCCGGTGCACGACCGCATGCCGGTCATCGTCGAGGCGGCCGACGAGGACGCGTGGCTCGGCGGCGACTACGCCGCGCTGCTCCGGCCCGCCGGCGACGACGTCCTGATCGCCGTGCCGGCGAGCCGGAGGCTCAACCGCGTGGACGCCGAGGGTCCCGATCTGCTCGTGCCCGACTGACCCTCAGGCAGGGGCGGCGGCGTACCACCGCCCGGATCGCCAGCGCCAGCCGAGCAGGAGCAGGAGCGCGACCAGCTCGGCCGTCAGCCCCAGCCACGCGCCGACCGCGCCGAGGCCCGTGAGCGTGGCGAGCGCGACGCCGAGCGGGAGCTTCAGCCCCCACGACATCGCGATCGACGCCACGAGCGTGAAGCGCGTGTCGCCGGCGCCGTCCAGCGCGAAGAACGTCACCGTGGCGATGGCGTCGACGATCTGGAAGGCGGCCGCCACCCAGAGCAGGTGGCGCGCGATGGGCGCGACGTCGGGGCCCGCGCCGAACGGGGCGATGAGCGCGTCGGGGAACGCGACGAACACCACCGCGCCCGCCGACATGAGCGCCACCGCCGCGCCCGTGCCCGCCCGGTACGCCGCGCGCGCGTCGTCCGGGCGGCCCGCGCCGACCGACTGGCCGACCAGCACCGCCGTCGCCTCCGCGATCGCCATGCCCGGGAGGAAGCTCACGAGGAGCACCCGGACGGCGAGCACGTGCGCGGCGAGCTGGGCGTCGCCGAGCGACGCGAGCACGCCCGACAGGACGGTCCACGCGACGATGTCGAGCAGGCGCTGGGCCCCGATGGGCAGCCCGAGCCGTCCCGACTCGCCGAGCAGCGCCCGGCGGGGACGCGCGCGCACGGTCCGGAGGGTGGGCCACGCCTTCGCGAAGAGCCACACCGCCGCCGTGCCGAGCGAGACGACACCCGCCCAGGCCGCGCCCTCGATCCCGAACGCCGGGACGGGGCCGAGCCCCGTGACCAGCACGGCGTCGAGCGCGACGTTGAGCAGGTTGGCCGTCACGTTGGCGCGCATCGGCGTCTTCGTGTCTCCGCGGCCCTCGAACCAGGCCGTGAGGCCGAGCGCGAGGAGCGCGACGGGCGCGAAGAGCGCGCGGATCCGGAAGTAACGGAGCGCCTCCTCGGCGACGGCGGGCGTGGCCCCGAGCGCGTCGAACACCCGGGGACCGAGCGCCGACGCGATCGCCACGATCACGCCCGTGCCGAGCGCCAGCCACACGGCCTGCCATCCGAGCGCGTCGGCGACGGCGTGCCTTCCGGCGCCGGTCGCCTGTGCGGTCGCGACGCGGAGGCCCCGGACGAGGCCGTGGGGCATCGCCAGGAACAACCAGACCGTGGTGACGGACAGGCCGATCGCGGCCAACGGCGCCGTGCCGAGACGGCCGACGAACACGGCGTCCGCGGCGGACATCACCGAGTACGACAGCATCGAGAGCATGACGGGCCAGGCGAGCTTGAGCACGCGACGCGCGCTCATCTCCTCGACGGACTCGAGGGACGACATGACACACCTCGCTCCGGCCGGGCGGCACGGAGAGTTGCGCGCGTCGGGCGACGCGCGGAGGACCTACGGGACCTTGGGGGCCGGGACTAGGGTTGAGGGACCGGCATCGGGGAGCGGACCGGGATGGCGAAGCACACGCGGGCCGCGAAGGACTGGGCGGTTCGGGTGTGATTCATCGGGCGCTCCACGGGCGCGGACGGGTGTCGCGCCGGCCGGGAGCGTAGCCGGACCATTTGTGGGCTGCAACACAAAATTCCTGCCGGGAGGGTGCAGCCGCCCCAGACACCCAGAGACCCAGAGGGGTCAGGACTCTACGTTTGACTTTTGAAAAGTGCGCCTTCGTCCGTGCGGGACAGGTTGCGCCCCCCGGCGTCGGAGATGCGCGCGGCGTTTCCCCCCGGCGTGAAAGTTCGATCCCAGTCTACGACGCCGATCCTGTCTGCCTCCTCGAGGGTATGCTCGACAATTGAGCAGCCGTTTGGGCAAGACCCTGCACGGAGTTTCTACGGAAAAGCGGCATTGGTCCGTTCCCCGAGGCGTGGCACGGGGCTTGCTCTATGTGCTGGCGACGCCGGGGCGACCCGGTGGTCGGACCGAGAGATCGCTTCTCGGAGTGATCTTTGACGTTCTGCTGATGCTTTCGAGGACGCGCCGCCGCGTTCGCCGGGCCTGTGCAAACAGGGTCGGACGACGAGACGGCCGCGCCGGGGCCTTCGGGCTCCGGGGCGTTCGCACCCGGTTTCGGCCGGTTGAGAAGCGCGCTTCCCAACCCCGCGAGGGGGAGGGCGGCGAGGGTCCCTTCCGTACGGCGCGCGAGCGTCGTTCGGGCGGTCCCCGCTCGGAGGTGTCGGCATGCCCAGGGGAGCATCGGGCCCACGTCGCCGGCAACGGCGGCGAGGGTACCGGACCCGACGGCGGAGCAAGGCCCTGAAGGCCCGGCGCTCCGGCGCGGTCGAGGCGGGAAACCGTCGCGACGGCCGGCGCGAGAAAGGTCAGGAGGGCAAGGTCTCGCGGTGTACGCACCGGCTCGAAAGGGCGCGGGCGGTGACGCGGGGCCCGCGGCGCCACGCAGTTCACGAGGGCAACCTCGGGGAGGGCGCGGCGGCGCAGCTGCCGGCGGGGAGCAAGGCTTCGGAGGGCAGGGACAGCACGGCGAGGAAGCCCGTTTCGCGACGGGTGGAAACGCGGTGAACCCCAGGATCGGCAGCGGGATGCAACAAGCCCGCAGGGTCGTGGAGGAGCAAACCGTCGAGGTGGTGAGAAACCACGAGGGCGGAACGCGGACGAGGCTGGTCGCCTCGTCCCGAAGGCAGGGCGGCGACGTCCGGCCGGGAGTGGACTCCCCGACTTCCCCGATGGAGGGGCGTTCTTTGGACAACCCCAGGAGAGGAAGCCCGGCAGCGATGCCGGGCGGCATGGACCGGGCAGCCGTCGGGAAAGACGGCGCCAAGGTCACGAGGGGCGCGCTCGCTCATCTTCACCGATGAACGAGCGGCCCGGTCGGCGGACCCTCGAGGGCCGACGTCCCGCGCGAGCGGGGCGCGAAGGCCGTGGAGGGCGGTGGCGAAGGCCAACCAGCCACGACGACGACCGGTTTCCCTTCCCCCGCGGAGGTCCTCCGCGGTGCGCGCAGCGAGGCGCGGACCTCGCGGCGGCGCCACCTCCTTCGGGAGGGGGCGCGACGCACCGTCGGCCCCCGTCGCTTCGGCGACGGCGGACCCCGTGGCGCGCGGAAGGAAGGCACGACCGCAAGGTCGAGCTCGTCCCTGAAGACCCGGCGAACCATCAAACCCGGCCTCCCGTACGCCCTCGGGCGCGCGGGAAGCCCAGTCCAGCGCACAAACCTCTGCAGGGGATCCCCTCGGATCGATCCGGCGTTCGGCCCCTCTTCGCAGCGATGCGGAGAGGGGCCGTCACCTTTTTGGGCCCCGCCGGTGCGTCCCGGGGGCGAGGACCTCGAGCCGGGGTAGCGGCCGCCCGGATCGCCGGTGTCCAACCGGCGAGAGAGGTCACCCCGATGCCCCTGTTCGCCCTCGCCCTGCCCGCGCTCGCGACCGACGACACCGAATTTCACGTCGAGGCCACCTCGCAGATCATGCCCGACACCGTCGCGCTGGACCTGCGCGGCCGCGTGGACGGCGAGCACGACGGGTACCTCTCGGCCAACGCGCGCATCGACCCGACCGGCACCTGGGTCGGACGCGCCGGCGTCGGCGTGGACGTCTTCGGCGGGGCGGAGGGCGTCGACCTCAAGCTCGGCCTGTTCCTCGGCGGCACGGGCGACCTCGTCGAGTCGTCGATGCTGGGCCGGCCGGCCGCCGGCGCGGAGATCCTCTTCGGGCTGAAGATCGGCCGCGTCTACGGCTGGTACCGTCACGTGGACGGGTTCGCCGGACCGCTCGAGGATCGTCTCACCGAGGACGAGCTCCGGCTCGGCTTCCGCCTGACCGACCACGTCCGCGTCCACGGCCAGTACCTGCTCTACAACCCCGGCGACGAGCGGCTGCGCGGCGGGGCGGGCGTGGGCGCGGAGGTCGTGTTCTGAGGGTCAGCGCTTCTTCGGCAGCGGGACCCGCCCCACCACCTGCCGGTCGAGCGCTTCGGCGACCGCCACGTGCAACGTGCGGCCCGCCTCGCACATCCCCGGGCGCGGCGCGGCCTCGGTGAGCGAGGCGGGGGACGGCGCGCAGGTGGGACACGTGGCCACGTGCGCGAGGTACGCCTCGCACAGGCGGAAGAAGGGGGTGCCGTCGTGAGATCCTTCCCAGCACATGAGCGTGAGTCAGTCTCTCACGCGCGTCGTGACCACGCCAGCGAGGCGCGGGCACCTCGATGCAGAAATCCTAAAGGTCGACCGTCCACTGTTGAGTATGAACGCCGGGACCCGCGTCGCGCCGCGTCTCCAGACGGAGCACCCCGCGCGGGCAGACGTGCGCGCACATCCCACAGCCGACGCAGCTCGCGCGCTTCACGTCCCGGTTCTGCATGGCGTACTGGCGCACGTCGATCCCCATCTCGCAGTACGCGCTGCAGTTGCCGCAGCTGATGCACATGTCCTTCTTCACGGTGATGCGGAAGCGGCCGAACTTCTGGATGAGGCCGAGCATCGCCGCCATCGGACAGCCGAACCGGCACCACACGCGCGTGCCCATGAGCGGATAGAAGCCGACCCCGATCACGCCGGACCACACCGCCCCGATGGCGAAGCCGTAGGCGCTCTTGGTCTGGCTCGCGAGCACGTGCGTGACGCCCTCGGCGCCGGCGGCGTCCGCGATCTGCAGGCCGGTCACGACGCACACGAGCAGCAGGACCGTGTGGATGCTGACCTGCTCGAATTTCCACGCCTTCTGGGACTTGTCCGACAGGTGGCGCCAGGGCTCGCCGAACGTCTCCGCGAGCCCGCCGCAGCCGCACACCCAGGAGCAGTACCAGCGCTTGCCGTAGAAGTACGTCAGGATCGGCACGGCGACCGCGGTGCCGACGACGCTGTAGGCGGCGAGGTACCAGGGGAGCGACGTCAGCGTGCTGGGGAAGAGCTTGTCGTACGACAGCGGCCAGAAGTAGCTGAAGTAGTACTCGGGGTGCCCCGCGATCTTCATGACGAGGGGCAGCGAGAACGCCAGCACGATCTGCACGCTGACGAGGCTGATCGTCCGCAGCTTGTGGTAGGTGCTGTTGCCGTGGCGGCGCAGCATGAACCAGCCGCCGAAGAGCATCGCGACGCAGTACAAGAGGCCGTACAGCGACCACTTGCTCGGCAGCCCGATCGCCGACGCGATGGGCGTCAGGTGCTCGTAGAAGTAGAGATCGACGTAGAACCCCACGAGCACCGCGGCGAGCACCCAGGCGAGCGCGCCCCGCGTGCTGACGGGGTTGTGGTACGTGGCCATCAGACCGGCTTGCATCGGGGACCTACTTCGAGGAAGCGGCCTTCAGCGCGGGAGGATCCGCGCCGACGACCGTGGCGTTGGGGTGGACCTTGAACTTCGGCATGAACTCTTCGTCGAAGCGGGCCTCTTCCATGTGGTCGAGCACCCACTCGAGCGAACGGCGCTCGTGGATCCACCGCATGAAGACCTGGTGGTCCCAGCGGCTGCCCATGCAGTTGAAGCCCACGACGCGATCGCCCTTGCAGACGACCCGCTGCGTCATGGAGGTGCCCGGCACCTGCTGGTACCAGGTGACGTAGCCGCCGTCGCCCTCGCCCCCGCCCGGCTTGTTGGGCTTCGCGGGGAAGGGGATGAAGCCGGCGGTCGTGTACTCCAGATCGAAGAACTTCGCGGAGTTGTACCAGGTGCCGCGGCGGTAGACGACCTCGTCGCCGAGCATGCTGCGCGCGGCGGCGCGCCCCTGGTCGCGCGACGTGTACCAGATCTGCTCGGGCCGGCGAGCCCCGTCCGGCCACGTCACCTGCGCGCAGTCGCCCGCCGCCCACACGTCGGGCGCGGTGGTGGACCGCAGGCCGTCGTCGGTCTCGATGGCGCCGCTCTGCGCGTTGAGCGCGACCTCGCCGTCCTTGAGGAAGTCGGTCGCCGGCACCACGCCGATCGCGCCGACGACGAGGTCGACGGTGACCTGCTCCTCGGGGAGCTTGAGCACGAGCTCGCTCCCGCGGCGCTCCATGCTGTCGACCGGCGTGCCGGTGCGCGCGTCGACGCCGTGGTGGCGGATGTGCTCGGCGACGACCTCGGCCTCGTTGTTGTCGAGCGCGACCGGGAAGTACCAGGGCTCGCGGATGAGGAAGTGGGTCTTCAGCCCGCGCAGGTGCAGCACCTCCGCGCTCTCCACGCCGATGAGCCCGCCGCCGATGACCGCGGCGCGCATGCCCTTCTTCGCGGCGGCGTCGAGCTTCTCGTGGTCCTGCAGCGTGACGAAGTGGTGCACGCCGGGGCCCTCGTACGCGTTCGGCCACGGCATGCGGCGCGCCTTGCTCCCGACGGCGAGGAGCAGGCGGTCGTACGGGACGCTGCGCCCGCTGGCCAGCTCGACGCGGTGCTCCGCGGCGCGCACGCCGGTGACCCAGTCCTTCACGCGCTCGAAGCGCATGCGGTCGTACAGGCCGCGGTCGTAGAACTCCGTGTCCTTCAGCGAGAGCTGCCCGCAGAAGATGTACATGAGCGACACCCGCGCGAACGGGTGGTCGTGCTCGCCGGAGATGACGGTGATGCGCGCCTTCGCGTCGCGGTTGCGGAGCGCGATGGCGGCTTCGATGCCGGCGATGCTGTTGCCGACGACGACGTAGTGCATGGGGTCTCTACCGTGGCTCGCGAGTATCGGCCTTACGACCGACCCGACGCAAGCGATCGAGGATCCGGAACGTCGGCGAGGCCCGCAGCGCTTCGAGCTCCTCGCGCAGCGCGGCCCGCTCTCGTAGGAGGGACGACAGCGCTTCGGGATTCCCGGCGATCGCGCGCCGGCGCGCGGCGCCCACCCAGGCGCGCAGCCCGACGGTCGTCGCCGCCACGGAGTAGCGCTCGCGCAACGGCGCACGGTCGGGGAGCGCGTTCGAGGCGAGGACCGCGGCGGCCACGGCCTCGGCGTCGCCGACCGGCACCTCGGTGAGGAAGCCGGCGAGCTCGCGGGCGAGCGCGCAGCGCACCGTCGAGACGACGCGCAGTCCCTGGTGCAGGTACAGCAAGAGGCGCGTTCGGCTCCCGAGCTCGGGCTCGTACCCCGGCCGGTCGAGCACGACGCCCACGTTGCAGCGGGCGAGCACCTCGCCCAGCGCCCGCGCGGGCAGCCGATCGTGGAAGCGGAACCGCGCCGCGTGTCGCCCGATCCCGGCGCGGAAGCGGGCGAACCCCGCCTCGTAGTGCCCCGGCACGGGCCCTCCCACGACCTCGACCTCGACCGGGGCGCGGTCCATCGCCCTCAGCAGCCCGGCGAGGAGCGTCTCGTCGTCGAACCAGGTGTTGAAGCTGCCGACGAGCGCGACGCGCGTCCCGGGCTCGCGCGGGGCGGCCTCGGCGAGCCCCGGGAACACGTAGGCGATCGGCGCGACGTGCACCCACTCCTCGCCGATCGGCGTGCGGGCGAGCCGGCCGAGCACGCCGAGCTGCCCGACCAGCGCGTGGCGGGACGGCGGCGAGATCGTCGTGAACGCGTCGCCGCGGAGCAGCGCCGGCACGAACACCCGCGCTGCGCCCTCCGCGACCACGTCGGGGTCGGCGTGCGCGGCCATCGCCTGCGCGTCGGCGAACGGGTCGCCGGGCAGGTCCACGCAGAGCGGGCGATCGCCGGCGACCTCCACCGCGCGCCGGACGGGCCCCCACGTCCCCGCGCTCACGACGACGTCGGCCGACGGGTCCTCCGCGTCGACGATCTCGTGCCCGGCGAGCCCCTCCCGGAACTGGTGGTACCGCAGCTCCGCGAACGTCGCGGGCTCGCCCGAGCGCTCCCCGACGAGCGCGACCTTCAAGGGCCGACAGCCGACAGCTGACAGCTGACAGCTCCGTCAGGGCTCATGATGCTTCAGCACCCCCCACCCGTGCGGGATGTGCACGATCCCGTGGTCCTCGACCTCCTGGGCCACCTCGAAGCCGTACAGCTGGTTGTGCCAGACGTGCGGCGCGAGGTGCCCGTGGTCGTAGATCGCCACGGAGACGCGGTAGCTCCCGGCGAGCAGCGGCAGGCGCGGGTAGTGGATCCAGAAGGTGTAGACGCCGTGGTAGCGCCCCTCGAGCACGCGGTCGAAGCGCGTGTTGGGCCCGTAGACGTAGACGCCGTCGCCCCGGAACAGCGCGACGCCGAAGATCGGGCGCTCGATGGGCTCGGTCGTGCGGAACGTCACCGCGACGAGGAGGGGTTCGCCCGTGCGGAAGCGCTCGCGCTCCATGCCCGCGGCGTCGAGCAGGCGCACCTGCACGATGCGGGCCTCGCCCGTGCCGGCGACGAGCGTGGTCTCGCCGTCGGCGCGGAAGGGGACCTCGCCCGCCTCCGCCTCGAAGACCTCGCGCGCGTCGGGCACCTCGCACACGGCGGCGAGCACGTCGCGGACGGCGGGGTCGTCGCCGTCCCAGGAGGGCGGCGCGCGGGGAGGCAGGGCGAGCACGGGGGCGCCGGCCTCCGCGGGGCGCAGGGGCGGGCGCACGATCGGCGGCGCGGACGGGCGCGGCGGCGCGGCGCGCAGGCGGTCGGCGTCGAGGTAGCGCTCCACGACCTCGCGGGGCGGGCCCTGCACGCGCACGCGGCCGCCGTCGAGCCAGATCGCCTCGTCGCAGAGCGACCGGACGGCGTGCAGGTCGTGCGAGACGAGCACGAGCGTGGTGCCGTCGCGCACGGCCTGCTCGATGCGGCGGACGCACTTGCGCTGGAAGTACTGGTCGCCGACGGCGAGCACCTCGTCGACGAGCAACACGTCGGCGTCGGCGTGGACCGCCACCGAGAACCCGAGGCGCAGGTTCATGCCGGTGGAGTAGGTGCGCACGGGGTAGTCGATGAAGTCGCCCAGCTCGGCGAAGTGGATGATCTCGGGGATGCGCGCCTCGATCTCGTCGGGCCGCATGCCGAGCAGCGAGCACGTCAGCTGGATGTTCTCGCGGCCCGTGAACGTCTCGTGGAAGCCGACGCCGAGGTCGAGCAGCGTGGCGAGCCGGCCGCGAACCGCCACGTTGCCCTCGCTCGGCTCCGTGATGCCGGCGAGGAGCCGCAGCAGCGTGCTCTTCCCCGCGCCGTTGCCTCCCACGACCCCGAACGCGCGGCCCCGCGGGACGTGGAACGACACGCCGCGCACCGCCCAGTGCTCGTGGTGGTGGGTGCGGTCGCCGAGGAACTCGAGGAAGCGGCTCCGATCGTTGGGGTAGATGTCGAAGCGCTTGCCCAGCCCGTCCACCGCGATGGCGGCGTCGGAGGCGATCGGCTCGGCGGGCTCGGCGTGCGGATGCGACATCGCGTTCGGGACCGTCATGCTACCCTGTCGCCGGATGCGCTGGCTGCTGCTCGTGATCTGCGCGTCGGGGTGCGAGGGCCTCGACAGGATCCCCATCGTCGTCGGCACGGAGGACGATCCGTGCGCGCCGGAGCGCGAGGAGGAGGTCGCCTGCACGCTCGACGGCGACACGTTCCAGGTGGGGGCGTGCGGCGGCGAGAGCGTACGACTGCTCGGCGTGTCCGCGCCCGAGATCGCGCACGACGAGAGCGAGACCGACGAGTGCTGGGGGCCCGAGGCCGCAACCTGGCTGGACGATCTGCTGGTCGGCGTCACGGTGCGCCTCTCGTTCGACGCCGTCTGCGAAGACACCTACGAGCGCACGCTCGCCTACGCGTGGATCGACGAGTCGGTCGACGGCGAGGAGGAGTCGCGGCTCGTCAACGAGGAGATCATCCGCGCCGGCTACGCCCGGGTCTACGAGGACTTCGACGACATCCGGCTCGCCGATCGGCTCTACGAGGCCGAGGCCGCCGCGCAGGAGGAGAACCTGGGCCTCTGGGCCGTGTGCGAGTAGCCGGCATGGTCGAGTACACCGGGTCGTACGCCCTCATCTCGATCCTCGACGAGATCGGTCGCCTGCGCGAGCGCCACGAGCGCGAGATCGAGGCCACCCTCGGCGAGATCGGGCACGAGCAGCTCGCCGCGCGCCAGGCCCTCGAGGAGGCCCGGCGCCGGGTCGCCGCGCTCGCCGCCATCCGCCGGCAGCAGGAGCGCGCGAAGGAGAAGTCCGAGGACGCCCTCGTCCGCCGCGAGCGGGAGGCCGTGCGCGACGGGCTCCGCGCCGACCGCGGCGCGCTCGAGGAGCGCGCGGCGGAGGTTCGCGCCGCGATCGAGGAGCGCGAGTCGGAGCTCGCGGAGCGCCTGCACGCCGACCCCGAGGCCGAGGCCGCGCTCGAGGCCGTGCAGAAGTACCGCGAGGTCGAGCACACGCTCGATCGCCTGCCGCCGAGCTACCGCCGCGCCCTGCGCGAGAAGTACGACCGGGCGCGGCGCCGCCTCGACCCGTTCATCGCCGAGGTGAACAACGCGCCGCCGCCCTTGCCGTCGCACACCATCGGCATCGGCGTGGTGCTGGCGATGCAGCCGCCCGACGGCCGCCCCGAGGCCCTCGTCGCGGTGCTGCCCGTGCCCTTCGCCGTCCACGCGGAGTGGGCGACGCGGCCCGAGGACCTCTGCACGACGTTGTCCTACCGCGTGGTCGCCGCCGTCTTCCGCCTCCTCCGGGAGGTGGGCGCGCCCGAGGCGCCCGTCCGCTTCCTCGAGGTGCACGGGAGCCTCGCGATCCAGGTGTGGCTCGGCGACTCCGAGGTGACCGGCGACTTCCGCGAGCGCGCCCTCGACAACGTCCAGCGCGCGTGGGACGAGGCGGTGGAGCTCGGCGCGGCGTCGGTCGAGGTGTACGCGGCGTGGCTCCGGCCGGAGCTGCTCGCCGAGGCGGACGGCGGATGAACGACAGCATCCGCCTGCTGCGGCGCATGACCGTGGACGAGGTCGCGCGCTGGTTGGAGCTGCACCCGTTCGAGGTCGTCCGCATCCTTGCGTGCGCGGGACAATTGCCGGAAGATTTGCGTCTGGAGGCCGAGGACGTTGAGAACGTGCGCCGCCTGGGCGGGCTCGAGACGTGGTGGGACGAGGCGCCCGCGCCCGAGCGCGGCGAGTCGCCCGCGCGTGCCCTGCTCCGCGCGCTCGTGCAGAAGCTCCTCGCCCAGGACCTCGTGGAGCCCCGCGCCACGCGCGCCGACAACCTCTTCCGCGGCCTCGCACCCGAGGCGCAGGTGGCGCTCCGCAAGGCGGTCAACCTCTTGATCCGCGAGCGCTACCTCGTGAGCCGGATGATGCCTTCCGGTCTGGCCATCAGCGTCCGGACGGGGGCCGTGGAAGATTTGCGTGCATACGCTTCGCACGGGACCGGGCCTTTGGCCATGGCCGCGGAGCGGGTGTAGCGATGGCGACGACGCGCGGGAGCAGCGGCCTGTTCGGCAAGCCGGAGGCGCTGCTCGTGGACGAGGAGGCCCCGCGCATCCTGATGCCGCTGCCGCCCCCGGTGGCGATGCAGCCGCCGGTGGACGAGTGGGCCGAGGACGAGGCCGAGGAGGACGACGAGGACGAAGAGGACGACGACTCCGTCGACACGGCCGGCCCCGCTACGGGCGGGCCGCTGCGCCTCTTCCTCGGCAACGCGCGCGGTCGGAGCGACGCGCCGCCGCCCGACGACGTGTTCGACCTCTCCGCCGCGCTCGGCGAGGAGCCCGCCTCCGCCCGCGCGCCGCAGCTGAGCGCGATGGAGTCGGACGAGCCCCCGCCTCGGCGGCGCGAGGTCTTCGCGCCCTCGCCGCGCGGCGGCGAGCCGCGCCGGCCCCTGTCCCTCGACGAGGGCGCGTTCGCGGCCTCGCCCCGCCACGGCGATCTCTTCGGACGTCCGACGCCTCCGCCGGACGATCTCGGCAACCTCGAGGCGCGTCGGGACGAGCTCTTCGGTCGTCCGCGCGGCGGGGGCGGCGAGGGGTTCACACCCGGCGGCGATCCCGCCCGCACCGAGGAGCCGGACGGCCCCACGGCGGCCGACCTCTTCGGGCGCGGCCGCGGCCAGCCCGCGGCGCCGGGGACCTTCGACCCCTCCGATCTCGACGAGCTCGGGAGCGCATTCGGCTTCCGCGCGCCGTCGCGAAAGGAGCTCGAGGACATCCTCCGCGAGGAGCCGCCCCCGCCGCCCAGCCCCACGATCGAGGTCCCGGTCCCGCCGCTGCCCGCGCCGGCGACCGAGCCCGAGATGAACGTGCCGCGTCCGCTGTTCAAGCAGGGCTCGCGGTTGCGCTCGATGGAGACGGAGCCGCCGCGGGAGGAGCTCCCCGCCGATCCGTTCGACAACTACGGCGAGGAGCCCCCGCCCAGCCACGAGCACGTGAAGACCTCGCGGGTCGCGCACGCCCCCGGCGAGCGCCCGGCGACGATCTCCACGCGTGTGCAGCGGCCGTCGATGGAGGCGCCTCTCCCCCCCTTCGAGAAGAGCCCGCCGCCGTCGCGCGCGCCCGCGTCGATGCCCGCGCTCCCGCCGCCGTCGGGGCTCGACGCCCTCCCCCCCGCGCAGAGCGTGGAGCGCCCGCTCCGTCGGGGCCGCGGGGCGTCCGCGAAGGAGCTCCCGCCGGAGCCGAAGCACTACGTCCCCCTGAAGGTCAAGGCCTCGCGGGACTGGCGCCGCATCGGGCTCGGCGCGACCGTCCTCGTCGTCGTCGCGGGGCTCGCCGGCGGGGGCTGGTCGTGGTGGCGGGCCAACCGCATCGACGTGCCCGCCCACCTCCTCGAGGGGCCGTTCCCCGACGTGCCCGCGATGGACGCGGGCGCGGGCCTGCCCGTCGCCGCCGAGGCGCCCGCCCCGAAGGACCCGGAGCCCGTGGAGCCGCCGGGTCCGTCCGCGGGCGAGCCCGCCTCGACCCAGCCGGTGGATCCCCCGCCCGCGGATCCGCCCGAGAAGGCCGCGGAGCCGACCGGGAAGCCCGCTTCCACCAAGGCCACCTCCGCGCCGGCGGACGCGCCCGCCGAGGAGCCCGTCGCGCCGCCGAAGAAGCCGAAGGCCTACGTCAACCCGTTCGACCAGACGGGCCTGCTCCGCATCTCCTGCGACGGTGGCGGCCGGGCGGTCGTCTTCATCGACGGCAAGCGCCACGGCCCCTGCGACAACCTGCCCCCGCTCGAGATGTCGAGCGGCATGCACAAGATCAAGGCCACGCTCGGCGGCAAGAGCCGCACCATCGAGGCGCGCGTGGACCCGGGCACGATGCGCGAGGTCCAGATCCGCTTCGAGTGATCAGGCCTTCGGAGCCCGCGCTCCGAAGATCGCGGTGCCCACGCGCACGATCGTGGCGCCCTCCGCGATCGCCGCCTCGAAGTCGTGGCTCATGCCCATCGAGAGCTCGTGCAGCGGCAGGCCCTCGTCGCGCCCGCGCGCGGCCAGCGCGGCGAGCTTGCGGAACCAGGGCGTCGCGTCGCCCTCCGCCGGGGGGATACACATGAGCCCGCGCAGCTCCACGCCGGGGAGCGCGACCACCTGCCGCGCGAGCGCGAGGGCGTCGCCCGGCAGCACGCCGCTCTTCTGCGGCTCCTCGCCGATGTTCACGCCGAGCAGGACCGCGGTCCGCCGGGGCAGCGAGCGCTTCGAGATCTCCTCGGCGAGCGAGAGCCGGTCGACGTCGTGGACCATCGCGGCGCGGCCCACCACGTACTTCACCTTGTTCGACTGGAGCGAGCCGATGTAGTGCCAGGTGAAGCCCGGCCCCAGCGCGTCGGCCTTGTCGCGCAGCTCCTGCGCGTAGTTCTCGCCGAAGTCGACCTGCCCGGCGGCGCGGGCCTCGCGGACGTCCTCGGGCGGGCGCGTCTTGGAGACCGCCACGAGCGTGACGGCGTCGGGGTCGCGGCCGGCGGCGCGCGCGGCGGCGGCGACGCGGGCGCGGACGGTGGCGAGGTTCTCGGCGAGGCTCATCGGGCGATCCGGTCCAGTAGCGCGAGGGTCTCCCGCAACGGCAGCCCCATCACGTTCGTGTAGGACCCCTGCAGGCGGTCCACCAGTAGCGCGCCGTCGCCCTGGATGCCGTAGCCGCCGGCCTTGTCGAAGGGCTCGCCCGTCGCGAGGTACCACGCCACGTCGCGCTCGGTGAGGGCGCGGAACGTCACGCGGCTCGTCACGAGGCGCTCGTAGGTGCGGCTCGCCCGCAGGCACACCGCGGTGTGGACGAGGTGCGTGCGCCCGGAGAGCGCGCGCAGCATCGCCCGGGCCTCCGGCGGGTCGCCCGGCTTGCCGAAGATGCGCCCGTCGAGCGCGACCACCGTGTCGGCGGCGAGCACGGCGTCGCCGGCCACGGCGGTCGCCTTCGCGCGGGCGATCCGCCGCGCGTAGACGCGCGGGTCCTCGCCGGGGAGCGGGGTCTCGTCGGCGTGGGCGGGCCGCACCTCGAACGTCACGCCGGCGTTCGCGAGCAGCTGGCGCCTCCGCGGCGAAGCGCTGGCGAGGATCAGGGTCGCCCCAGCGCGCGGCGGTGCTCGAGGCGCCGGGCCTTCCGCAGCTCGGCCTCGCGCGCGCGGCGGACCTCGTCGCCGGTGACCGACAAGAGCTTCGGCACCGCGACGGCCTTCCCGTCGGGGTCGAGCGCGACGAAGGTGGTGTACGCGCTCGCGGTGTGGGTGCGCACACCGGTGAGCGGGTCCTCGCCCTCCACGCGGACGCCCACCTCCATCGACCGGCCCCACGCGGCGTTCACGCTCGCGACGAGGATCGCGATGTGGCCGCGCTGGATGGGGTTGAGGAAGTGCAGCTCGTCGATCGACGCGGTGACCACCTGCCGCCGGCAGAAGCGCTGGGCGGCGATGGCCGCGCACGTGTCGATCCACGCCGCGACCTGCCCGCCGAACACCGTGCCGAGCGCGTTGGTGAACGGCGGCAGGACGAGCTGCGTCATCTCGACGCGGGTGGCCGAGGCGGCGACCTCTACTTGTTCATGAACCAGGTGCTCACCTGCAGCGTGCCGCCGTAGTTGAGGCCGAGGTCGCCGGTCACCATGTTGGTGACGCCGACGGCGGGCACCACGTAGATGCCGAAGCCCATGCCCTGCTTCATCTCCGCGCCGAGGCGCCCCTGCGCCATCACGTTCCAGAACATGGTGTCGGAGATGCTGGTGATGCGGACGCCCGCCCCGGGCATGAACACGCCCTCGACGTCCGGCCCCACCTTGCGCTTGACCGCGATGCCCGTGACGTCCGCGCCGGCGTTGACGGCGAAGACCGGGTCGCCGGTGGTGACGTCGACGCCCTGGATCCAGTCGAGCAGGTGCACCTGCACGAGGATGCCCTTCGCGCGGTAGTCGAGGCTCGGGTACCACGCGGTCCCGTCCTGGTAGCTGCCCATGTAGGCCGTCGCGCCGAAGCCGGCCCACGCGGGGCTCGTCGTCGCCGCGAAGAGCGCGAGCGCGCCCAAGAGCTTCTTCATGGTGGTCTCCTCCGTGTCGGAGACAGGGAATCACGGAATCTCTTGCCTTGTCAAGACTTCCGTTCGCGGAACCCCACGAGGTAGACCACGGTCGCGACCGCGATCCACGCGGCCCCGGTGACCGCCGCGCCGCGCACGGCCTCGCTGGCGAGGGCGCCGGCGACCGCGCCGAGCTCGAGCAGCGCGAAGCCGATCGGCATCGCCGCGCTCGCCCCCAGCCTCCCCTCGCGCGCGAGGAACCGCACGAGGGCGAGCCCCGTGAGCGCGAAGAACAGGGCGTCCACGGCGACCACCCAGGCGGTCAGGCGGTCGACCCCGTCGGCGCCCGCGACGGCGAGGAGCCCCGCCCCCAGCCCGCCGAGCAAAAGGATCGCCGGCACCGGCGTGCCCCACCGCGGGTGGATCCCCCGGAACGGGCGGAAGAAACGCCCGTCCTCCGCGAGCGCCCACACGAGCCGCGGGCCCGTCAACAGCTGCGCGTTGAGCACCCCGAACGCGGAGACGCCGACGGCGCCCGCCGCCACGCGCGCCCCCCACCCGGGGAA
>JBMOQZ010000073.1:0-3714 GCA_049322475.1 Myxococcota bacterium | reverse complement strand
GGCGCCGACGGCCTCGAAGGCGAGCCCCCCCGCGCCGGCGACCCCCTCGAAGCCGAGCAGCCGGAAGTACGCCCAGGCCGCGCCGAGGTAGACGACCACCACCACGGCCACCCCGCCGAGGATCGCGCGCGGGAGCGTGCGCTCGGGGTCCTTGACCTCGCCGCCCACCCAGAGCGCCTGCTGCCATCCGCCGTAGGCGAACATCGCCGGCAGGAGCCCCGCGAGCAGCGCGATCCCCCGCTCGCCGGCGACGGGCGCGGCGGGCGCCGGCGCGGCGGGGGCGGCGACGACGGCGAGCCCCACGACGGCGACGAGGGTGAGCAGCTTCGAGACCACCGTGACGTTCTGCACCCACGCGCCCGCGCGCACGCCCACGACGTTCGCGGCCGTCAACCCGGCCACGAGCACGACCGCGGCGACGAGGTTCACGCCCGGCGAGAGCGTGGCGCCGAAGGCGTCGGCGAAGTTCTGGGCGCAGTACCACGCGATGATCGCGATGCTGCCGGCCTGGATCGCGGTGAGGTTGCAGAACACGTAGAGGAAGCCCGGCAGCGGGCCCCACGCGTCGCGCAGCACGTCGTACTGGCCGCCCGCGCGCGGGTAGCGGCGGCCGAGCTCCGCGAACGTCCACGCCCCGAGCGCCGCGACCACGCCCCCGAGCGCCCAGAGCCCGAGCGCGACCTCCTCGCTGCCGGCGAGCCTCGCGACCTGCGCCGGCGTGAAGAAGATACCGACGCCGACGATGGCCCCGATGACCACCGCGGTGGTGTCGCCGAGGCCGAGCTCGCGGCGCATCTACCGGGCGCGCGCCGTCTCGGGCGGCAGGGACGCGTCGAGGACCTCGGCGATCCGCGCCGCGCCGGCGGCCGTGGGGTGGACGGGGTCGAAGAAGAGCTCGTTCGGGCTCGAGAGCGTCTTGAACGCGACCGCGGCGTCGGCGAGCGGCACGTCCAGCTCGGCGGCGAGCGCGCGCATCACCGCGCGGTAGGCGTCGGCCTGGGAGGGGTGGCTCGGGTGCTCGACGTCGTAGCGCGTGGGCAAGAGCAGGAAGGCCGCCTGCGCGCCGCCCGCGCGGGCGAGCTCGACGAGGCGGCGGAGGTTGCGCTCGTAGGCGTCTACCGGCACGCGCTGCGTGTTGCCGACGGGCATCGACGCGTCGGTGCGGCCGTGCTGGGCGATGGTGCGGGGCTGCACGCCCTTCATCACGACGAGGCGGAGCCAGCTGTTGCGGGCGAGGCGGTAGAGCGCGGAGCGGTCGAGGGCGCTGCCGGCGTCGCGCGAGAGATCGAGGCTGACCTCGTCCTCCACCCAAGCGAGCGTCGAGTCGCTGTTCATGTTCCCGATCACGACGAGGTCGGGGGCGAACGCGAGGCAGTGCTTCTGGAGCTTGTGGATGGACTGGAAGCTCGAGTGGCCGGGCACCGCGCAGTTCGCGGTCTGGTAGTCGAGGCCGGGCGCCTTCGCCTCGCGCAGCGCGGCGTAGCGGGCCGAGAAGGTCTCGTCCCAGGGGAGCCCGAAGCCGAAGATGCTGCTGTCGCCGACGAAGATCACGCGCCGCGCGTCCGGGCCCGCGACGGCCGGGTAGGGGTCGGCGTCCGGGCCGCGCATCTTCCACGCGTCGACCGTGAACGGCACGCCGGTCGCCGTCTGCTGCTGCTGGTCGATGTCCCAGCCGGGGACGTCGCCGCTCGCGACCATCGCGGAGGCCTCGCCGAGCACGTCGCGCACGACCTCCGCCTTCGTCCCGCCCCAGCCGGTGGGGGCGAGCCCCGCGACCCCCTCGAGCAGGAGCAGCGAGCCGAGGGTCGCGACCGCGGCGAACACGATGCGGGTGGGGCCCCTCTTCCGCTGGGCGGCGGCCGAGCGGCGGGGAGCGCTCTTCACGCGCGGGACTCTACCCCCTGGGGGCGGCCCGCTCAAGGCGCGGGTACGTGGGGGGCGTGTGGCTCCTCCCCGCCTGCGCCGAGACGTCGCCCGCGCCGACCGTCGTGACCGACGTGACCGTCGAGGACGTCCCCGGCAACGCTCTGCGCAAGCTCGTGCACGTCGAGCTGCCGGAGGCGGCCGCGGTGGAGGTCGTCTGCGAGGCCGACGGCGAGCGGCTCGTCTGGCGCGACGACGCCGTGACGACGACCCACGCCGTCCGCGCGGTCGGGCTCCTCGCGGAGACGGAGTTCGCGTGCACCGTCGCGGAGACCCCGTTCACGTTGCGGACCGACGCCCTCCCGGCGACCCTGCCGGTCGCGACGGTGACGGGCGAGACCGCCGACTGGACCCTGTTCAACCACGAGGGCCTCTGCGCCGAGGAGACCGACCCCGAGAAGCTCATGGTGGTCGACGCGGCGGGGCGCGTGCGCTGGTACGAGACGTTCCACTTCGCCGGCGCCGACCTCGAGGCGCGGTGGCTCGGCGGCGACCGCGTGCTGGCGGGGGGCCGCAACCTCGCGCCCGTCGTGCTCGACACGTGGGGGGAGACGACGTGGGCCTCGGGGCTCGCCGGCGAGTTCCACCACGACGTCGACGTCGTCGGCGACGACGTGCTCGCCCTCTCCGTCGCCGAGGCCACGGACGGTGCATTCAGGTGGGACGGCTTCGCCGTCACGCGGGTGGCGCCGGACGGCGCGGTGACGTGGGCGTGGGACAGCCAGGCCGCGGTCGACGCGGGCACGCTCCCGCCGGGTGAGGTGGTGGACCCCTGGCACGCCAACGACGTGACGTGGATCGACGACGGCGTGTGGGTGAGCCTGCACTACCTCTCGCAGGTGGTGCGGGTGGACGTGGCCACGGGCCTCGTCGACCACAAGGTGGGCGAGGGCGGCGACTTCGTCCTCACCGAGGGCACGTGGTTCTCCGGCGTCCACGCCCCCGAGTGGGACGGCGACCGGCTCATGCTCTACGACAACCGCGCCTTCGTCGGCGACCACGCCAACACCCGCGTCGTCGAGTACGTCGTCGACCTCGACGCGAAGACCGCGCGCCAGACGTGGGAGTGGAGCGAGGAGGCGTGGCACGACCTCGCCTTCGGGGACGTGGACCGCCTCGCCGACGGCCACGTGCTCGTGACGATGGGCCACGCCGCGTGCTGGTTCGGCGACGACGGGCGCGTCACCTCGATCGTGGAGGTCGACCCCGCCACGGGCGCGGTGACGTGGCGCGCCGACTTCGGGGTGGAGGACGTCGTGTACCGGTCGCAGCGGATCGACGCGTGCGAGATGTTCGGGGGGTGTCGGTGAAGCAGGGGACCTGCGGTCGGCAATCCCGGCGCCGAGTGGAGCATTCGTCACTCTGCTGAGCAGTTGGGGCCGTGCTCCTCGTAGGCAAGCTCACATGCGCTCTGGTAGCAGTCCCGGAAACCGCGGTCCGCTCCGTTCGCACAACCCTGATCCGACTCGAAGTCGCTCTTCGGACCGTGAGGGCAAGCTGCGTCACGTCCTGCCTCGTACTCGGACGGGGATGCGCGCGGCCGAGTACTGGAACGATCAGCACTTGCCTCTGCACCAAGAGGGGACGATTCTCCCCGGCAAAACGTGGCATGGAGGAGCGACGAGGCCCCCCGGCCCGTCATTCGCTACACACACATGTTCCATCTGCAAGTTCCAGAAACTCTGGCCGCTCCCGTTCCGGAAACTCTGGCCGCACCTCTGGGGGAGGTTCGAGGTGAGGCCGGGAGACGACAAGGAAGGCACGCGGCGGCGTAGCGAGGCGGCGGAGGCC
>JBMOQZ010000072.1:0-30147 GCA_049322475.1 Myxococcota bacterium | reverse complement strand
CCCCCCCCCCCCCCCGCCCCCCCCCCCCCCCCCCCCCCCCCCCTCCGCGAGGAGCCTCCCGGCGGGCTCCGCGTCGCCCGGCGCCGCGATCGTGGCGCCTTCGAGATCGAAGCGGCCGTCGCCGTCCTCGACGGCGGCGGGGAGCGGGACGAGGGCGGGGACGGCGAGGTCGTGGACCTTCACGTCGTCGGCGGGACCGCCCGCGGCGCAACCGGCGAGCAGGAGGGCGAGGGGCGGGCGGGGCGCCCGCGCCCACGAAGAGGGCGTCATCGTCGGGCGGGTAACCCGGCGCCCCGCCGGGCCCCGGCGCGCCGCTCCGGCGCGTAGGGACGGCGACCCCGGAGCGTCCATGCAGCGGGCCGCATCAGACGTCGAGCCGCCTCCTCTTGCGGACGGAGTGCCTACCCCGCCCGCTCGGCCCGCCGAAGGGGGCGCGCCATCCGGTGAGGGCGGAGGCGGAAGGGGTGAAGCGGCCGCGCCCCCGCCGCCGCACATCAGTCAAAGGGATTGACGATCCGGACGGGGCCGAAGCGCCTGCCGGCTTGGAGACCCTCGGAGTAGAGCGTGTCGCATCCGGCGTGTTCCGCGGAGCGGATCACCAGCGCGTCCCAGAACGAGACCGAGTCGAGCCGGTTCAGGTCCACCGCCGCGAGCAGCAGCGCGGGCGTCACCGTGACGACGTCGAACGAGAGGTACACCTCGACGCGGGCGCGAGCGGCCGCACCATCGAGCTGGAGCTTCTTCCTCGCGTTCACGTAGAACTCCTGGAGCACCTGCGTGGAGAGCACCCCCGTTCGCTCGGACATCGAACGCCTGAGAAGAGCTCGCGCAACGGCTGTCTTCGGACCGGCGTCGGCGTCGTCCGCATAGAGTAGGACGTTCGTGTCGAAGAAGACGCTCACTTCAGCCGGCCCTCGTACGCATCCTCGCGGCGGATTCGCACGCCACCCGAGTGGCCGGTGGAGGTGCTCCAGAGGTCGTCGAGTATCCGGGCGCGGGCCTCTCCGTCGTGAAGCCCGGTCTCGGCCTCGAGCAGGTCCCGCACGAGCTGGTTGAGACTCTTGCCGCGTCCCGCGGCCACCGCACGCGCCCGCTCCACCAGCGCTTCGTCGATCGAGAGGGTGAGGTTCATTTACACGGAATGCGTGCGCGCGCGGCCCGTGTCAAGCCCCCGACGCGCCGGCCGCAGGTCGGCGACCGCAGCGCGGTCATGACCCTTACGGCCTCCCTCGCGGTCGCTGCGACGTAGTTCATGTGCCTTCGAAAGGGTGAATTGGCTGCTGGGACCCATCGGGCCCGCCAAGGGATCATCGGCGCGCTTTCGGGTGTGGGTGGTGAGCGAGGAGGTGAGGAGGCCGCGCCATCGCGCCACTACGGAGCGCTCCACATGGCGCGATCGGTCCCCGCCGCCGTCTTCGACTCCATCGTGGAGGAGGTTGCCCGGCACCCCGATGGAGTAGGTATCGACGCGCTCGCCCGGGCACTCCCCGCGATTCCACGGCGCACGTTGCAGCGCCACCTGGCGAGGCTCGCCAGTGGCAACCGGATCCGTGTCGAGGGCATGGCGGCGGCGCGCCGGTACCGGGTGTTCTCGGCCGACACCGGGGCACCGGCGGTCGTCGAACGGCCCGGGACCGAGGAAGCGTGGATGTCGGCGGCGGGAGCGGAGGTGAAGCGGCTCGTCCGGCGACCGCTGGGTCAGCGCAAGCCCGTGGGTCGGAGGACGTTCCTCGATGGGTACCGCCCGAACGTGGACGCATACCTTCCGGCGCCGACGCGGAACCGCCTGCACGAGCTCGGGCGCTCTCCCGACGGGGGCCGGCCTGCCGGGACGTCGATGTCGGCGCGCAGGCGCATGGAGGCATCGTAATGCCGGCCTGACCGGCGGGCTCTTGACTACCACGATCCCTGGGGCCCCCCAAACGCCCCCATGTCCGCCCGCGTCCCGTCCGTGTCGTGCCGATCCGGATTCCCCCCGTCGATGCACGGGCTGCCCGGCGACAGGTGGAAGTCCCACCCCGCGGGGTCCTCGAACGCGGGGTCGCCCGCGAGGTTGCCCTCGCCGCTGCGCCCGGCGTCGTCGCCGCCGGAGTTGCCCCACACGTCGGTCCAGCGCAGCGTCGGCCACGGGCTCGCCTCGGTCCACACGACCGAGCCGTCGTTCTGCGAGACCACCGAGCTCGACATCGTGACCTCGAAGCCCCAGAACACCCCGAGGACGCCGCTGCCGGCGCTGTTCCCGTGGATGACGGCCTGGTCCACGTGCCCGCCCGAGTTGATCCAGGCGATCGCGCCGCCCACGTCGTCGGCCTCGTTGCCGGCGAGGATGCTGTTCTCGACGTGGAGATGGCTGTAGTCCGCGAAGAACGCGCCGCCCTCCTGCGCCGTGTTCTGGACCGCCACGGTGTGGCGAAGCGTGACGGAGTAGTAGACCTCGAAGGGGCCGTCGAGCTCGTCGTCGTCGAGGTTCTCGGCGAGCGCCACGGCGCCGCCCTCGCGCGCCGAATTGGCCTCGAACCAATTGCCCGCGGCGACCACGTCGTACCAGGGCTCGTGGAACCGCAAGCCGCCGCCCATCCGGGCTTCGTTGCCGACGAACCGGTTCCTCGTCAGCTCGGATGTGTCGTCGTCGACCTCCAGCCCGCCGCCGGCCCAGTCCGCCACGTTCCGCTCGAACGTGTTGCCCGACACCACGCTCCTTCCGTGGGAGATCTTCGCGGCGCCGCCCGAGTCGCCCGCGTAGTTGCCACGGAACACGTTGTCCTCGATCACCAGCGAGCTCGCGTACACGCGCGCCCCGCCCGCGTCGTCCAGCGGCGCCTCGTTGTCCTCGACGAGGTTGCGCGCGAAGTAGCTCGCCGACTCGTAGAAGTAGAGCCCGCCGCCCTCGAGCGAGCTGTTGCGCGAGATCTCCGAGTCCACGATGCTGCCCGTGCCGTTGAGCACGTAGATGCCGCCGCCGTTGTAGCTGGTGACGTTGTCGTTCACCGTGCTCGCCACGACGCTCGTGCCGCCGTCGAACCAGAGCCCGCCGCCGTTGAACGCGGCGTTGCCCGAGACCTCCGTGCCCTCGACGACGAGCGCGCTGGCGATCGCGGCGAGCCCGCCGCCGTTGTCGCCGCTGTTGCCCACGAACGCGCTGTCCGTGATCGAGCCCTCGGCGCCCTCGAAGAGGCCGCCGCCGCCGTCGCCCCAGGCCTCGTTCGCCTCGACGCGCGCGCCCCGGATCGTGACGTTGCAGGCGGACGCCCAGACGCCGCCGCCGCCGTCGTCGGCGAGGTTGCGGGCGAGCGTGACGTCCTCCACGATCAGCCTCGAGCTCGTGCAGGCGACGCCGCCCCCGCGCACCGCGCGCCCGTTCGTGAACGTCAGGCCGCGCACGGTGACACCCGCCGCCGTGTCCGCCACCGTGAGGCCGGCGCCGAGCTCGCCGCCGTCCACCACCACGGTGCCCTCGCCTTCGGCGGCGTAGAGCACGAGCGACTTGCCGCGCACCTCGAGGTTCTCGCGCCACGTCCCCGGGCACACCGCGACCGCCTCGCCGTCCGAGGCGGCGTCGATGCCCGCCTGGATGGTGGCGAACTCGGCGTCCTCCGTGCACACGGTGTGAGTCACGACGTCCGGGCCGCCCCCGCTCGTGTCGTCCTCGTCGGGATGGGTGTCGTCGTCGCCGTCGCCGTCCCCCTGCGAGCCGTCGTCCGGGTCCTGCCCGCCCAGGAGGCCCTCGTCCTTCGGGACGTCCAGGTTACACCCCGCACCCAAACCAGCAAGCCAAAGGAAGCGCCGCACGGCCCAACCCCCCTCGTCAACGATTGTAAGCACGCTCGCGCGGGGTCGGCACACCCTTCCCGGTCAGGCGCCCGTCAGGACGCGCTCGCTCGCCTGCGCCCCCGGCGGGCCGCCAGCCAGAGGGGTGCGAGGAGCGCGGACGAGCCGCCGCCGCAGCCGCAGGCGGGCGCCTCGGCGGGCGGCGCCTCCTCGTCGACCCAACGGTAGGCTGTCACCACGCGGAGGTCGCCGCCCACGAGCAGCTGGGCCCGCACCCGCGAGCCGGTGGGCGACCAACTCGTCTCGAACGGGTCGCCCGTGACGGCCATCGTCTCGACGACCTCGCCGTCCTCCACGATCTCGAGGCGCGCGCCGTCGCCGCCCTCGACCGTGATCGTGTCGCCGTCCAGCACGACCATCGGGTCGGCCGCGGACTGGGTCTTCACGACGGTGTGGCCGGCGCGCAGGCCCGCGAGCAGGGCGGGCACGGACAGCTCCTCCGCCCACACCATCGTCGTCGGCGAGCCGATCGGGCTGCCGGTGGCGCCCTCGTCCACACCGGCGCGGTGGTCGTCGCTGCCGCCGACCGGAGCGATCCGCGCGCCCGCGTCGAGCCACTCCTCCCAGAGCGCCATGGCCGACGGCGCGAAGAGCCCGCCGACGGGCTCCCAGCCGCCGGTGAGGATCTCCATCGCGTCGATCTCGCCGGGGTCGAGCGCGTGGTCCCAGGCGCAGCCGATGCAGGCGTCGCCGAGGTCGACGGTGGGGTGGTTCACGCTGACGAGCGCGCCCTGCGCGTGGAAGGCCTCGGCCGCGGCTTCGATCGTGACGCCCGGCTGCCCGATGCGGTGGTCGACCCAGGCCGTCGCCCCGATGCCGTTGAAGTGGCCGTCGTAGGTGGTGAATTCGACGCCCGGGACCAGCAGCAGCTCGGGCCGGCGGGCCTGCGCGTCGGCGAAGAAGTCGAGCTGGGCGTTCGTGTCGTGGTCGGTGATCACGACGAAGTCGAGCCCCGCGGCGACCGCGTAGGCGGCGATCTCGTCGAGCGAAGGCCGCGCGTCGCCGCTGTCGCGGCTGTGGACGTGGAGGTCGCCGGCGTACCAGCGCCCCTCGCCCGAGAGCGCGGGCACGTCGGCGTAGGGCTCGCGCTCGGGCTCCGGCGCCAGCGTGGCCGTGTCGCGGAGCGCGATCTCGACGTGGTACTCGCCCGGCGGGGAGCCGATCTTCGCCTTGCCCACCACCACGCGCCAGGTGCCGGCGGGGAGGGGCCCGGGGACGTAGCTCCGCGAGGCGGCCTCGACGCCGATCACGGCGGGCTCGTCGTTCCCGCCGCCCCACCCGCGGAAGCCCGCGGGGTCGTCGACGCCCCAGTCGAGCACGTTGGCGTCGGAGAGGTCGTCGTGCCGGACCTCGATCTCGACCGTGCCCTCGGGCACCTCGAAGGGGAGGAAGAAGTGGTCGAGCCCGTCGTCGGGCACCTCGCCGGCGAGCGTGAGCGTGGTCTCCGCGGCGAGCGCGGCGGCGGCGAGGATCATCGCCCGAGTCTACCTAGTGGGCGTGCGCGCCGGGGGTCCCCGGGCGGGTACACGGGAGATTACGCGGGACACGTGCGCGTCTTCTTCGCCCTCGCCTTGCCCGGGCCCGCGCGCGAGGCCGTCGCCGCCGTGCTCGCCGGCCTGCGCGATCCGGGCGTGAGCTGGACGCGGCCCGAGAACCTCCACATCACGCTGCGCTTCTGCGGCGAGGTCGAGGACGTCGACGCGCTCGCGGAGGCGGTCGCGCCGGCCGCGCGGCGGCACGTGCTGTCGGAGGTCCGCCTCGTGGGCGGGGGCGCGTTTCCGGACACGCGCCGGCCCCGGGTCCTGTGGATCGGGGTGGAGGGCGCGCTCGCCCCGCTCGCGGCGGACCTCGACGCGGCCGTCCGCGCGTTCGGGCTCTTGGCCGAGCGCCTCCCGTTCGCGCCGCACCTCACGGTCGGGCGCGTCCGCGCCGGCGTCCCGCGCGCCGCCGCGGCCTCGCTGGCCGGGCTCGGGGAGGTCGCGCGCTTCGTGCCCGCGCACGTCACGATGTACGCGAGCGTCCTGTCGCGCGAGGGCCCGCGCTACGAGGCCCTCCGGGAGCTCTAGAAGCCGGCCCCGGCCGACAGCCCCACGAACGGGACGATCGGCCCCGCGGTCCCGACGACGCGCGGCGCCTCGGCCATGTACGCGGCCCCGGCGTTCAGATCGACGAGCACGTACGCGCTCGGGTGCACCCACGCCCGCCCCGTGAGCGTGAGCGAGGCCTCCGGCCCGGCCGTCTCCACCGGCTCGCCGGCCTGCGCGCCCATGCGGAAGCCGGGGGCGTCGGCGGCGCGCTCCGCCTCCGCGAGCCCGGCGCCGACGAGCCCGTCGAGCTCCACCCGCCCCTCGCGCACGCCCAGGACGCGCGCCCGCGCCCGGAAGTGCGCGAGGTCCGGCCCCTTCGAGGGGTAGAGGAACCCCGCCCCCGGCCCGCAGCCCTCGAACGAGAGCCACGCCGTCGGCGAGAGCGCGGCGCACAACGCCGGGTTGACCCCGGTGACGTCGCCCGTGACGCCGCCCCGCACGTCGAGGAACGGGTGCCGCAGGAGCGCCCGGGCGGCGAAGCCGTCGGCGAAGGCGGGCGCGAGCAGCGCGAGCAGCACCCCGCCATCGTAGTCCCGCGGGACTACGCGGACAACGCGGCCTCGGACCCCACGCCGGGCCGTCGCTTCAGCCCGGTCCCCGAGCCGGCCAGCCACCGCACGAGCTGGTCGACGAAGCGGACCCAGGCGTCGCCGGCCTCCTCGTGCTCGCCGACCGTCACGCGCCGGCCGCCCCAGCCCGTCCAGCCGCCGCTCCAGGGCGGCGCGAGGTCCGTCGCGAGCACGGCGACGCGGCCGATCGCCGCGACCCCGACGGCCAGCAGCGGGACGCGCGCCTCCGCGAGCCGCACGGCGCCCGGTCCGGCGACGAGCGGGTGGCCCTCGAGCAGCACCTCCCCGCGCGGCGCGAGGCGGTTGTAGCCGGCGATCACCGGCGGCCGGTCGAACGGCAACCCCTGCGTGGTCGGGTGCGTCGCCGTCGGCGCGAGGAGCACGCCCTGCGGCGCCTCCACGCGGTCGTCCGCGTCGGCGATCGCGACGGGCAGGACCTCGGCGAGCCCGCTCCGCGCCCAGCCTCCGTGGCCGAGCGACCGCGGGCCGCCGACGACGAGCAGGCCCCTGCCCCGCGTGACGGCGTCGCGTACGGTCGGCACGAAGTGCTCGAGCTCCGCGGCCGGCGTGTCCGAGAGCACGATCACGTCGTGATCGTAGTGCCAGGGCAGAGGATCGGCGCGGACGACGCGGTCGACGGCGTGGCCGGACACCCGCAGGGCGCCGGCGATCCAGCGGGGCGCGGAGGGATCGCCCTCGACGTACAGCACTCGCATTCGAACGAAGTAGCTACGTACGACGCTCGGACGAGAGGCCGAGGTGATCCACGTCGTCCACCGCGAGCGGGAAGTGCTGGCCGCGGCGCACGGCGTCCTGGTAGCGCTCGGCGTTCGCCCGCAGTCCGTCCGCGTAGCTGGGCGGCGCCTCGGGCCCGTTGTACTGCGTGGAGAGGTCCTGCGCCGACCCGAGGTGCCCCTTCGTGCCGACCACGTCGCGGAAGTAGGCGATCTGCAGGTCGACGTCGGTGGTCGTCGGCGAGAGCCGCCGCCCCGACGCCTTCATGTCGCGCATCGTGAACTCGGACCCGTCGGCGCGGTGCAGGTCGCCGCGATCGGCGTAGTGGCCCATGATCTGCGCCGTCCCCCAGCTCGTCTCGGCGTCGGCGAGGGCGTCGTGGTCGCCCGTGCGCGCCTCCGGGTGGCGCCCCACCCACGAGGACGCGCGCTCGCCGCCCGCGCCGACGTTGCGGCCGTCGCCCTTCTCGCCGCCCGCGATCCACGCCTCGACGTTGTTGCGGCTCTGGGCGAAGCGCTTCGGCTCGAACCGCGACTGCCCCTCGGCGTACATCTCGCGGAAGCGCCCGCCGCTCATGCCCCGCGCGTCGCCGAAGGTGCCGGAGGACTGGAGCGAGCGACCCTTCAGCGCGCCCATCCGCGTCTGCTCGGGGCGGGTCAGCTTCTCGCCGCCGCGCTGCCGCGCCTCGAGCGCGCTGTACTCGTCGAAGAGCTCGCCCTGGTGGGCGATCCCCACCTCGGTGAGCGACTTCCGCGACTCCTGGAGGTCGTCGAGGTCGACCTTGCCGGCGATCGCCCCCTCGAGCACGGCGCGCTCGTCCTCGGTGAGCTTGAGCTTCGTGTCCTGCGCGGCGCCCGCGAGGTTGGAGAGGTCGCGCCAGCCGCCCCGGGTGAGCTTGCCGACCAGCGTCCGCGCGGCGGAGCGGTAGTGCTGGCCGAGCATGCGCCGCCGCTCGTTGCGGCCGCCCTCGTTCTGCATGATGCCGGCGAGCTTGGCCTGGTCCTGCCCGTCGAAGCCGCGGTCCGCGAACGTCTTCTGCGACGCGGGCGTGGCGTACAGGCTCGCGAGGTAGCCCGCCTTGTCCTGCACCCCCATGTCCACGTAGGCGAGGTTCCCTCGCTCGCGCAGCTGGCCCTGGGCGAACTCGTTGCCGCGGCCGCCGCTCGCGGGCGAGGCCGACCGCGCCGGCGCGACCGCCAAAGGCTCGTGGGACGACGACTGGCGAGCCTGGGAGGGAGGCATCGAGGCACCCGAGCGAGCCCGAAGCCTACCACCTCGGCGCGTCCTCGCGAGGCGCGGCGGGGCTACTCGATGCGGAACGCCCGGGCGCGCGGCTTCGCCTCCTCGTCCACGGGGATCGTGAGGGTCTCGCCGGGCTCGGTGATCGTGACCTCGAGGTACTCGACGCCGCCCGCGCGGATCTGGCCGTCGGCCTCGCCGATCGGCTGCACGGGGGGCCCGGAGAGGTTGAGCCAGCCGTGGATCGACGCGTAGGTGTCGACCCCGAACTCGTAGCCGGTGAGCGGATCCTGGACGCGCGGCTGGAAGTTGTGGCGCGGGTCGTCGTTGATGCCGCGGCCGGACACGACGATGGCCGTGTAGAAGTCCATCGCGACGTCGAGCACGTCGCGCCCGGTGGTGGCCTCGACGCAGTCCGGGCCGAGCTCGGGCGAGTCGAACCAGTCGTGCAGGAACGCCATCCCGCCGGCGTCCACCAGCGTGCCGTCGTCCTCCACCACGAAGCCGCCCGCCTGCTCGAAGAGGTAGCGCAGGAACAGGTAGCCGGCGCCGCGGAGCGGGCCGTCGCGCTGGGCGTCGTAGTAGCCCTCGCCGCGCAGCACGTCGTTGAGGCTCACGCCCTGGATCGAGTAGTCCTCGTCGTCGTAGACGTCGCGCATGTCGATGGCGGCGGCCCAGATGTACTGGTTGCCGTTGTTGAAGCCCGTGAGGTCCTGCGCGAGCTCGCTCATGCCCTCGGTCAGGTACACGTTCTCGCCGCGGTCGGTGACGCCGTTGGACAGGTACTTGTGCCACGCGTACACGAGGTGGTTCAGCTCGTGCGCCCAGATCTCGACGATCGCGGTGTCGGTGCCGTAGTTTCCGTCGGGCTCGGGGATGCCCATGTAGATGATCTCGCTGCCGTTGCTGCGCGTGCCGCAGCCCGCTACGGTGCCGATGTCGCACCAGGTCACGTAGGCGACGGCGCCGTAGTCGTTGACCGTGAACGAGATGAGGGCGTCGATCTTGCCGCCGCCGTCGACGTCGGACTCGTCGCCGAAGACCTGGCGCGTGCGCGGCAGCACGATCTCCTCGAACATGCCCGTCACGCCGTCGAGGGTCTCCGAAGGGATGTCGCCCAGCGGGTTGACCGTGGTGACGTCGTTCCAGATGACGAGCTCGTCGGACACCTCGACCGCCTCGGCCTCGACGGTGACGTAGCCGCTGCCGTCGGACACCTCGAAGGTGCGCGTGTCGCCGACCTCCGCGTAGCTCGGCGCGGGCGCGTCGGGCACGTGGGGCTCGGGCAGCGGGTCGGGCTCGCCGGTGACGGCCTCGGTCCCCGCCGCGTCGCCGTACCCGTAGAACGTGTCCTGGCGGACGGACTCGCTGAACAGGATCACGACGTAGGTGCCGGGCTCCTCGAACGTGGCGGTGACGCCCTCGTCGGTGGTCTCCATGTCGAAGAGGTCGCCCACGTCGACGGTGCCGTCGGTCGTGCCGGTGTCGTCGCCGGTCGTCGGGTCGCCGTCCTTCGGGTCGGGCTCGCCCGTGCAGGCCGCGGCGAGGACGAGGAGCGGGAGCGCGCGCATGGGGGGCCTCCTACGGAGCCGCGAGCGCGGCCCACCTGAACGTGGGGTAGCCGGGCTGCGTCTCGTCGCCGTCCGGGTAGTACGAGGTGTACTGCAGCTTGTAGTACGCGCCCCCCTCGGTGCGGATCGCGTAGAACACGTCGAGCGCGTCGATGGTGTGGGCGGTCGAGTCGTACTCGTACCAGCCGGCGAGCGCGTCGGGATCGGCGACCCACCCGTCGGCGGGCGCCTGCGTGAGCGCGTCGAAGTCGCCGCCCTCGTACACCACGACCTCCGCGGTGGTCCGGACCTCCCACTTCTGCATCGACAGGTCCCACCCTTCCGTGACGCCGCCCGCGCCGAACGCGAAGCAGACCCAGTCCTCCGTGCTCTGCGCGGCCAGCATGGTCTGCGTCACGCCGTCGCCGAGGTCGGTCTCGGTGACCCGCGACGGGTCCGTGGCGCAGGCCCGGGTGTCGGTGTCCGTGTCGGTGGTGTCGGTGTCGGTGTCCGTGTCGATCTCGGACGTGTCGTCGAGCGGGCCCCACCGCAGGTGGATCATCCCGCCCGTGCCCTCGTCGTCGTAGTAGGACAGGAGCTCGATCTTGTAGAGGCCGCCGTCGGTCGCGCGCGCCACCCAGGTGACGTCGGCGGGCGCGATGTAGTGGGTCGCCGAGTCGTAGGTGAACCAGGTGTCGAAGGCGTACTCGGGGTCGCCGTCGTCGTCGGCGTCGGGCTCGTCGGTGATCCAGCCCTCGGCGGGCTCGTCGAGCACGGTGGGGTAGTCCACGCCGGCGAGCGGCACGACCTCCATGCCGCCCGTGCCGCTCACCCCGCCGTTGACCTTGATCACCTGCCGGCGGAAGCCGAGGTCCCACGTGTCGGCGTCCTCGGGCGTCTCGGGCTCGACGACGGCGCCCTCGCCGAGGTCCAGGTACGTCCAGTACGTCGAGCTGGTCGCGTCGATCCACGCCTCGCCGGACGAGACCTCGACGGGGTCGTCGCCGCCGGTGCCGGTGTCGTCTTCGTCCTTGCCGGGTTCGGGGGCGGGAGCGCAGGCGAGGAGGAGCAGCATGGTCGACGTGGTACCGCCCGCGGGGATCGCGCCGCAAGCGCTTCATCAAACATTAACGACCGACGTTCAGATGCCCGTGCACTCGAAGGTGACGGTCAGGTAGTCCTCCGACACCCCGCCGGCGCAGTCCACCACGCGCAACCGCACGCTCACGTCGTAGGCGGTCGAGCTGCCGTAGCTTGCGGGGAGGCTCGAGAGCGTCATGGTCGTCGTCTCCGCGGAGGAGTCGGCGATGGAGGCGTAGGTGCTGGACGTCGACCACACGTACGAGAGCACGTCGCCGTCGCTGTCGGTGGAGCCGGAGGCGTCCAGCGTGAACGAGTCGCCGGTGCACGTGTCGCAGACGTAGGTGTAGCCGTTGTCGCGGCACGTGCCGTAGCCGGAGCTGAACTGGTCGTCGCCGGCGACGGCCACGGGGTCGACGTTGTCCGCGCGCTCGGCGACCTCGACGCTCACGGTCCGGGTGTCGGAGGCCTGCGAGTCGGACACGCGCACCTGGAACACGAAGGTGCCGGCGGCGTCGACCACGAACCAGGGCATCTCGTCGGTGGTCGCGTCGATGTCGTCGCTGGTGCGCAGCGAGGCGCTGGGCTTCGAGGCGAGCGTCCAGAGGTAGTCGAGGACGTCGCCGTCGGTGTCGGTCGAGCCCGACGCGTCGAGCTGGACGGTGTCGCACTCGGTGACCGAGGAGGAGCCGACGAGCGCCGCGGACGCCGTGGGCGTACGGTTCACGATGGTGACCGTGTTCGAGAGGACCGGGCTCCCGAGGTCGTAGCCGTCGTCCGGCCAGACGGTGCAGTGGACGCGGTCGCCCGGCGAGGTGTACTCGGGCCCGAGGGTCGAGGTTGTGGCCCCGGTGACGGCGGCGCCGTCGACGTACCACTGGTAGGCGTAGCCTTCGGCGTCGTCGTCGGGGTCGGTGAAGCCGGAGGGCGTGACCGTGAGGGTGGAGTCGGTGTTCGGCGCGGCGGGCGTGACCGTCGCGGAGCTCAGGCGCGGGGCGGCGTTCTCGACCGTGATCGTGGCGGAGGCGACCGCGCTGCCGGAGTCGGTGCCGTCGGTCGGGGTGGCGGTGACGTAGATCTCGTCGCCGCGCTCGTAGTTGGACGCGCTGAGCGAGGTGCTGGTCCCGGTGGCCGCGAGCGTGCCGTCCACGTACCAGCGGTAGGTGTAGGAGATCGAGTCGCCGTCGAGGTCGGTGCCGCCCGACACCGCGCAGGAGACGCCGGTGGACTCGGTGACCGTCGCGGGGCTCAGCGTCACCGCCGAGAGCGAGGGCGCGCTGTTCTCCACCCACGCGGACTCGGAGGTGACGGGGTCGCCGTCCTCCTCGCCGTCGTTCGGCGTAAGCACGCAGTAGATCTCGTCGTCCTTGCGGAAGTCGGCGCCGTCGAGCGTGGGGCCATTCTCGGCGATGCGGATGCCGTCGACGTACCAGTCGTAGTCGACGTCGACGGGGTCGCCGTCGTCGTCGCCCTCGCCGACGACGGTGCAGGTGAAGGTGGTGGTCTCGTCGCCCTCGAGCGGGTCGAGCACGGCCTCCTCGACGACCGGGGGCGTGTTGACCACGGTGACCGGCGCGCTGCGGACGGTGGCGCTCCGCAGGTAGCCGTCGCTGGCGACCGCCTCGACCTCCAGCACGTCGCCCTTGTTGAACGCGCCGGAGAGCGACGCCGTGCCCGCCGTGCCCGTGTCGGTGCGCAGGAGCGCGCCGTTGACGTACCAGGTGAAGTCGACGGTGACGGTCTGGCCGTCGGGGTCGGACAGGCCCGAGATGCCGGCGAGCACGCTGTCGAGCACCTGCGGGTCGGTCGGGACGATCGACGCGGTGGCCAGCGAGGGGGCCGTGTTGTCGACGTAGACGGCGAGCTCGACGGGCTCGCCCTCGACGGCGCCGTCCCAGGGCGTCACGCGGACGGACCACTCCTCGAGCGAGCCGGTGCGGTCGGCCGGGACCGTGAGCAGGTCGGCGAGGTCGGTCTGCTCGACGCCGGCGCGGTACCAGGCCGTCCGCCAGCTGATGGTGTCCTCGTCGGCGTCCTCGCCCTCGACCTCGAGCACGAGGTCGTCGGCGGTGCGGGGCGCGTTCGGCGTGATGGCCGCGGAGAGCACGGTGGGCGCGGTGTTCGCGATGGTGACCGACGCGATCGCCGGCTCGCTCTCCCACTCGCCGTCGTCGGCGGTCGCGTAGAGCTCCCAGAGGTCGCCGTGCTCGGTCACGATGGGGTCGACCCAGAGCGCGTTGGCCGTCCACGCCACGCCATTGCGGTGCCAGGTGTAGGTGTAGGCGAGGGCGTCGCCCTCGGGGTCGGTCGCGTCCTCCACGAGCACGGCGTTGAGCGTGTCGACCGTGGTGGGCTCGGCGGGCTCGATGGCGACGACCGGAGGGCCCGGCGGCTGGTTGAACTCGAGGCGCTTCATGTCGGCGCAGCCGGGAAGGGCGAGGAACAAGGCGTAAAGGCGCATCAATTGGCTCCCGGTGACCGTCGGCACGAACGAGCGTATGCTACCGGCTGCCGCGAGGATCGTCCATGCCCCTCTTCCCTTGGGTTTTCATCCTGCAGCGAGCGCTCGCGCAGGACGGTGTCGGCGACGTGTTCGTCAACGCGGAGGCCGGCGGGGTCGTGTTCATCGACGGCCACGCGACGGGCATCCCGACGCCCGGCATGTTGCAGGGGGTCCCGGCGGGCTCGCACACCATCCGCGTCGACAAGGGTTGTCTGACCGGGACCGCCGACGTGGCTGTACGCGTCAACGCGATCGAGCGCGTGGAGCTGAAGCTCTCGCCCGGGAACGGCACCTGGGCGCTCAGCGGCCAGCCCCACGGGGCCGAGGTGCGAGAGGGCGCCTCGCTCCTCGGCACCACCCCGCTCGGCCCGATCACGACGACGTGCGGCGCGCACACCCTCACGATCTCGGCGCCCGGCCACCAGACGGTCACGCAGACGGCGCAGGTCCCCCTGCGCGGCCACGTGGACCTGAGCGTGCAGCTCTTGAAGGTCGCGGTCGGCGGCGTGGCCGTCACCGTGAGCCCCATCGACGCCGCGGTCTGGCTCGACGGCCAGCCCCGCGGCACGGGCCCCATGACGCTGGACGCGTTGCCGGTGGGCGTGCACCGCCTCGAGGTGCGCGCGGACGGGTACGTGACGGCGAAGCAGGAGGTGACGGTCTCGCCGGAGCAGATCGTGCGCGTCGCCGTCGCTTTGGAGAAGCCTCCGCCGCCCGTCCCCGTCGGCAAGCGCCTCGGGCTCGACCGGGTGCCGTGGGGCCGCGTCGCGCTCGACGTGATCGCCACCGGCGCCGCGGGCACCCTCGGCTGGGTGGCCTACGACCAGTACGCCATCGCGGTCAACAACTACGGCGTCTACACCGGCATGACCTACGCCGACGCGCCCGACGCCTACTACGAGGACAACGTCGCGGCGCCCCGCACCCGCAGCTACCTCTTCGGCGCCGGGGCCGGCGTGGCCCTCGCCGGGGCCGGCGTGTTGTGGGCGACGACGCGGATCGAGCCTCCGGCCGCGCCCGCGATCCCGCCCGCCACGCTCCCGGCGGGGCCTCCGCCCGCCGCCCCGACGAACGGCTTGACGTCCACCCCGGCGCCGTGAATGCTGCGTCCACCCCGGAGTGAGCCGTGCGTGTCTCCGTCCTGACGTTGCTGTGGTTGTGCGCCTGTCCCGGCCCCGAGAAGAAGCAGGACGACACCGGGGGCGCGGACACCGACGAGGCCGACACCGACACCGACGCGGACACCGACACGGACGCCGACGCGGACGCCGACACCGACACGGACACCGACGCCGACAGCGACACCGACACCGACGCGGACACCGACACGGACACCGACACCGACACCGACACCGAGCCGGCGTTCGCGGTGACCCTCGCGGTGGACGACACCGTCTACCTCGAGGAGCTCGAGATCGAGCTGACCGCGTCGGGCAGCGGGACGCTGACGGGCGAGTCGGGGGCCTGGGAGTCCTTCGCGGGCTCGGCGACGATCTACAGCTCCAACCTCACCGACGGCACCGTCCTGTGCGACTTCGACGTCGACCTCGTCGGCACCGCGGCCGCGTCGCCGTGCCCCGAGTGCGAGTTCGACTTCGACATGGAGGCGACGATCACGCGCGACGCCTCCTCCGCCGACTGCGACTACGAGACCGAGGTGTCCTGGGTCGACACCGCGGACATGTACGACACGTCGATGCAGTACGTGAACGCGTACACGACGCCCGAGTACACCTACACCTGGGTCAACCCGCGGACGGGCATCGAGTACACCTACACCTACGGCGGGTACTACGTGCCGGCGACGTTCCAGTCGTCCTTCACGTCGTTGTACGCCTACTACGGCTCCTACTACGTCTACGAGGACAGCTTCACGATCGCCGGCGGCTGGAGCGGCGAGGACGAGCCCGACGTCGACACCGGCGGGCGCTGGGACACCGGCGGCTGGGACACCGGCTGGAGCGGCGGCAGCTCCGGCACCGTGACCTTCTCGGGCGACGCGCTCTCGTGGACCTACGAGGACGTCGACTACGAGGAGGAGTGGCACTACGTCAACCCCGAGTGCCGGTTCAGCGAGTCGCGCGCGCGCTCCTCGTTCCCCGGCCGCGTGGTCGTGACCGAGGACCTCCCGTGCGACCCGTACTACTCCATCGACGTGTGGGAGGTGGACCTCGTCTCGGGTGACACCCTGACCGCCACCGGCGACATGGTGGACGCCTCCACGGCCTTCTTCATGGGCGTCTGGCTCAACGGCCCCGACGCCTGCACCGAGGTCATCGCCTACGACAACTTCCGTTGCTCGGTCGGGCGCGGGACGTGCCCGGCGTTCTCCTGGACCGCCGATCAGGACGGCACCTGGCAGGTCGTCGTCGCCAACGTCGAGTGCGGGGCCGGCACCGGCGAGTACTCGCTCGAGCTCGACATCCAGTAGGCGTCGCCGGACCCGAGGTCGGCGCCGCGGTGCCTACCTCAGTCCCATGTGGGGGCTCCTCGTCGCGTGTGTCGGCGCCGACGCCGTCGTCGAGGCGGCCGGCGTCCCGGGGCCGACCTGGCACGCGGACGTCGCGCCCGTCGTGGTCCGCGAGTGCGCGGCGTGCCACCGCGCGGACGGCATCGCCCCCTTCCCGCTGACGTCGTACGACGAGGCGGCGCCCGTCGCCGACGCGATGGCGGCGGCGACCGCCGAGCGGTCGATGCCGCCCTTCAACCTCGACAACAGCGGCGCCTGCAACACCTTCGCCGACGCGCGCTGGCTCACGGACGAGGAGATCGCGACGCTCGGCGACTGGGCGCGCGCGGGCGCACCCGAGGGGACGCCTCCGGATGTGCCGCCCGAGGCCCCCGCGCACTGGACGCTCGACCGCGTGGACCTCACGCTCGAGATGGCCGAGGCCTACACGCCGGACGCCTCGCTCGAGGACGACTACCGCTGCTTCGTCCTCGATCCGGGGCTCGCCGAGGATCGCTTCGTCACCGGCTTCGGCGTGCGTCCGGGCGAGCCGCGCATGGTGCACCACCTGACGTTGTTCGCGCTCGACTCCGAGGAGGCGGAGCAGGACGCCGAGGCGCTCGACGAGGCGGAGCCGGGGTCGGGGTACACCTGCTTCGGCGACACCGTGGTGCCCTCGCGCTGGCTCGTGGGCTCGGGCCCGGGCGACGCCGGCGGCGCCTTCCCGGAGGGCACGGGCCTGCGCATGTCGGCGGGGCGCAAGACGGTGCTGCAGATGCACTACAACCGGGCCGCGGGGACCTGGCCCGACCGCACCGCGGTCGACCTGAAGCTCGAGGCCTCGGTGCCCGCCGAGACGCGGATGGAGCGGGTCGCGGTCACCGACCTCGAGCTGCCCCCGGGCGAGCCCGTCGTGGAGGCCAGCGACGCGTTCACGCTGGGCGCCGACCACACCGTCTGGGGGGTCTGGCCCCACATGCACGGCCTCGGCACGGCACTGCGCGTGGTCGCCACGCGCCCGGACGGCGAGACCTGCCTCGCGCGGGTGGACGACTACGCGTTCCACTGGCAGGCGTTCGAGTTCTACGAGGCGCCCGTCGAGCTCCACGAGGGAGACCGCGTCGAGCTCACCTGCACTTGGGACACGACCGGCCGGGACACGACGACGACGTGGGGGACCGGCACGGACGACGAGATGTGCATCGCGTTCTTCTACGTGACCCAGCGGTGAGGGTCCCCGCTGGCAAGCGCGGCGTCCGCGCGTAGGAATTGCCTGTTGACCGCCCGTCCGCCGATCCACCCGCCGCTCCCCGACGACCCCTTGCTCGCCGAGGTGCTCGCCGGGCTCGGCGCGAGCCCGCCGCGGCTCCCCGTCGCGCTCTTCTACGACGCGACCGGCTCCCGGCTGTTCGACCGCATCACCGAGCTGCGCGAGTACTACCTGACGCGCTGCGAGCGCGCGATCTTCCGCGTGCACGGGCGGGCGATCGCCGCCGAGGCGACGCGTGGGGCGCGCGCGGTCGTGGTGGTCGAGCCGGGCTGCGGGTCCGGCGAGAAGGCGGCCGGCTTCCTCGCCGCGATCGACGCGCCGGAGGTCGCCTGGGTGCCGATCGAGGTGTCCGCCGCGGCGCTGGAGGCGGCCGTGCGCCTCGTCCGGGCGCGGGTCCCGCGCGTGCGGACGTGGCCCGTGCTCGGGGACTTCCGCCGGCCGCTGCCGGCGCTGCCGCATGGCCAGCGCGTGCTCTTCTTCCCCGGCTCCACCATCGGGAACCTCGATCCAGACGACGCCGTCCGCTTCCTCGCCCGCCTCGCCGCGGCGCTGGGCCCCGGCGCGCGCTTCGTCGTCGGGGTGGACCTCGCGAAGGACCCCCGGCTCCTGCGCGCCGCCTACGACGACGCCGCCGGGGTCACCGCGGCGTTCAACCGCAACGCGCTCGCCCACCTCAACCGCCGCTTCGGCGGCGACTTCGTGCCCTCCCGTTTCGCGCACGAGGCGCGGGTCGACACGGGGCTGGGGCGCGTGGAGATGCACCTCGTGGCCACGCGCGACGAGCGGGTCCGCGTCGCCGGCCGCGCGTTCGCCTTCCCGCGCGGCGCGTCCATCCACACCGAGAGCGCCTACAAGTACACGCTCGACGGCTTCCGCGGCCTCGGCGAGCGCGCCGGGCTGCGCCCGGTGAAGGCGTGGACGGACGCGCGCGGCTGGTTCTCGGTGCACGTGCTCGAGGCCGCGTGATCGACCGCTTCCTCGCGGTGCGCCGGCGGACGCGCGCGCTCTGCGAGCCGCTCGAGATCGAGGACTACGTCGTCCAGGGCGGGCCGGAGGCGAGCCCCGCGCGCTGGCACCTCGGGCACACCACCTGGTTCTTCGAGGCGATGCTGCTCGCGCGCTGGGAGCCTCGCCACCGCCCTCGCGACGCGCGGTGGGGCCACCAGTTCAACAGCTACTACGAGTCGCTGGGACCCCGTCACGAGCGGGCTCGCCGCGGCGAGCTCTCCCGTCCGACGGTGCGCGAGGTCCTCGCGTGGCGCGACGAGGTGGACGCCCGCGTCGTCGAGGCCGTGGCGATCGCCGGCGCCGAGGCGCGGGACGTGCTCGCGCTGGGCATCGCCCACGAGGAGCAGCACCAGGAGCTGCTCCTGACCGACCTCCAGCTCGCCTTCTGGGTGAACCCGCTGCGGCCGGTCTACGCCCCCGCCGAGGCGGAGCCGGCCGTCGCGACGCAGCTGCGGTGGACGGACCACCCCGGCGGCCTCGTCGAGATCGGGCACGCCGGCGACGGCTTCGCCTTCGACAACGAGGGCCCGCGGCACCGCGTCTGGCTTTCGCCCCACCGGCTCGCCGATCGCCTCGTGACCGTGGGCGAGTGGCGCGCCTTCGTCGCCGACGGCGGGTATCGCCGTCCCGAGCTGTGGCTCTCCGACGGCTGGGCGTGGGTGCGGCGCGAGGCGATCGCCGCCCCCCTGTACTGGGAGGGCGACACGGTCTTCACGCTGCACGGGACGCGCCCGCTCGACGACGCCGAGCCCGTCCGCCACGTCGGCGGCTACGAGGCCGACGCCTACGCGCGCTGGGCCGGCGCGCGGCTCCCGACGGAGGCGGAGTGGGAGGCCGCCGCGCCGGACCCGGGCGACCCTGCGGCCGGCGACCGGTACGGCGTGGCCTGGCAGTGGACGTCGTCGGCGTACGGGCCCTACCCGGGCTTCCGTCCGCTCGCGGGCGCGTTGGGCGAGTACAACGGCAAGTTCATGTGCAACCAGCTCGTGTTGCGCGGCAGCTCGAGCGCGACGCCGCCGGGGCACACGCGGCGGACGTACCGGAACTTCTTCCACCCGCACGAGCGGTGGCAGGTCACGGGGGTGAGGTTGGGGGGGTGAGGGGGCGCGCAGGGCGACGGGGTCCTCACGCGTCGCCGTAGTCCCCGTAGTGCTCGTCCGGGGCCGGCGGCTCGGCCGGCAGCGGGGCGTCGGTCCAGCCGAGGAACACGTCGAACGTGTAGCCCCCCGTGGTCTCGATCGTCCGGTCGTGGAGCGCGGCGTGGCGCAGGGCGGGATCCGGGGGCGCGAGCGATCGCGCGTCCTTCAGGAAGGCACGGACGGCGCGGGCCACGCGCGCGTCCCCGCGCGCGCTGAACATCGCGTACTTCTTCGGCAGGCCTTCCAGCGGACGATCGTGGACGAAGTACCAGCTGAGCACGGCGTGGAGGCGCTCGCGCACGTCGGTGTCGGTGAGCTCGTCGTGTTCGGAGGCGATCGCGTCGAGGTCGTCGAGGAAGCGGGCGTAACGGGCGCGGAAGGCGATGTCGCCGCCCTCCGCGCGACCGCGCTTCGTCTCCGGGGCGGCGCGCGCTTCGAGGAGGGCGAGGCGTGCGTCCGCGAGCGCGCCGACGGTGAACGCCGCGTCGGGGCCGCTGCTCCGGGGGACGGCGCCGAGGCAGGCGCGCGCGATCGCGACCTCGCCGATCGCGTCGGCGAAGCACCCCCGTAGGTACAGGACCGCCGGGGTCGCGGGGACGGGCCCGGTGTACGCCTGCCGGAGCGAGATCCGCGCGAGCCCCGGCGAGTCGAGGTGCGCCGCCGCGGCGGTGCTCGCCCAGGCGGGGAGCGCCGCCTCGAGGCCCTGCCCGTGCGCCGACGACGCGAGGCGCGAGGCGACGGCGCGGTCGGCCTCCGTCCCGAAGAGCAGGTACCAGACGACGTTGTGGAAGGGCACGACCGACACGGGGGCAATTTGCCCGGATGCGGCCCGGGCGGTGGCGAGCACCTCTTCGGGGGGCGCCCCGATCCGCGCGAGCACCTGGGCGTGCCGCGCGAGCGTCACGGGATCGTCGGGCAGGAGGGCGACCGCCTCGTCGCTGGCCGTCCGGGCGCCGGCGAAGTCGCCCGTGACGGCGCGGAGGTACGCGGCGCGCGAGAGGGCCGCGGCGGCGAGCCCGGGCTGCGCGGCGGCGCGCGGGGCCGTGCGCGCGACGGCGTCCTCGGCGAGGGGCAACGCGTCGACCCATCGCTCGGCACTTACGAGCGCGCGCACCACGATCTCGATCAGGGGCCCCGCGGCGTCGGGCGGGAGGTCCGCGGTGGGCGGCACCGGGCGGCCCGGATCCGCGTGGAGGGCGAGCGCGCCGGCGAACCGCTCGGGGCCGTGGGGCAGGTCGCGCAGCGCCGTCCAGGCGATGCCGAGCGTGTCGTCGCCCGCCGCCCCCTCCACGGCCCACCCGAGCAGGGCGCGCGCGGCGGCCGGGTCGCCGGGGAGGCGCCGGAGCGCCTCCTCGCCGAGGCGCCCGTAGCCGTCGACACCCGCGGTGACGAGGCGCCACCCGTCGCCGTCCGGCACGTACCAGCTGGGGACCCGGACGGTGAAGCCGTTCATCCGGATGGTGGACTGTACGAACGCGCCCACGGCCCGGTCGGCGGCGATGACCTCCGCGCTCGACACGAGCAGATCGGCCACGGCCACGTCCCCGTAGCGGCGGCGGGTGTAGGGGGCCACGGACCGCAGGGACTCGGCGCCCCCGGTGCCGTCCACGCGCGCGGCCGCGCGCAGCGCGGCGACGGGTGAGCCGGGCTCGACGGGCACGTCCTGGGCACGTCGGCATCCGAAGAGCCAGTCCTTGTCGCACCCACCGGGCGCGGCCCAGCTCGGGGCGACCTCGACGGCCTCGCGGTAGCGCCGGAGCGCGAAGAGGTGGTTCGCGGCCTCTCGCTGCACCTCGGCCCGCTCGCCGGCGACGCTCGCCGCCTTCAGGTGCGCCCGCGCCGTCTTGACGCCGTCGAGCATCGCGACCGCCGCCACCCCGGCCGGCGTGTGCCCCGCCGTGGGCAGGAGCGCGCGTGCCTCGTCCGCGCGCCCGAGCGCGAGGAGGCACATCACCGCGTCGCCGGCGTGGGCCCGGGCCACCGAGGAGTGCAGGCGCCCGATGGCCTCGAGGAGCTCGCCCGCGTCTTCGGTCGGGAAGTCGCGCGCCGCGCCCCGCCCGTCCCGCAACGTCTCCACCAGCAGACGGTCCGCGCCGTGAGCGCCCGCGGCGACGGCCGCGCGGGCTTCGGCGAGGGCGCCCTCCCGGTCGTGGCCGGGGTGGAACGGCCGCCCGAGCGGGTCGTGGCGCAGGAGCCAGGCGCGCGCGAGGTGGTCGTCGGCCGCGACCTCGGCGAGCGCGGCGTCGAGGAAGCCGTGTTGGGCGAGCCAGGCGGGGCGAGCGCGTGGATCGCGGGCGGCGCTGCGGGCCGCGCGCGCGAGGTCGAGGGACGCCATCGCGCCGAGGCACGCGGGACCGACCTTCACCGTCTCCGGCGCCATCGCGGCGAGGGCCTCCGCGAGGGTCGCCCACTCCGCTTCGCTCGGCGGCGTGCTCACCGCGAGCGCGAACGTGCCGGTCAGCGCGCCGGCGGCGCGACGCCACCGCGCGCTCCAGCCGGCGGGCCCGACCTTCCCCTTCCGCGAGTCGGGAAGACAGGACGGCGCGGCCCAGCCTTCGGGGAGGGGGAGCCGAACGTTCACGCGCGCATGGAGCGGTCCGCGTGGCGCGCCCCCGAGGAGCGGGACGAGGGCGCCGGCGAAGTCGACGACGGCCACGGCCTCCCAGGGCATGGAGGCCAGGACGCCCACGTCTTCGAAGACGAGCGCGTCGGCGCGGACGGCGCGCGCGTCGAGCATCCGCGCGAGCTGCGCGCCGAGCGAGGCCGCGTCGAACCCTTCGGGGCCGGCGTCCACCCGTGCCTCCGCCCTCCCGCGGCCGAAACGCTCGGGGGGGACCGAGAGGGCGATGTCCACGGTGAAGGACGGCGTCATGCGCCCATGGTACGGGCGCTCCGCGCCGCCGAGCTCCCCCGCGCACGCGATCGAGCGGAGGGACCCTCGCGCCGGCGACCCCGAGGCGCGCGAGGCCGCGCACGGCCCGGCGGGCGGCGCTCAGCGCGGAGCCTCGCACGCCCCGACCGCGGCCCGGAACGCCTCGAGGTCGGTGAAGTCGCGCACGACGTGGCTCGCGCCGTGCGCCCGCAGGCGCTCCTCGTGGGCGTCGGACTGCGCGACGCCCACGAACCCGATCCCGAGCGCGCGCGCGGCGCGCACGTCCCAGACCCCGTCTCCCACGGACGTGGCGGGTTCGCCCGGGCGCCAGCCGAGCCCCTCGAGGCAGGCCCGCACCAGCGCCGCGCGGTCCGGTGCGTCGTCGGAGCACGTGCACGGCAAGCCGAAGTGGTCGAGGCCGGAGTGACGCAGCTTCAGCTGGGTCGCGCGGTGGAGGTTCCCCGTCGCGATCCCTGCGCGGGTCACCGTTGCCAGCATCGCCGCGGCGCCGGCCACGGGCGTGTAGGCGACGAGGATGTCCGCCAGGCGGGCGAGCCAGGCCCGCTCGAACGTGGCCCATTCCTCGGGCGTGATCTCGCGACCGCGGTGGCGGCGGGAGATCTCCCGGACGAGGCCGTGGTCGGTGTGGACCGGGTAGCTCGTCCAGTCCTGATCCATCGGGACCGCGACGCCGAGCGCCTCCTCGATGGAGGCGAGCCACGTCGCCCAGTCCACGTCCTCGCCGCGGAGCAGCGTCTGGTCGAGGTCGAAGACGAGGGGGCGCACGACGGGAGGGTACCCTTGCTGCACCCATCGGGGGCGCGGGTCGAACGGGATCCGGCGCGCGACCCGCGCGCGTGGCCCACGTGGGTCGCACCGCGCCCCCTGTGTCACAACGTTTGGCGAGCGCCAGGATTGCCGCCCGCATCATGCCCCGACCACGGACGGCCGCGACGTGATCCGCCCCGTTGGACGTCGATGACCGCTCCGCCGCGCCGGCTCACTCCGTTCCGCCAAATCGACACGAAAACACCTTGCACCCCCTCCCCACCCGGATACCTTCCATCCGGGAACCGGGTGAATCCATGCCTTCTACGCCCCTCGCGCGCGCGCAGGCGCTGAGCGAACGCCTCCTCTCCGCGCGGCGCGCGCACCGGCGCGCCGAGCACGATCTCGCGGTGCTCCTCGCCGAGATGGAGGACCACGATCTCCACCGCGAGCTCGGGCACGCCTCGATCGAGGAGTACGCCCGCGTCGTGCTCGACCTCGAGGGCCGCCGGGCCCGGGACCTGCTCCGGATCGGGCGCAAGCTCCCAACGCTCCCGGAGCTCGCGGACGCGATGGCGGCGGGCGAGCTGGACTGGACGAAGGCGCGGGAGCTGGTGCGCGTCGCCACACCCTCCAACGTCGCCGCCTGGGTGGCGCGGGCGAAGGCGCTCACCTCACGCGAGCTCGAGCGCGAGGTGGCGCACACCTCGGCCGGCGAGCCGTCGCCCGACGGCGAGCCCGCGCGCGCTCCGTGCCGCCGGCGTGTGTCGTTCGAGATGGAGGCCGCCGACGCGGAGGTGCTGTTCGAGGCCCTCCGGATCGCCCGCGCCCGCGCGGGGGAGGAGCGCGGCGACGTCGAGGACGGCGCGCTCCTCGCCGACGTGGCGCGGCGGTTCCTCGCCGCCGATCCGCCCGACGGCGCGGCGAGCGAGGAGGTCTACAAGGAGGTCCTCGTGCGGTGTGACACCTGCAGCGAGGTCCACGCGCACGACGCGGAGGTCTCCGACACCGTCGCGGGCGAGGCCGCGTGCGACGCGCTGGTCGTCGACATGCGGCCGGGGCCGAAGCAGGGGCACGTGACCCACGAGGTCCCGCCTTCGGTGCGCGAGCGCGTGCTCTTCCTCGACGGCGGGCGCTGCACCGTGCCCGGGTGCCAGCACCGCAGTTGGTTGCAGATCCACCACCTGCTCCAACGTGCCTTGGGCGGGAGCCACCACCCGTGGAACCTCACGTCGATCTGCTTCGTCCACCATCGGATGGTGCACGACGGCGTGCTCGCGATCTGGCGGGACGCGGAGGGACGCATCGTCGTGCAGGACCGGCGCGGGGTGCGGCGCGCGACCCACGTGGGTCGGAGGGACCCGGCGGGGATGGCGATCGTACCGCCGGTTTGGCCGCCAGCGAATTCGCGGGAGGGCATGTCGGCGTGACCCCGGCGGCGCGACCCATGCGGGTCCTCTCGCCGTCGGGCGGGCGCCTCTCGGCCTGCTGGGCCTCAACACGGCCCACACGGCGCTGGGTGTAGAACGGCGGCACTTTCTCAACTTACGTGGCGCGGCTACCATCGGGGCCGCGATGCCCGTCCCCGCGTGCGACCCCGGCCCGCCGCTAGACTGGCGGCAGGCGCTCGATCCGGGCCAGGTCGTCGTGTTCGGCGAGATGCACGGGACCGCGGAGGCCCCGCGGTTCGTGCTCGCCGCGGCGTGTACGGCGATGCGGGCCGGGCGCACCGTGGGGGTGGCGATCGAGTGGCCGGCCTCGCTGCAGCCGATCGCGGGCGACCGCGCGGCGTTGCTGGAGTCCGAGTTCCTGACGGTCGAGCGCCAGGACGGTCGTCGCAGCGTCGCGATGCTCGACCTCGTCGAGACGGTGAGCCGCTGGCGAGCCGCGGGTGCGCCGGTGGAGCTGCTGTTCGTGGACCCGGCCGACGACGCTCGCGACGCGGGCATGGCCACCCGCACTCGCGCCTGGCTCGCCTCCCATCCCGAAGGCGTGGAGATCGTCCTCGTCGGGAACGTCCACGCGCGCCGGACGCGCGGGTTCCGCGAGAACGCGGACTACGAGCCGCTCGCCTTCCGCCTCGCCGACCTCGGCCCGCGGCTCGTGGCCCTCGACCAGCGGTACGGCGCGGGCTTCGCATGGAACTGCCAGCGCGACGGGTGCGGCCCCCATGCGCTCGGGCGGGCGGACGCCGACCTCGGCGTTCGGATCGAGTGGGAGGAGGCGGGCGGTACCTACGACGGGACGTGGTGGGTGGGGACGCCGACGGCGTCGGAGCCCGCGGTCGGGGGGGCTAGACGTTGAACCGGAAGTGCATCACATCCCCATCCCTCACCTCGTACTCCTTCCCCTCCACCCGCATCTTCCCCGTCGCCTTCAGCGCCGCCTCGCTCCCGGCCGCGAGCAGGTCGGCCACGCCGTACACCTCGGCCCGGATGAACCCGCGCTCGAAGTCGGAGTGGATGACGCCGGCCGCCTCGGGCGCGCGCGCGCCCACGCGCACCGTCCACGCGCGGATCTCCTTCGGGCCCGCCGTGAAGTAGGTCTGGAGCCCGAGGAGCCGGTAGGCCTCGCGGGCGAGGGCGGCGAGCCCCGGCTCGGCGATGCCCAGCTCGGCGAGGAAGCCCGCGCGCTCCTCCATCGGAAGCTCGGCGACCTCGGCCTCGATCTTGGCGCACAACACCACGACCCGGGCGCCCTCCGTCGCGGCGCGCGCGCGCACGCGGTCGACGAAGGCGTTGCCGGCGAGCTGCGCCTCGTCGACGTTGCAGACGTACAACACGGGCTTCGCGGTGATGAGCTGCGCGTCCTTGACGCTCGCGGCCTCCTCGTCCGTCCACGTGCCCGCCCGCGCGGGCTTCCCCCCGTCGAGCAGCGCGAAGAGCCTCTCGGCGACGCCGAGGTGGAAGAGCGCCTCCTTGTCGCCGCCCTTCGACTGCTTCTTGAAGCGGTCGATGCGCTTCACGACCGAGTCGAGGTCGGCGAGGATGAGCTCGGTGTCGATGGTGTCGATGTCGCGGTCGGGGTCGACCCCGCCCTCGACGTGGACGACGTCCGGGTCCTCGAAGCAGCGAACCACGTGCAGGATCGCGTCGACGGCGCGGATGTGCCCGAGGAACTGGTTCCCGAGGCCCTCGCCCTTGCTGGCCCCGCGCACGAGCCCCGCGATGTCCACGATCTCGACGGCCGCGGGGAGGATCTGCTTCGTCGGGATGACCGAGTTGAGCTGCGCGAGCCGCTCGTCGGGCACGGGCACGACGCCCACGTTCGGCTCGATCGTGCAGAAGGGGTAGTTGGCGGCGGCGGCGCCCGCGGCGGTGAGCGCGTTGAACAACGTGCTCTTGCCGACGTTCGGGAGGCCGACGATGCCAGCCTGGACGGCCATTGCAATCTCCGAAGGGCCCCGGAGCTAACCCGCCCGGGATAGCATCGCCCCCTCCCGGGGACCGCATGGAGCGCCTTCAGGACCTTTTCATCGGCATCGCCGGCATGATCGGGGCCGGCAAGAGCACCCTCGCCACCGCGCTGGGCAAGCACCTCGGCCTGCCCGTCTACTACGAGCCGGTGCAGGACAACGAGTACCTCGCCGACTTCTACCGCGACACCGCCCGCTACGCGTTCGCGACCCAGATCTACCTGCTCAACCGCCGCTTCCAGCAGCACCAGGAGATCATCTGGCGCGGCGGCGGCGGCGTGCAGGACCGCACCATCTACGAGGACGCCGTCTTCGCGCGCACGCTCGTGTCGCTGAAGCTGATGGACGAGCGCGACTACCGCACGTACGTCTCGCTCTTCCGGCACATGTCCAACTTCATGTGCCGGCCGAACGTCATCGTGTACCTCGACGTGAAGCCCGAGCGATCGCTGGAGCGCATCAAGACGCGCAGCCGCGACGTCGAGTCCGGCGTCTCGCTCGAGTACCTCGGCGCGCTCTACGAAGAGTACGAGAGCTTCCTCCGCGACATCTCGCGGTCCGTCCCCGTCATCCGCGTCGACTGGGACCAGTTCCGCGACGTCGAGGAGATGGCCTCCGTGATCGAGCAGGAGTACCTCCGCGGCAGCTTCCTGCGCCGCGCCGCGTGGTCGCCCACGCGCGGCTGATCACCACCGCGCGGCCTCGGCGATCCCGCGCGTCGCCCACGCGGCGAGCCCGTAGGGCGCGTCCCACCTCGCCCCGATCGCCACCGTCCCCTCGGGCGCGCCCGGCCACTCGATCGGCCCCCCGCGGTCGTACGCGAACGCGACCACGATCGCGTCGCGGTCGCCGCGCCATCGCAGCAGGTGCGAGACGGTCGGCCAGTAGCGGGCGGGGTGATCGAAGGGGTCGACGTGGACGAGCATCGCCATCGGCGGCAGCTCGCGCGAGGCGAGCAGGAGCGCGTCCTCCACGAGGAGCTCCAGCCGGAGCCCCTCGGCCGCCACCTGCGCGGCGAGGGCGGCGCGCGTCTCGGGGTCGGCCTCGGCGAGCACGAGGCGCCCGGCGGGGCCGAGCACGTCGGCGACGAGCCCGGCGGAGCAGCGATAGCGCCCCTTGGCGACCCAGGGCGCCTCCAGCTCGGCGTAGCGGCCCGTCCCCGTCCACGGGCGAGACAGCGGCGCGTCGAGGCGGAACGCGTGGGTCTCGACGTGCCGAACGCCGCCGGGGTTGCGGGCCAGCAGGAGCTCGGCGAACGCCACGAGCGCCTCGTGCTTGAGCACGTCCCCGCGGTTGCCGACGTTGCCCTCCTGGACGTTCACTCGCGCGCGTCCACGCAGCAGCGCAGGCCGATCGTGCCGTCGCCGTCGTGGTAGACGGGCGGCGACGCGCACACGGCGTTCGCGGTCCCGGTGTAGTACGCGCCGCCCACCTTGTAGGGCTCGCCGGCCTCGTCGACCCACTCCCACACGTTGCCGACCTGGTCGAACACGCCGTTGGGGTTGCGGCAGTCGGGCAGCGACCCTGCCGGCTGGACCTCGTCGTAGCGCTGGTTGCCCTCGGGGTCGGGGATCGCGCAGACCTCGTGCGGCGCGGGCTCCTCGCCCCAGGGGTAGGTCCCGCCGCCCCACGCGCAGGCGGTCTGCCACTCGGCGGTGGTGCAGAGCCGCTTGCCCGCCGCGGCGCAGGCCGAGCGCGCGTCGTCCCAGGTGACGAAGGTGGTCGGGTCGGCGCCGGGCAGGGAGACGGCGATGCCGTCGAGCACGAACGCCTCGTAGGCGTCCACGCACAGGTCCCCGATCTGCACGGTGTACTCGGGGCAGGGCCCGCTCCACGCGGCGGTGCCGGTGTCGTCGCCGTAGGTCTGGACCGGGCGATCGACGATCTCGGGCTCGGGCGCGCAGGCGAGGAGGAGGAGGGTCAAAGGCGCTCGGCCTCCAGCGCGAGGGTGACGGTGCACGGATCGCCGCCGAACACGGGGCAGAGCTCGTCCTCGCCGCGCGGGTCGGACACCTCGATGCGCGCCTCGCCCGTGACGAAGTCGGCCTCCTGCGGCGCGAGGTCCGCGTCGACCACCATCGTGACGGCGCAGTCGCCGTACTTGGGCCGGTCGAGCACGACCTCCTCCATCACCGAGCCGCGGACGGCGAACGTGCCGTCGCCGGCGTCCTCGACGGTGACCGGCATGCCCACGAAGGGATCGCGCAGGTCGATGTCGTAGCTCGACGGGAGCTCGTCGGCCGACGGGATGTGGATGGGGCACTCGAACGGGTGCCGCTCGTCGGGGCCCTCGGGCATGAAGATGGCCTCGAGCGCGCCCCCGAGGCACTCGTCCCGGGCGATGACCGTGTAGAACTGGAAGTCGCCCCCCTCGAAGTCGAAGCCCTTCGAGACGGTCGGCTCGCTGCACGCCAGCAACCACAGCCACATCGCGCTCATCCTACCAGCGCGCGGAGGGCGGCGCGATCCACCTTCGCGTTGTGCCGGCGGTCGACGGGGATGTGAGACACGGCCGATACGTCGACGTGTTTCACGGTGGCCCGCACACGCTCCACGACGCCGTCCTCGCCCTCGACACACAGCAGCGGCGCGCCCGCGCGGTCGATCAACGCGGCTCGCCGGACCCCGGGGATCCGCTCGGCGGCAGCCTCGATCGGGTAGGGGTGCAGGCCGTGGACGACGTCCGCCACGCGGCCCACGAGCCAGAGCCGCCCGCGGGCGTCGCGGCGGCCGGTGTCGCCGGTGCGGTGCCAGACGCGACCCTCGGCGTGGACCTTCGTGGCGGCGTCGGCCTCGGGGTCGCGGAAGTAGCTGGGGTTGACGTGGTCGCCGGCGACCACGATCTCGCCGATGCCGTCGGTCTCCTCGAAGGTGCCGGGCTTCACCACGCGCACGTGGGTGTCCGGGACGGGCGTCCCGACGAGCGCGCCCTCGCCGTCGGCCTCGCCCGCGTCGATCTCGTCGAGGTGGTCGCGGGCGTCGACGCCGGCGATGGGCTCGGCCTCGCTCGATCCGTACACGACCTCGACGTTCGCCGCGGGGAACGCCGCGCACAGCTCGCGCAGCAGCGCCGCCGGCACGCGCGCGCCGCCCGTCCAGAGGGCGCGCATCCCGCGATACGTCTCGCCACGTGTCAGGAGCCATCGGGCGATGGGCGCGAAGAACGCCGGCGAAGCCGTCGCCACCGTCACCTTCTGCGCGCGCATCTGCGCGACCACCCGCGCCGGATCGACGCTCCCGGGCCGCCGCAGGTCGCAGTCGGCGAGCACCACTTTCGCGCCGGCGGCCAGCGAGGAGAGCGCGAACACGGGCAGGGTCTCGAGTGACACATCGAGATGTGTCACGCACATGTGTCGCGCGAGCGCCGCGCGCTGCGCCTCGAGCAGGCCGTGGGTTCGCGCCATCGCCTTCGGCCGGCCGGTGCTGCCCGTCGTGAAGGTGAGCAACGCCGGTGTGTCGGGGTGTGTCGCTTCCTGCGGGAACGCGGGCCCGTCGAGGTGGTCGAGGCGCTCGGCGAACGGGCACCACCCGGGCGCGGCGTAGACGGCGCCCCCGCGCAGCTCGGGCGCGACGAGCCGCAGCAGGTGGGCCAGCGGGGTCCCGGCGAGCCCGCGCACCCCGAGCGGCGCGACGAC
>JBMOQZ010000071.1:0-3281 GCA_049322475.1 Myxococcota bacterium | reverse complement strand
CCGCGGGACCCCGCGGCCTGCGCCATCCTGGGCGCGGCTCCGGGGGCGGGCTCGGGGCCTGGGTCGCCCTCCTGAGCGACCCGCGCTCGCAGTGCTCGCACGGCCGCGCCCACGAAGTCGTGGCCCTGCGGGCCCCGACTCCGTGGGACCCCGCGGCCTGGCCCCTCCGCGAGCGCCGCGTCCCGCCGCTCACGCGTCGGGCCACGACGCTCCAATGTCGGTGCGCCAGCTCGCCCCCGCGAACCGCACCTCGCGCACGCCGTGGTAGGCGCGCATCCGCGCCGCCGCCAGCGTGGGGCCGAGGCCCGTCACGCCGAGCACGCGCCCGCCCACGGCCCGGAGCTGCCCGTCCACGCGGCGGGTGCCGGCCTGGAACGTGACCAGGTCGACGTCGTCCTTCGGCAGGGCCTCGATCGGCGCGTCCGCCGGCCGCTCGGGGTAGCCCTCGCCGGCGACCACCACACAACAGGCGACCTGCGCCTTCCAGCGCGGAGCGCCGTCGGGCAGGCGGCCCCTCGCCGCGCCGAGGAACCAGGGCGCGGGGTCCTCGTCGAGGAGCGTCACGAGCGGCTGGCACTCGGGGTCGCCGAAGCGGACGTTGAACTCGAGCAGGCGCGGCCCCTCGCGCGTGAGCATGAAGCCGCCGTAGAGCACACCCCGGAAGGGCGTCCCGTCGTGGGCCATCCCGGCGATCGCGCGCCGGAGCGTGTCGTGGCAGGCCGCGAGGTCGCCCGCCGGCACGTCCACCGGCGCGACGGCGCCCATCCCGCCGGTGTTCGGGCCCTCGTCGCCGTCGAAGCGGCGCTTGTGGTCGCGCGCGGGCAGGAGCGGCACGCAGCGCTCGCCGTCCGAGAGCGCCAGCACCGAGAGCTCCGGGCCCTCGAGCCGCTCCTCCACCAGCACCGGCGCGTCCCGCATCGCGAGCGCGCGCCCGATCGCCGGGGCGACCTCGCCCGCGTCGCACACCCACACGCCCTTGCCGGCGGCGAGCCCGTCGAGCTTGACGACGCCGGGCCCGTCCCAGGCGACGGCGTCCCCACGCGAAAACGTCCGCGAGCGCGCCGTCGGCAGCCCGTGCCGGAGGGCGAACGCCTTCGCGAACACCTTCGACGTCTCGAGCCGCGCCGCCGCGCGGGTGGGCCCGAACGCGGGGATCCCGCGCGCCGTCAGCGCGTCGACCAGCCCCTCCGCGAGCGGCGCCTCGGGCCCGACCACGACGAGGTCCATGCCCTCCGCGGCGGCGAGCGCGTCGGCGCCCCTCGGCTCGCCGAGGCCCAGGAACCCCGGGTTTTCGTGCGTGAACGCGAGCGCGTGCCCGTGCTTCGCCAGCGCCCACGCGAGCGCGTGCTCGCGCCCCCCCCCGCCGACCACGAGGATCCTCACGGAGCGCCCCCGGCTCGCGGCCCCCTCAATCCAGCTCCCGCAACAGCCGCCGCGCGACGACGTCGGCGGGATCGGCGGCCACGGCCTCCCGCGCCGCGTCGAGCGCCGCGGCCGGGCTCTTCCGGGCCTTCGCCACCTGCGCGCGCAGCGCGCTCACGATCGGGGTCCGGTGTCCGGCGCTGCGGATGGTCTCGAGGCTCCGCTCCGCGTCGGACCACCGTCCGAGCGCCACCTGGGCCTGCGCGCGCACGACGTGCCACGCGGCCTGTCGCGGCTGCATGGCCGCGGCCTTCTCGATCTCGACGAGCGCTCCGGCGGCGTCGCCGCGGGCGAGGCGCACGCGCGCGCGCAGCGCGTGCAGCTCCGCCTCGGTGACGTCGGACGGGTCGAGCGAGGGCGACCCGCCGCGCAGCCACGCGATCACGTCCTCGGCGAGCGCGCGCTGGTTGCGGAGCGCGAGGTCGCCCGCGCCGAGCTTGTCGAGCGCGAGGTGGGCGGGCGCCGGCACCGGGAGCGCCGCGTCGACCGGCGAGCGACGCGCCGCCTGCCCGTCCACCGCGGCCACCGCCGCGCGCAGCGCCGCCATCGCGCCGTTCCCGTTCTGCGCGAGCAGGAGCGCCTGCGTCTTCCAGAGGTGGGCGGTCGGGTCCGACGGGTCGGCCTTCACGGCCTCCTCCGCCGCCGACAGCGCCTCGGGAGGGCGCCCGGCCGCCACCTCGGCGGCCGCCCGGGCGAGCCACGCCCGCGCGACGTCGCGGCGGGGGCTCTTCTCCGGGTCCGGCGCCGTCCACGCCGCGGCGACGTCCCCGCCGGCGAACGTGGCGGCGAGCACCTTCGCCTGGATCTCCGCGGCGCTCCGGCCGCCGAGATCCGCGAGCGCGGCCGCCGCGGCGGCGACCTCGGGCGACCGCGAGGCGTCGGCCCGCGCGAGCAGGAGGCGGGCCTGCACGGCGAGCAGGCGGTAGCGGGCCCGCGACTCGGCGCGCCCGGGCTCGGGCAGGGCGTCCAGCCACGCGCGGGCGCCCGCGCCGTCGCCCTTCGCGACGAGGATCGCGGCGGCGTCGAGCGCCCCGTCGGGCGCGGCGTTCGGCGACGGCACCCCGAGCAGCGACAGCGCCCCGTCGAGGTCGCCCACGCGCATCCGCAGCTTCGCGTCGGCGCGCTTGAGGTCCTCGTCCTTCGGCAGGAGCTTCCGCGCGGCGGCGACGCGGTCCTCCGCGCCGCCGGCGTCCGCCGCCACGGCGAGGAGGGCGCCACGGCGCGCCAGTTCGCGGTTCGCGGGCCAGGCCTTCGCGAGCTCGTCGTAGGCGTAGAGCACGTTCGCGGGATCGCGGCCGCCCTCGGTGACGGCGAGGTTCACCGCGCGACAGCCGACGTCGTCCGGCGCGAGCGACACGCACCGCTCGGCCTCGGCGAGCGCGGCGTCGACGCGCCCCTGGGTCCAGGCGATCCGCGCCATCGCGCGGCTCGCGGCGACGTTCTGGGGCCCCTTCTGCTGGGCGCGCCGGCGCAGCTCCCGCGCGAGGTCGGGCTCCTGGTCGGCCTCGACGTAGAGCTCGGCGAGCAGCGCGAGCGCCTCGGGGTCCTCGGGCGAGCGGGCGACCGCGCGCTCGGCGAGCCGCACGGCCCCGTCGCGGTCGCCGCCCAGCCGGGCGGTCCACGCCCGCGCGACGAGCAGGGCGCGAGGCTCCTCCACGGCGCCCACGCGCGCGGTCATCGTCTCGATCGGGCCGAGCGCGACGACGGGCGGAGGCGGAGGCTCGGGCGTCACCGGCACGGGCGCGGGCACCTCGACCGGCGCGGCCACCTCGGGCGCCGGAAGGGCCGGCGCGGGCGCCGGGCGCTGGGAGATCCACCACCCGGCGACGGCGATCGCGGCGACGACGGCGATCCCCGGG
>JBMOQZ010000070.1:0-3286 GCA_049322475.1 Myxococcota bacterium | reverse complement strand
CTCCGCCTCCGCGCCCGCCCGTCGCGGGCGGGCGCGCGACGAGCTCGACCGGCGCTCCGTCGGCCCCGACCACGTGGTAGCGATAGCCACCGTCGGCCTGGGCATGCACGCGCGGCGGGTCGCCGCCCGCGCCCACAATATCGAGCGCCCGCGCGACCTGATCCGGCGTGCCCTCGAACACCCGATCCGGGACGAGCGTCTCGAGCCCGAGCCGCTCCAGCCGGTCGCTCGTCGGCGCGTCGTCGAATGCACCTGCACGCGCGAGCGCCTGGTCGCTGAGGATCTGCTCGTACTTCGCGAGCAGCCGGTTCGCCGCGGCGAGGTTGCCGCTGCCAGCCACCTCGGCGCCCTCGCCACCCAGGCCCCGCGCGCGCGTGATGATGTCGGCGAACGAGCGGCGGCTCTTGGCCTGGAGCTTCTCCAGCTTGGCGACGATGGTCTGGCTGCGCGCCGACATGTGCCGCCCGATCGCCATCGCCGCGCCCTGGTAGAGCCACTCCTCGGCTTGCTGCTCCGTCGGGTCCTGCGCCTGGGCGCCGAGCAGGATCCGCGACGCGTAGTCAACCGCGGCGCCCGTGATCATCTCGACCGAAAGCGCGAGCTTGTCGTAGGCGGCGTCGACGAGCCACTCGCCCGCCTTCTTCCACCGCGATGCCGCCACATTCACCTTGGCGAGCGGCGCGAAGGCGCGCGTGATCTTCCCCAGCACGATCGGGCTCACCACGTTGATCGTGAGGATCGTGAGCAAGGACGCGCCGTCGCCCTGGAGCTTCTGACCGAGCGTGTTCACGAAGACGTCGGCACCAAACCCGGCCGCGGCGCCCACTGCCTCGGCGCGCGCCATCGCCACACCCATCTCCGCCTCGGTCATGCCGGCGCGCGCCGCGCGGGCCATCCACGCGCCCTCCGCCGCGCCACGCGCAAGCGACGCGGCGACATTGCCGGCGAGCGTGAGCGCGATCGTCGTGAGCAGTTGCTGGGCGAACGCGCGGACCTGGGCGTCCTTCTCCTTCCGATACGCGCGGCTCAGCGTCTCCAGGAAATCCCCGCGGGCGAGGAGTGCCCGGGTCTTCTGCTCCAGTGCGTCGAGCGCCCGCTCGCGCGCACGGAGCATCTCCCACGGTCCCTCCGCCGACGCGCCGTGCTCATCGGACGCCTTCTCCACCTTCTCCGCGTAGTGCTCGCGCAGGAGCTGGAACTCGACGATGAACACCTCGAGGTCGCTCTTCAGCTTCGCCTGGTCCGTGTCGAAGCGGTTGATGCCGCTCGACAAGGCACCGAGCGCCTGGGCGAGCATGTGCGCCTCTGCCTCCAGCCTGCGCGTGTGGTTCTTGGCGGCCAGCTCGCGCGCGTCGACCTCGACCTTGCGAAGCTGGTAGTCGCTCGCCTTGCCCCCGGCCGCCTGCAACCGTGCGAAGGCCGCTTCGACCGCGGCCTGTTCGCGCCGCGCTGCCCCGGCGCCCTTCGGATCGTAGGCGCCGACGAGGGCGACGTCGCCTGCGCTCGCGTCGACCGACACCGCCGCCCGCGCCAGGGGACGGGCACGGCGGAGGTAACGCGCGCGCTCGACGTACGGCTGGACCACGGTCTGCCGCTCGGTCGACTTCGCCATCGCGGCGAGGTACGCGGCGATGACGGTCGCGTTCGACACCGACGGCGTCGCGACGACCTCGCCCATCTCGGTCGACAGCTCGAACAGGACCGCCTGCTGCCCGAGCACGGCGCTCGACAGACGCTTGGCATCGGCCGCCGTGGCGTCGGGCGCCGCCAGCTCGTCGCGCCGTGCCTCCGTCGTCTCGATCGCCTGGTCGAGCCCGGCGGCATCGATCGCCATCGTCGCCGCCAGCTCGCGCGCCGCGGCGAGCTGCTCCAGGCTTGTCTCGGCCTGGGTCAGAAGCTCGGACGGTGTGAGGTCGGCCGGGCCGCGTGCGCCGCCGTCGGGCGCGCTGGCGAGCTGCCCGATCGAGTCGATCTTGCCGCGCAAGGTCGCTTCGCGTGCGCCGAGCGGCCCCGAGCGCTGCGCCATGTCGTTGGCCACCTGGCGCGCCGCGCGCAAGGCTTGCTCCACGGCCCGGTCGTCGGCGGCCGGCCGGTTGCCTGCATGGCGATGGATCGCGTCGCCGAGCGCGTCGAGCGCGCCATCGAGCCGCGCGAGCGCCGCCTCGGGGAACGACTTGCTCCCTAGCTCGTGGTGAGCGAGGCCGGCGGCGTCGGACACGTCGCGCGCCGCATCCGCGATCCCGCTCGCTGCCGGCGGCGTCCTGCCGCCCCCTCCCTTCGCCTGGCGCTGGACGGCAGGCGCATTTCCGCCCGTCGCCGAGCCAGCGACCTCGTCGAGCAGCACCTCGGCCGACTCGCCCGCGACCACGCGATCGGCGACGGCGTCGGCGTGCCGCTCGTGCGCGTCGCCTGCGGCACCGACGCCGCCCTCGAGCTGCACGCCGCCGCCCGCTTGCTGCACGACGTGCCCGGCCTCGTGCGCGGCGGTGTGCAGGTCCGGTTCGCTCGCGAACGCGATGTGATCGCCGGTCGCGTACGCCGTGGCGCCCATCGCCTCACTCGCCTCCGTCGCCGGGCCGCCGACGTGCGCCTTCACCTTCGACACGTCGTGATGTCCGAACGACGCCTGGATCTGATCGAGGTGAGGGAGCTCCTGGGCCGGCGCCTCGGTCCCGTGCGCCGCCGCGGCGTGCACCACGCCGGCCGGCGCGCCGAGCAGGTGCGTCGCGAACGGATCTTCGTGCGCCCCGCTCGCTGCCGCGCTCCGTTGCACCGGCTGGGCGAGATACGCGTGCCCGTCGGTCGCGGCGTACGCGCTCGCGCGTCGCTGGACGGCGGGCAGCCGCGAGGTCAGCGCCACCTTTCCTGGCGCACGCGGCAGCGGGCGCGCCTCGGCCGACTCCTCGCCGGAGGCTTCGAGCAGCAAGCGCAGATAGTCGGTCACGAGGTCTCGCCGCATCCTACGACGAGTCCCTGCGGACCATCCCCGCGTGGCAACTGACCCCTGGAGAGATCGAGGTCAGTTGCCACGCGTGCCAGCCATCACATTGGCAACAGGAGCCTCGGAATCGGGCACCTAGTTGCCAGTCGAAGGGCGGTAGTTTCGGCGACTTCGACTACGTCTCATACTCAAGGGGTGATCTGCTTACGCGATCGATTCTCCGTCGAGGATACTCCCGCCGGGCTCTGGCCGATCACGACAAGAACGGCGTGCTTGACTTTCTGAGATCCGGCCGCCTAGTGTCGGAGTTCATGCGGTCCAACCAGTCATCTCGCGTCGGTCGGT
>JBMOQZ010000069.1:0-3297 GCA_049322475.1 Myxococcota bacterium | reverse complement strand
GCATGGAGTTGCAGGGCAAGATCGCCGTCGTCACCGGAGCGAGCCGCGGGATCGGCCGCGCCATCGCGCTGGAGCTGGGCCGCGGGGGCGCGCACGTGATCGTCAACTACCTCAAGAACGCCGACGCCGCCGAGGCCGTCGTCGCCGAGATCGGGCGCGGGTCCGCCGTACGCGCGGACGTCACGACCACCGAGGGGATCGACACGCTGCTGAAGGCCGCCGAGGACGCCGGTGGGCTCGACCTGCTCGTCAACAACGCGGGGATCACCCGCGACGGCCTGCTCGCCCGCATGTCCGACGAGGACTGGGACGCCGTCATCGACACCAACCTCGGCTCCGTGTTCCGCGCCTGCCGCGCCGCCTCGCAGGTCATGATCCGCCGCCGCAGCGGCGCGATCGTGAACCTCTCCAGCATCAGCGGGATCGTGGGCAACCCGGGCCAGTGCAACTACGCGGCCGCGAAGGCCGGCATCATCGCGTTCACGCGGTCGATGGCGAAGGAGCTGGCCAAACGGAATATCCGTGTCAACTGCGTCGCCCCGGGCTTCATCGACACGGACATGACCACGGCGTTGCCCACCGAGCTCATCGACGGCGTGCGGCAGATGGTGCCGATGAAGCGGCTCGGGAAGCCCGAGGAGATCGCGCCGGTCGTGCGCTTCCTGCTGGGCCCGGGCGCGTCCTACGTCACGGGGCAGACGATCGTGGTGGACGGGGGTCTCACGTAGCCGCGGCGTTCGCCGCGGCGGCTTCAGGCTTCGGGCCGGAGGAGCGAGCGGGCCTCGGCCTCCACGAGCGCGAGCACGTTCTCGAGCGAGTCCTGCAGCACCACGCCGGCGGCCTTCGCGTGGCCGCCGCCGTTGGGGTGGAGGCGCTTGGCGAGCGCGGCGACGTCGACGCGGCCGGAGGACCGCAGCGAGAGCTTCACCTTCTCGGGGCCGCGCTCGACGGCGACCACCGCGAGGTCGACGCCCTCGGTGTGCTGCAGCAGGTCGACGACGCCCTCGAGGTCGCCCTCGCCCCCGCCGACCTCGTCGAACAGGGCGCGCCGGCAGGGGGCGATCACCGCCCGCCCGCCCGCGACGAACGTGGCGCCCCCGACGACGCGCGACAACAGGGCGAGGGCCGGCTTGCGACGCTCCATCAGCACCCGGAGCGCGATCTGGGCGTGGTCGATGCCGGTCTCGAGCAATTCGGCGGCGAGCCGGTGCGTCGAGGGCTGCGTGTTGGAGTACCGGAAGCCGCCGGTGTCGAAGATCACGCCCGCGTACAAGAGCGCGGCGAGGTCGCGATCGAGGGGGATCCCCCACGCGCCGGCGAGCCGGTACACCATGCCACAGGTGCTCTCCGCGCGAGGATCGAAGAGCGCGAGCGTGTAGCCGGCGGTGTCGGTCGAGACGTGGTGGTCGACGATGCCGGTCCACGCGGCGCCGTCGAACGCGCGCGTCACCGCGGGCGGGAGCCGTCGCCGGTCGCCGTCGAGGACCACGACGCCGTCGTAGGCCCCGACCTGCGCGTCGGGCAACATCGCCGCGGCGTCGGGGAGCCACGCGTAGCGGTGCCCGGGCGAGCCCGCGACGTCGACGCGTACGCCGGGGGCCCGCACGTGGAGGAGGCGCCGCAGCGCGAGACACGCGCCGATGCTGTCCCCGTCGGGACCCTCGGGGCCAGTCAGCAAAACGCGTCGGCTCGCTCGGACCCGCGAGAGGAGGTCGTCGGCCTGCTCGGTCATCGAAGCCTCGGTTTGGGAAAAGACAACTCCCCTATTCGACCCTTTCCGCCGCGCAAGGCCCCCCTCGGTTGTAAGTGCCCGCCGATCGGGTTACGAAGTCCGCCTTTCGCGAGCGCGCGACGTGTGCGCCGCCCTTCCAGAGAGTGTGAGTTGTCGAGTTCATCCGAAGAGAACGTCCAGTCCGGCCCCTCGGACTACGTGAGCGACCGTACGTTCGCCGATTTCCCGATCTCCCCCGAGGTCCTCAAGGGCCTCACCGAGCTGGGGTACTCCGCCGCCACCCCCGTGCAGGCCATGATGATCGACCCGGCGCTCGCCGGGCGCGATCTGCTCGTCCGCGCGAAGACCGGCACCGGCAAGACCGCCGCCTTCTCCGTGCCGCTGGTCGAGCAGATCGCGGCCGGGGACCGCAAGCCCCGCGGCCTCGTGCTCACGCCCACGCGCGAGCTGGCCATCCAGGTGGCGCAGGAGTGCGCCGCCATCGCCAAGTACAAGGACCTCCGCATCGCCGTCATCTACGGCGGCGTCGGGTTCGGCCCGCAGGAGCAGGCGCTGCACGACGGCGTCGAGATCGTCGTCGGCACGCCCGGCCGCGTCCTCGACCACGTCAAGCGCGGCAACCTCGTGTTGTCCGAGCTGCGTCACGCGGTGCTCGACGAGGCCGACGAGATGTTGTCGATGGGGTTCCTCGAGGACGTCCGCAAGATCCTCGACCGCGCCCCGAAGGACCGCCAGAACATCTTCGTCAGCGCCACCATCAACGAGACCATCAAGGGCCTCATCGGCTCCTACCTGAAGGAGCCCGAGGAGATCTTCCTCTCGGTCGACGGGCAGAACGTCTCCAACATCAACCACGTGCTCTACGAGACGAGCCCCGACTACCACAAGGCGCGCGCCCTGCTCGATCTCATCGAGCAGGAGCGGCCGGGCTCGGCGCTCATCTTCTGCAACACGCGCGAGGACGTGAACACGGTGTACACGTTCCTCGACCGCCAGGGCCTCGGCGTCGAGATGATCAGCGGCGAGCTCCCCCAGACGCGCCGCGAGAAGGTCATGGCCCGCGTGAAGGCGGGCGCCGTGCAGTTCCTCGTCGCCACCGACGTCGCCGCGCGCGGCATCGACATCAGCGACCTCACCCACGTCATCAACTACGCGTTGCCCGAGGACGCCGCGGTGTACCTGCACCGCTGCGGTCGCACCGGCCGCATCGGCAAGATGGGCACCGCGCTCACGCTCGCCGGCGGCGGCGACTTCAGCACGCGGCTCACGCTCGAGCGCCAGCACAAGATCCTCTTCGAGGTGAAGCAGCTGCCGACGCCGGAGGAGAGCAGCAAGCTCCGCGCCGAGCGCATCGCCCGCACCATCAAGGACGCCGCCGGCACCTCCGCGTACGAGAGCTGGCTGGACGTCGCGCGCCAGCTGAAGGATCGGCCCGACGCCGACACGATCATCGCGGTCGCGCTGCGCGGGTTCTTCCAGTGGGACCGCGTCCGTCGCGCCCAGGCGGCCGAGGAGGCGGGCGAGGCCCCGTCCGAGCCGGCGCCGCGTCGCGAGGAGCGAGCCGA
>JBMOQZ010000068.1:0-30285 GCA_049322475.1 Myxococcota bacterium | reverse complement strand
CCACGCACCGCCCCACCGCGACCACGTCGGCGACCCGCGGATCGCCGGGCGGAGGCGCGAGGTGGAACGCGGGCCGCACGCGGAACACGCCGTCGCCGTCGAAGCCCCACCCTTCCGCCGCCAGCGCGCCGTGGGCGCCGCCGTGGCCGTGCAGCGTCTCGAGGTCGCGCAGCACGCGCTCCGCGAGGGCGAGCACCACGATCGGCTCGGCGCCGTCGAGCCCGCGGACGAGCGGCGCGCCGAGCACCAGCCGCCCGTCCTCCACCTCGAAGTCCGCGAACACCCCGCCCTTCGGCACCGCCTCGGCGTCGACGCCCTCCACCACCTCGACGGGCTCGCCCGCCGCGTCCCGCACGAGCATCCTGCGCACCTCGGGCACCTCGGAGGGCAGGTTCTGGACGAGCGGCGGCACGGCGGTCGACGTACTATCCCACGCGCGAGAGGCCCCGATGCTCCTGCTCCCCTGCCTCCTGTCCTGCGTGAAGGGCGAGGACCCGAAGCCGAAGCCCCCCGAAGCGGAGTGCGATCCCGCCGAGGTCAACGCGGATCCGCCGCCGATGGCGATGGGCGCCCCGCTCGCGGGCGTGGCCGAGGCGGACCTCGAGCTGCCCGTGGGCACGCCGCTGTCGGGCTACACCTCGCGCTGCGGCTGCTTCGGCGGCGAGGGCAAGGTCGACCGTCGCGACAGCCAGTACACCTACCGCTTCGCCCCCTCCGCGGGCGTGCAGACGCCCATCCCGGTCAAGGCGTTCTGGCTCTCCAACGGCGATCAGGACCTCGTCGTCCTCAAGATCGACCTCATCTACTCCTTCGACGGCCTCGTCGAGGAGATGGAGCGCCGGCTGTCCGCCGCCACCGGCAAGGACCTCGACGGCAAGGTGGTCGTCGCGACCAACCACTCGCACGCGGCCCACGGCGACTTCAGCGACCAGCGCCACTTCTACCTCGGCAGCGACCTCTTCAACTACGAGGTCTTCGTCCGCATGGCCGAGGGCGCCGAGGCCGTCGCGCTCGAGGCCCACGACGGCCTGCAGCCCGCCAAGCTCGGCGTCGGCTACGCGAAGGACTGGGACGGCGGCGCGGTCTACCACGACCGCCGCGGCGACAACGACGACGTCCAGTTCTTCGACGACATCCCCGCCGGCTCGTACAAGGACCCGTACCTGACGCTCCTGCGCATCGACACGATCGACGACCAGCCGCTGGGCGTGCTCTTCAACTTCGGCATGCACGGCACCTCGCTCGACGCCGACAACGCGATGATCAGCATCGACGCCCCCGGCCACGTCGAGCTCGTGTTCGAGGAGCGCTTCGACACGCCCGTCGTCGTCGCGATGCTCCAGGGCGCGGCCGGCGACGCCAGCCCGGGCGGCTCCGACGACTGGTTCGCCCGGCTCGAGACCGTGGGCGAGTACGCCGCCGACCCGATCGAGGCGCTGTGGGAGCGCACGCCCACCTCCGCCGACCTCATCTCGCTCGAGACCGCCTCGCGCTCCGTCCCCGAGACGCTCGCCGACATCCGCGTCACCCGCGGCGGCACCGTCGACCTCCGCTACGCGCCCTACGTCGACGACGACGACTTCGCGCCCGACGAGGTCGTCTACAACCAGGACGGCAGCATCGCGTCGCCCATCGACGAGTTCAACGTCGCGCACGGCGCGGCCTTCTGCGGCGAGGACCCCGCCTACCTCCCCGGCTACGCGCCCGCCGAGTCCTTCCCCTACGTGAACTGCGTCGACATCGACAAGATGGTCGACCTCATCGAGGGCTTCTTCGACCTCGAGGACTCCGACCTCCCGCTCGTCGAGGACCGCAAGGCGGCGATCACCGCCGCGCGAATCGGGCCGCTGCCCATCTCCGAGCCCGACGGCACCGAGACGACCGACGACTTCTTCGTCGGCTTCTTCCCGGGCGAGCCCACCGCCACCTACACCGAGCAGTTCCGCCGCCGCGCGGCCGCCGAGCTCGGCTTCGAGCACACCATGGCCGTCGGCTACGCGCAGGACCACGAGGGCTACCTGCTCATCCCCGAGGACTGGCTCCAGGGCGGCTACGAGATCGACATCAACGTGTGGGGCCCGCTCCAGGGCGAGCACATCATGGAGCAGCTCCTCGTGATGTCCGGCGAGGTGCTCGCCACGCCCGACGTCGCCGAGGAGGCCGACGCCTGCGGGGAGTACGCCACCACCGACTACGGCGACTGGACGCTCCCCACGCTGCCGCCCGACCTCACGCCCGAGGCCGGCACGTTGCTCGCCGAGCCGCCGGCGTACCTGTACTCGCCGCTCTACTCGGAGGAGGAGGTCGACGCCGGCGTCGTCCCCGAGATCGCGGTCCCGGCGGAGGTCCCGCGGGTGCAGGGCATCGTCGCGATGGCGTGGGCGGGCGGCGATCCCGCCGTCGACTACCCCCAGGTCACGCTCCAGCGGCGGGGCGAGGACGGGAGCTGGTCCGACGTGCTCACGGCGGCGGGGCGCCCGGTCTCGCTCGGGCCCGACATCCTGCTCGCGCACACGCCCGACCCGCTCAACCCGCCCGAGGCGACGCAGACCCACACCTGGTACGCCGCGTGGCAGGCCGTGGGGCACGTCGCCGACCGCGCGGGCCTCCCGCTCGGCACCTACCGCCTCCACGTGGCGGGCCGGAGCTGGGCCGGCGGCGACGCCACCTGGCCGTGGACCACCGAGGACTACACCGTCGAGGGCGATCCCTTCGAGGTCGTCGCGGGCGCGGTCACGGTCGCGGTCAGCGGCAGCGACGTCGTCGCCTCGCTCGCCGGGCCGTCGCGCGGGTGGCGCCTCGTCGGGATGGACGGGAACGCCCGCGGCGACAACCCGCTCCCGGAGGACGCCGCCACGATCACGCTCGTCATGTCCGACGGCAGCGAGCAGGTCGTCGAGGCCACCGGCACGCGCGGCGGCGGCGTCACCACCTTCGCCGGGGTGCTCGCCGAGGGCGTCGTCTCCGTGCGCGTCACGGACCTCTACGGCAACGAAGGCTCGCTGGACCTGTAGGTGCGCAAGTTCATCGCCGTCGCCGGCAACATGGGCGCGGGCAAGACCTCGCTCGTCGAGTTCCTGTGCGCCCAGTACGGCTTCGAGCCCGTGTACGAGCCCTACACCTCGAACCCGTACCTCGACGACTTCTACGGCGACATGGCGACGTGGGGCTACCACTCGCAGCTCTGGTTCCTCACGCACAAGTTCCGGCTGCACCTCGAGCTGCAGGGCCACGCCGACACGATCGTGCAGGACCGCACCATCTACGAGGACGCCGAGATCTTCGCGACCAACCTCGCGAAGAGCGGGCAGATGAGCCCGCGCGACTTCCGCACCTACATGGACCTCTACGAGGCCATGCGCCAGGCGCTCCAGCCGCCCGACCTGATGATCTACCTGCGCTGCTCGGTGCGGGGCATCCGGCGCCGGATCAAGAAGCGCGGGCGCCCGAGCGAGCAGGAGATCCCGCTCCCGTACCTCAAGCGGCTGAACCAGCTCTACGAGGACTGGATGGCCCGGTACGCGCTCTCGCCCGTGATGGTGTGGGAGAGCGACGACGCCGACTACCTCACCCACATCGTCGACCGCATCGAGTTCCGCAAGAGCGTCGAGAGGTTCCTGTGATCCTCTGGTGGGTGGCGCTCGCGCTCGCCGCCCCCCGCGTGGCCGTCATGGACCTGCAGAACCGCACGGGCGACGCCTCCCTCGACGGCGCCGGCGCCGGCGTCGCGGGCGTGCTGCTGTCCAAGCTCGTGCGCGTCGACACGCTCGAGGTGGTCGAGCGCGACCGGCTGGAGGACGTGCTCGGCGAGATCGCGCTCGGGAAGTCGGGCGTGGTCGACCCGGCGACCGTCGCGAAGGCGGGCAAGGTCCTCGGCGCCACGCACCTCGTGCTCGGCGAGATCGTGTCGGTGAAGCTCCCCACGGTGGCGATCGCGCTGCGCATCGTGGAGGTCCAGTCGGGCAAGGTGGTCGCCGCCACCGACGTCGTGGGCGAGGTGGGCGCCGACGGCGGCGAGTTCTTCGTGCTCGTCGACGACGCCGCCTTCCGCATCGTCGACGCGCTGCAGGTGCAGCTCGGCGCGAAGGACCGCATCGAGCTCGGGCAGGTCGAGGTCCAGCGCCTCGCGACGGTGAAGGCCTACGGCGACGCGCTCCGGGCGCTCGACCGGGGCGACGCCGCCGCCGCGCAGGCGCGCCTCTCCGAGGCGCTCGCGGTGGAGCCGGGCTTCCGCCTCGCCGAGGACGCGCTCGCGAAGGTCGCCGCCGAGGTCGCCGCGGCGCGCAAGGGCTACGCCCACGCGGCGATCACGCGCGTGCACGCGGCGTGGGAGGCGGTGGAGAAGGCCGTCGCCGTCGAGCTCCCCGCGTCGCCGGCGACCCGCGACCTCGCGATCGCGGCCGTGCGGGCGCGCATGAAGCTCGTGCGCGGGGACCTCGACGGGTACCTGAAGCTCGAGGAGGCGCGCGTCGCCCGCACCACGGAGGCCCACGTGAAGGAGGGCCTCCACGGCGCCGTCGGCGAGCTGGTGACGGACGACTACGTCCGCAACCGGACGCTCTCCGACCTCCAGGTCCGCCCGTGGGAGGTGCGGCTGCAGATGGCGGAGGTGCTGCTGCTGCTCGGCCGCAAGGACGCGGCGGCGGCCGCCGTCGTCGCCAACTACCAGCGCCCCGGGCCGCTGCTGAGCCCCACCTCCCGCCCGAGGGATCCCGGCGAGTGGGGCGCGCGCAAGGGGCTCGCCGACCTCGCCGTGCTCGGCGCGCGCCAGGCGCTGCAACAGGCGCGGCTCCGCGGGCGGGAGGGCGCCGTCCGCGACGCCCTGCGCGACCTCGAGGCGGCGGTGGAGGAGGCGACGGAGGCCCGCGAGGCCCGCGCGCGCTGGGACGCCGTCGCCGCGCGGCTCGCGAAGGAGAAGGCCTCCACCTCGCTCCTCGACGCCGAGCGAAACGCGCTGACCGCGCCCACCGACGACGTGTCGCTCGCGCTCGCGGGGTACCGCGCCTTCCGCGCGCGCGTCGACGGCGGGTACTACGCCGCCGTCCGCGACACGAGCGCGTTCCGCGAGCTCGCCGAGCGCTGGCGCAACGTCGCGAGCGGCGCGTGGGACCGCCCCTGGTTCGTGGACCAGCGGCTGGGCGTGCTGCTCGAGCACCAGGCGACCGTGCCCGCGCGCGACGCCGAGGACGAGGAGCGCCGCAGGAAGGCGGTCGAGGACTTCGTGACCGGGGCGTACGGGCGATGACGCCGGACGTAGAGACCGTGTGGATCGTCGAGGAGACCCCCGCGTACCGGGAGGGGCCGACGAAGGCCTGCGCGCCGGTGGAGTCCGACGAGGTGCGCCTCCCGGTGGGGCTCCGGGGCGAGGCGAAGCCGGCCCGCGCGGAGTGCGCGGAGGGCTGGATGTTCGTGCGCTTCGAGACCGGGGGGGTCCCCACCATCCACTCGCAGGCCTGGTACGTCCCGAAGGAGGCGCTCGCGACGAAGCCGCCGAAGCCCACGGCCGACAAGGCGAAGGCGACGGGCCCGGCGTTCGTGAAGCAGGCGGGCGAGCGCCCCATCGTGGGCATCCCGCTCGACGACCCGTCGTGGACCTCGCCGGCGTTCCTGTTCGAGGGCGAGCCCGTCGAGCTGCTCGGCCCCGGCTGGGTCCGCACGAGCACCGGCCGCGAGGTGTGGCTCGACACGTTCCACGTGGAGGCCACCGACCCGCTGCTCGGGACCACCAGCCAGAGCGACACGGAGAGCGCGCCGCTGCGCCGGCGCCTCGCCGCCGGCCGGCTCCTCCACGAGCGGGGCGCGCCGCTCGCGCCGCTCCCGCCCGCGGCGGAGCTCGCGAAGGGGCGCGCCTACCTGTTCACCGTGCGGCCCGAGTGGCTGTCGGAGCCGCGGTTCTCGCCCGAGTGGTTCGACCCCGTGGGCCACCTGCTCGACCACGCCTGCGGCGAGAAGACCCGCCCCTTCGAGCCCTGCGGCCGCTTCCCGCTCGACTACGCCCCGCTCGGCGCGTGGTGGCCCGAGCGGGAGACGCTCGCCATCGGCGTCTGGGACGGCAAGGCCCTCGCCGTGGTGGTCCTCGACCCCTTCGGCGACCGCGTCATGGTCACCCCGACGTGGGACGGCGCCACGCCGGCACCGTAGGCGCGAGCCACTCGACCGCGAGCCCGCGCGCGCGCCCCAGCCGCGCGAACCGGCGCGCCGAGAGCCCGAAGGCGTAGCGCTCCGCGTAGGCGAGGCCGCGCAGCTCGGTCACCACGCGCCCGCCGGGGGCGAGCCGCGCGGCGTAGCCGTCGAGCAGCGCCACGAAGTGGGCCCGGCAGCAGGCGAAGCTCGACGGGTTGTTGTCGAGGATCCAGTCGTACGGCCCCTCCGGGAGCCCGCGGAACTTGTCGGCGAGCCGCGGATGGTACGTCGCCATCGCCGGCGCGACGTCGAGCTCGCGCTGCACCACCGTGAGGCCGTCGATGCGCGCGACGCGATCGCCGAACCGCCGCGCGATCCGCGACGAGCCGATGCCGACGTGCAACACGACGTCGCCCGGCCGCAGCAGCGGCTCGATCGCGGCCTCCATCCGCGCCTGGTCGGGCGTCACGTCCTCGACCCAGAGGACGTCCTTGTACGGTGGCGGACCCGCGCCGGCACAGTCGCGGGGGGCCGAAAGGTAGCGCCACCATCGCCTCGCGGATCTCACGGCGCCATCGTAATCGGCGGATCGTCCACCCTCGGCAGCGGCTCCCCCCTCTCCCACCTCCCCAACACGTCCGCGAACGCCGCCGCGAACAACCTGTGCCCCGCGGGGCCGGGGTGCTCGCCGTCGTCGCGGTTGGCCGGCGCGTAGTCGCCGGGCGAGCCCCGCAGGTACGGCACCACGCTCGCGAACGGCACGCCCGCGCAGCGCGCCTCCACGATCCGCAGCCGCTCGAGGTCGCCGAGGCGCCAGGGCGCGAGCCCGAACACGAGGAGCGGCACGTCGTGCTCGCGCGCCTGGGTCGCCATGTCCGCGAGCGCGGCGTCGAAGGCGGCGACGTCCTCGGCCTCCCCGGGGCGGCGGACGTGCCACGCGCCGAGGATCGCCCGTCCGAGCGCGGTGCGCGGCCCGAGCCACGCGGGGATCGCGAGCTCGCCGACGGTGATGAGCCGCGTGGGCACGAGGTCGTTGGCGTACGCGGCGTACACGATCCGCGAGGGCGCGTCGCCCCAGACGTGGTGGCGCAGCGTCGCGGCGGACTGCGCCGCGTCGTAGCCGTAGTGGCTGTAGTTGAGCACCGGCCTCCCCACGCGCGCCTCGGCGACCCGGGGCCAGGCCTCCTCCCACGTCGTGGTGCCCCACGTCATCGAGTCGCCGAGCACGGCGATCCCGCCCTTCGGGACGTCCTCGCGGTCGTGGAAGCCGCGCGAGTTGGTCCCGCGCGTGCCGGGGCGGGTCGCGAAGCGGCGACCGTCGTCCGGGAACGTGAGCGTGCCCTCGTGGAGGCGCAGCGCGCCCTCGCACGCGGCGAGCGCGAGGAGCGTGGCGACGACGGCGAGCGCGAGGCGGCGCACGCGGGGCCCTTAGCGCGATACGGCGCCGGCGATGCGGGTCTGCCTCGTCAACCTCTGGCACACCCACGACGACCCCGACGCGCACGTCGAGGCCGACGTCACCCGCCGCGGCTTCGCGACCGCGCTGGCGGCGCGGGGGCACGAGGTCCACGTCGTGCAGGAGCTGGGGGTGCGCGCCGAGGTCGTCCGTGACGGCGTCACGTGGCACTTCGTCCCCCCGACGGTCGCGACGCGGCTCACCCGTCGCGTCGTCGGGCTCGCCCGCCGCCACCCGATGGTCCCCACGCCGGCGCCCGGCATCGTCCCGGCGATCGAGCGCCTGCGGCCGGAGGTCATCCACACCTTCGACCTCGTGTTCTACCCCACGCTGATCCTGCTCGGCCGGCTCGCCCGTCGCCTCGGCGCCGCGCTCGTCGCGCACTACCACGGCGGCGACCCCGCCACGTCCGCGCCGGGCCGCGAGATCGAGCGCCGCGCGCTCGCCGAGGTGGACCTCGCGCTCTTCACCACCCGCGAGCACGCCGCGCGTTTCCCGATCGAGCGCGTCGCCACGCTCGCCGAGACCTCGACCTTCTTCGGCCCCGGCGACCGCGCCGAGGCGCGCGCGCGCACCGGCCTCGCCGGCGACCCCGCGATCCTCTGCCCCGGCCGCCTCGACCCCGTGAAGGACCCGCGCACCACGCTCGCGGGCTTCGCGCGCGTCCGCGCCGCGCGTCCCGACGCGCGCCTGTTCCTCGCCTACACCGACGACACCCTCGGCCTGCCCACGCCGCCGGGCGTCACCCGCCTCGGCCGCGTGCCGCACGCGGAGATGGAGCACCTGTTCCGGGCCGCGGACCTGATGGTGCAGTCCAGCGTGCGCGAGGTGTGCGGCGTCGCCGTGCTGGAGGCGCTCGCCTGCGGCTGCCCGCCCGTCGTGACCGACATCCCGTCGTTCCGGTGGCTCGTCGACGGCGCCGGCGCGCTCTTCCCCGTCGGCGCCGCCGAGGCGCTCGCCGGCGCCGTGCTCTCGCTCGCGCCGGCCGTGTCGCCGCGCGCCCGCTTCGAGGCCGAGCTGTCGTTCGCGGCGCTCGCCGCGCGCCTCGAGGGCCACTACGCCGAGGCGATCAGAGGTCGCGCCAGCCGATCAGGCTGACGCCGGCGAGCCCGCCGCCGAGCAGGAACGCGGTCTCCTCCTCGTCGGCGCCGGGGTGGGCCATCGCCTCGAAGGTGGCCACCGGACGCGCGAGCGCGCGCAGGACCGCCACGCTCCCGAAGGCGTCGGTGGTGCTCGCGCCGAGGGCGCGCAGGCGGGCGCGGAACATGCGCGCGCGCGTGGCCTGGATCCACGCGCGGACCGGCCCCACGGCCCGGTCGGTGCGCACGCCCGTCATGCCGCGAACGCGCCGCACGCCCAGCCCGGCGATCACGGCGGGGTAGCGCCAGTGGACGTGCTGGTGCGAGTCGAGGTGGGTGACGTCGAGGCCGGCGTCCCGCACGCGCGCGAGCTGGTCGCGCCACTCCGCGGCGACGCGCGCCGCCGGCGCGAACCGCCCGAGCGAGCTGAACTCGGTGAGATCGAGGTGCACGCCCACGCTCACGTCGGGGCGCGCGCGCAGCATCGCGACCGCCTCGCCGAACAGCGGCGCGCGGGCGAGCACGCTGACGGACGTGACCACGCCCGCGTCCACGCACCGGGCGATCGCGTCGTTGACGCGCCCCGAGAGGCCCAGGTCGTCGGCGTTGACGATGACGCGCACGAAGCGGTACCTACTCCCGCGATGCCGCTCCGGCCCGGCGCTCACGTCGCGCAACGCCTGAAGGTGGCGCTGCACTACCGCGGCGACTTCGTCGCCGGCGCCGTCAGCAACGCGCTGATCGTGGCCGTGGGCGTCGTGTTCCTGCACGCGCTCTTCGCGAACGTGCCGTCGCTCGGCGGGTGGGGACGCGCGGAGATCCTGTTCTGCTGGGGCTTCGCCGAGACGGCGGTGGGCCTCTTCCACGTCGCGTTCGCGGGGCTCGCCGCGCTCAACGTCCGCTACGTCCTGGGCGGCGAGCTCGACCGGCTCCTGCTCCGTCCGGGCGACGCGTACGCCCAGCTGTTGCTCGAGAACCTCGGCGTCACCGACGTGTCCGTGGTCGCGCTCGGGCTCGCGATCCTCGCGTGGGCGGCCCCGGGCCTGCCGCCGCTCCCGGCGTGGCAGTGGGCGCTCCTGCCGGTCTACCTCGTGTCCGCGACGGCGGTGCTGGGGGGGCTCCTGACGGTGTTCGCGTCGGTGGTGTTCCACCTGCCCCACCGGGGGTCGGCGGTGGGCCTCGTGATGCAGCTCTCCATCTTCAACCGCTACCCGGTGGACCTGTTCGCGCCGCCGCTGCGCGTGTTGCTGACGTGGGCCGTGCCGCTGTCGTTCGCCGGGTTCTACGGCGCCGCCTTCTTCCTCGGGCGGCCGGAGTGGCGGCCGCTCGCGTACGCGCAGCCCGTCGTCGCGATCCTGGCCATGGCCGGGGGCTACGCGGCGTGGCGGGTGGGGCTGCGGCGGTACACGTCGGCGGGGTCGTAGGGGGCGAACCGAAGCCGCCGGGCGTTGTCGGACCCCTCCATGTACGGCGTGCTCGCGTTCCTCGACGATGGCGGCTCCTTTCTGCTCGTGGAGGTGGCGGTCGGCGTGTTCGCGACCGCGTGGTCCGCGTGGGCCGTGTGGCGCGCGCGGGTCGGGCGTCCGATGAGCACGTTCGCGGCGACGGCGCCGTTCCTCGCGATGGCGCTGGCGGGGATCGCGGGTGGGGTCGCCGGGCGCGCGTGGCTCACGCAGCTCCTGCCGACCCTTCCGGCGGATCAGCGCGCTGCGGTGTTCGCGAAGGTCCACGGCGAGTCGCTGAACGGCGCGGCGGCGGCGTTCGTGCTGGCGACCCCCGCCGCGATGGTGCTGACCCTCGGCCTCCCGCGGCGCCGCTCGGGAGCCCGCGCGGGCGTCGCGACGGCGGCCGCGAGCGTGGCCTTCGTCTGCGTGGTCCCGTGGATCGCGGGCGCGTGCGTGCGGATGGCGGAAGGCGCGATGCTCCTGCGCACGGTCGTGTACGCGGTGGCCGGGGCCGGCCTCCTCCGGCAGGCCCGCGCCGGCGACGGGGCGGGTCTGCGGAGCGCGGCCGTCGCCTTCGCCGTGCTCGTTGGTCTCGGGGAGCTCTCCGCGGTCGCGATCGCGCAGGTGGAGGGCTTCCACTGCGGCCTCCACACGCCCGAGTCCCGCGTGGCGCGGCTGCAGCGGAAAGCCCGCGACACCGAGCTCCTCGTCGCGCTCGCGCTCCTCACCGCGGCGGTCGCCTGCCTGCCCGCGCGGCGCGCCGGCGTCCGCGCGGCGCTCCTCGCGCCCTGCGCGGTCGTCGTCTTCACCGCCTCCGCCGACCCCACGCCGCACTACCGTCGCTTCGTCGCCGGGTACCGCGACGTGGAGGTCCCGGGCGTGGGCGTCGGACCGTGGGGTGGGCTCGAGGTGGGCGCCTGCCTGCCCGCTCCCCTCGCCTCCGCGGCGCAGCCCGCGTGCCCCTCGGGGGCAGGGGCCGCCCCTGCGGACCAATTCCGGACCTCCACCCAGAATCGAGACAAAATCGACGAAGTTGTCTCGATTCCCACCCTGGAAGGCGGATGAGGCGCCGTGGATGGGGCCGGGTGGAGGAGGCGCGTTCAGGTTCGCGTTCGCGCTCGCGTTCGCGTTCGCGTTCGTTCGCGTTCGTTCGCGTCCGCGTTCGCGTTCGCGTCCGCGTTCGCGTTCGCGGGGCTCGGGGGCGTGCGCGTGCGCGTGCGCGTGCGCGGCGTGGAGCGGGGGCGCCCGGGCGGGGCGCGGGCCCCGTGCTACCCTCCCGCGCATGTCCGAGACCCCCGAACAGCTCGCCGAACGGGCCCTGAAAGCGCTCCAGAACGACGACCCGCGCGAGGCACGGAAGCTCCTGATGGAGGCCGTCCACGCGGCGCCCGACCGGCCGGATCTGCTCAACGCGCTCGGCGTCGTGCAGCTCCAGCTCGGCGAGCCCGAGCTGGGCAAGCCGCTCATCGAGCAGGCCGTCGCGATGGCGACCGAGCTGCGGGCCAACCCCGAGCGCCGCGAGCAGGCCGACCAGATGGTCGAGGGCTTTCTGCTCGGCCTCGCCGCCGCGTGCGAAGACCTCGACCTGCCCGACGAGGCCGAGGCCGCCTACCGGCGCGTGCTCGCCGAGAACCCGGGCCAGCCGCGCGCGCGGCAGGGGCACGCGCACCTCTTGCTCGCGTGGGGCCGCCTGGACGAGGGCCGCGCGGAGCTCGCCCGCTACATCGACGAGGACCGTGACGAGGACCCGTTCGTGGACTCCGCCGAGGCCTTCCTCGGCCAGCTCGAGCGCTTCGTGAAGGAGGACGTCCACCCCCGCGAGTTCCTCGTCGCCCACCGCGGCAGCTACTGCGAGATGTTCGACCACTACGCGGAGGAGCAGGCGAAGCTCGGGTGGATCGCCGAGGCCGCGCGCATGAAGCGCGCCCCCGACGGCCGCGTGGTGCCCATGATCCCCGAGGGCGCCCGCCCCTACGCGGCCGTCCGCGTCGACCTCGTGAACCCCCAGACCTCCGAGATCGGGCAGGTCGGCGATCAGCCCATGGTCGTCGCGCTCGCGGAGTACCAGGCGCTCGCGCGCGCCCCAGTGCTCGTCGCGTGGCGGAATCACCCCTTCGACCTCCGCGTGTCGAGCCAGGCGCCCTGGGACCAGCTGCCGATCCACGTGCTCTTCGAGAAGCCCGGCGCGCTCGACGACCTCGACGCGGTCGTCGGCGACTGGTACGCCGCGGGCTGGAACGGCGCGTTCGGCTCGCGCGACGCGGGCCGCTTCCACTACGTCTCCGATCCGGAGCCGCGCCGCGGCGGGCGCGGCGTCGTCTACCACCTGGACTTGGGTCGGGCCTCGATCGACGCGATCGACGATCTGCTCAGGCGCCTCACCGTGCTGCACGAACGCAAAAAAATCGCGCGCGTGGTGATCGGCCGGGGATTCCTTCCCACCTGATCCGTCCGATGACGTATGCTCCGCCCCGCAACCGGAGGCGGAGTCATGAGTCGTGTCGCGAAGATCGGGGGCGGGCTGGTGCTCGCGCTGCTGCTGGGCGCGGGCGGGACGTACGCGTGGGCGACGAGCGCGCGCGACGCGGTGCTGGCGCAGACCTACGAGACGCACAGGGTCGACTTCCCCATCCCCTTCCCCCTCACCGAGACCGAGCTCGCCGAGCTCCGCGCGCAGAAGCTCGCCGAGGCCGCGCCGCCGGCCGACCCCAACGCGCCCGCCACCGCGACGGACGCCGCCGCGGAGCCCGTCGCGGACCCGCTCGCCGGCACGGACCTCGACGCGATCGCCCGCGAGCGCGCGATCGCCCGCGGCAAGCACCTCGTGGAGTCGCGCTACGTGTGCATCGAGTGCCACGGCGCCGACTTCGGCGGGGGCACGATGATCGACGACCCCGCGGTCGGGAGGCTCCTCGGCGCCAACCTGACCACGGGCAAGGGCTCGCGCACGCTGAGCTACACCGCCTCGGACTGGGACCGCATGGTCCGCCACGGCGTGAAGCCGGACGGCAAGGCGTCGCCGATGCCCTCGAAGGACTTCTTCGCGGTGTCCGACCGCGAGCTCTCCGACATCGTGACCTACATCCGCTCGCTCCCGCCCGTGGACAAGGAGAGCCCGGAGATGGAGTACGGGCCGGTGCTCACGATGCTGCTCGCCACCGGGCAGGTCGGCATCAGCGCGCAGGAGCTGCCCGACCACCAGAAGGCCCACGCCGTCGACCCGCCCGCCGAGGCGGTGGACGCGACGTTCGGCCAGCACGTCATCCAGGTGTGCACGGGGTGTCACGGCGCGGACCTCGCCGGCGGGCCCATCGTCGGCGCGCCGCCCGACTGGCCCCCGGCCTCCAACCTCACGCCCGCCGGCCTGAAGGACTGGAAGTTCGAGGACTTCGAGAAGACGATGAAGTCCGGCACGCGCCCCGACGGCACGCCGCTCAAGCCGCCGATGGACGGCATGGCCCGCTACGCGGCGAAGATGTCGGACACCGAGCTCCGCGCGATGTGGACCTACCTCGGGACGCTGCCGCCCACGCCGTCGAAGCAGTAGCGCCTATCCGAGCTCGCGCTCGTACTTGACCTCGCACGAGGGCACGGGGACGTCGCCCTCCGCGCACAACGCGCGGAGGAGCACGTACCCGGCGAGGTGGCCGGTGGTGTCGAGGCGGTTGGGGACGCCGAGGTCGCGGTGCGAGATCACGAGCTCGTACGCGCCGTCTCGCGTGGCGAGCTGCGTGTGGTTGCGCGAGATGGTCGCCCGCGTGTAGTCGAGCGACTCGAGCCACGCGTCGTAGAGCGTGAAGCTCACGTACCGCGCGGTCGGGAGCGTCCCGCGCACGACGAGGCACTGGTCGGGGCCGAGGCGGTACCAGCAGAAGCAGTAGCGGTTGTCGGGCGTGGGGAAGAGCTGGTCGCCCGTGACGGGCAGGAACCGGTTCAGCGCCGCCACCGACGCGATCCGGTGGGTCTCCACCGTGCGCTTCCAGCTCGCCTCGAGGTTGCGCCGGGCGCGGTCCACCCCGGCGGCGAACGCCTCGGGCGTGAGCGGCGCGGCCACGCGATCGCCCTCGAAGGCGACGTGCAGCTCCACGGGGGCCTGCTTCGCCCGGTCGGTGAAGTACTGGCGCACGAAGAGCGCGGTCTCGTCGCCGTCGCCGCGCAGGTCCGCGTCGGCGTCGAGCGAGACCTTCAGCTCGAACGTGCCGTCGGGGCGCACGAAGTCGGCGTCTCGAAGGTGCTTGCCGACGCGGCCGCCCTTGCCGTAGAGCAACATCCCCACGTAGGTCGTGCCGGGCGGCACGCGCCCCCACACGCGGTAGCGCCGGCCGGGCCCGAGGCGCAAGGGCGTGCGCAGGTAGTCGGCGTCGGGGCAGTCGGCGAACACCTTCGCGGTGGGCCCCTCGGCGTGGTGGAAGGCGGGGAAGTCGGCGTCGCCGTGCTCGACGAAGAGGTCGGTGCTGTGGGCGACGAGGCGCAAGAGGAACCGCCGTCCCTCGACGGCGTCGAGGTCGGAGGGGATGCGGATCTCGCGCTCGAGCCGCCGGGCCGTGTCCCAGAGCGCGTCGAGCGCGGCCGTCGCCTTCGCCATGGGCGGGGCGGCGAGCGCCCCGAGGTCGTAGCCGAGCTCCCGGGCGAGCGCGTGGGTCTCGGGGCTGACCGAGGCGGGGTCGAAGCCGTCGAGCCAGGCGGTGGCCAACTCGGGTTGGATCCTTCCGCGCCCGGCCATGTTGGGATCGCCCACCGCGCGCGCGCCGGGCGGACCCTCGCGCATGCGCTCGCCCTCGTAGGGGTCGAGCATCGCCGCCGCGAAGGGCAGGCCCTGCATGGCGCACACCGCCTCCATCGCGGGGCGCGCGTCGGCCACGAGGTCCTCGTACTTGATCACCACCTTGCGCGCGGCGGGCACGCCCTCGAGGAAGGTCCGCACGTTGCGGTTGGCGTAGCACCAGATGTCGCGCGCGTCGGGCGCGTAGCCCTGGAGCATCACCTCCGCCATGGGCATGTTCTCGATGCTGCGCGTGACGCTCCCGGGGTGGCGCAGGATCCAGACCCAGGTGGCGTCCGGGAACCAGCGCCCGAGCCGCTCCATCGCGGGCAGGTCGGCGCACAGGTGCGGGCACTTGTCGACGAGCACGCGGTCGCCGAGGCGCGCCTGCAGCCACGCGTAGACCTCGGGCACCGTCCACCCGTCCATCGTGGCCTCGAGCGACTTCGCCTCCTCCACGTCGACGTGGCAGAGCTCCATCAGCGCGCGGCGCAGCCCCCCCTTCTCCCAGAAGCGCTCGGTCAGCTTCTTGCGGCGCTCGCCCATCGTGGCGAACGGCGCGATCACCATCTCCGGCGGGCTGAAGAGCTGGGGGTGGCCGGCGAGCATCACGCGGAGGAGCGTGGTGCCGCTGCGGGGGGCGCCGAGGACGAAGAGGGGGGCGGGCATGGCCGTCCCGGCGTATCCTGTCCGCCTTTCGGACGACCCATGCTGCTCCTCGCCGCCTGTGTGCAAGAGAACGCCGAGCCCGACGCCCCCTACGACGGGCCCACCTGGCACGCCGACGTCGCCCCGATCGTGACGCGGAGCTGCGCCGGCTGCCACGCGGACGGCGAGGTCGCCCCGTTCCCGCTCACGACGTACGACGAGGTCGCGGGGATGGCCTCGGCGGTCGCCTCCGCGGTCGCCGACCGGCGCATGCCCCCGTGGCTCGCGTCGCCGGACTGCGCCGACTACCGCTTCGACCTCTCGCTGACCGACGACGAGATCGCCACCGTCACGACGTGGGCCGAGGCGGGCGCGCCCGAGGGCGACCCCGCCGACGCCGTGGAGACCGAGGTCGCCGCCGACCGCGGGCTCACGCGCGTGGACCACGAGCTCGCGCTCCCCGAGCCGTACACGCCGACGGGCTCGCCCGACGACTACCGTTGCTTCGCCGTGGACTGGCCCGAGGCCGAGGCGAAGTGGATCACCGGCTTCGACGTGTCGCCCGACAACGTGCCCATCGTGCACCACGTCGTCGCCTACCTCGCGCGGCCCGAGCAGGTCGCCCAGTACGCGGCGCTCGACGCGGCCGACCCGGGCCCCGGCTGGACCTGCTACGGCGGCCCCGGCGTCGGCCTGCAGGAGGACGCCACCTGGCTCGGCGGGTGGGCGCCGGGCGCGTCGGACGGCGACTTCCCCAACGGCACGGGCATCTACGTGGAGCCGGGCTCGCAGGTGGTGCTCCAGATGCACTACAACACCGCGGCGGTCGAGGCGGGGCCGGACCAGTCGGCGATGCGCGTGAGCGTGGCGGACGACGTGGAGGCGCCCGCCTACATCCAGCCCTGGGCGAACCCCCTGTGGCTCTACGGCGACGCCATGCTCATCCCCGCGGGCGGAGAGGACGTCTCCCACTCGTTCTCGTACACCTTCGACGCCGGCGACACGCCCTTCCGCGTGCACACGGCCGCCCTCCACCTGCACACCCTCGGCCAGTCCGCGCGGCTCTGGATCGCGCGCGCCGACGGCACCGAGGAGTGCCTGCTCGACGTCCCCCGCTGGGACTTCTCGTGGCAGCGCACCTACGTGCTCGAGGAGGCGAAGACGATCGAGGCGGGCGACGCCGTCTGGATCGAGTGCACCTGGGACAACCCCACCGACGCCGACGTCGTCTGGGGCGAGGGCACGAGCGACGAGATGTGCCTCGGGACGATGTTGTTCTCGCTCTAGTTGAAGCTGATCTCCACCTGGAAGGTCACGACGTAGTAGCCGCTGCTGTCGGTGTACTGCTCCGAGTAGTCGACGAACTGCACGGCGTCGTCGTAGGGCGCGTACATGTCGTAGATGTACCAGGACGCGCGCTGGTAGCGCTCCAGCTCGTCGTCGTCCTCCATCCAGATCTGGACCTCGGTCAGCGTGTCGTTGAAGATCACGCTCCCGTACGCCTCGCCGGTGTTCTTGTCGTACCAGGGGAACAACGTCTCGATGGTGCCGTGGTTGGTGCACGTGGTCGTGGCGAGGGTCCACGGGCCGTAGAAGGACACCCGCGAGCCGTCGGCCTCGACCTGATCGCCCGAGCCCTCGTAGGTCTGGACGCAGTCGTCGTAGCCGCCGTAGGGGAACACCCAACTGACGATCATCTCCACCTGGTAGGTGAGGAGGTGGGCGGCGATCGCGCCCGGGTTGGTGGGGTCGGTGTCCGTGTCGGTGTCGGTGTCGGTGTCGGTGTCCGTGTCGGTGTCCGTGTCCGTGTCGGTGTCCGTGTCCGTGTCCGCGTCGGCGTCGGCGTCGGTGTCGGAGTCGGTGTCGGCGTCGGTCTCGGTGGTGCCGTCGTAGTCGTAGTTCAGGCAGTCGGGGCTCTGCCAGCACCCGTTGTCCATGCAGTCGAAGTAGCCGTCGAGGTTGTTGTCCGCGCCGTCCCGGCACTCTTCGGGCTCGTCGCCCTCGATCTTCTCCCGGCACGCGAGCATGAGGAGCAGGACCACGGGCACCTCCGGAGCCACATCTTACCGCCACGTGGGCTAAACACGGCCGCCATGCTCTCCCGGACGCTCGCCGCCCTCGACTGGGACGCGGTCTGCACCGCGCTGGCCGAGCACGCCCGCACCTCGCGCGGGGCGGCCGCCGCGCGGAGCGCGCCGCTGTACGCGAACGCCGGCGCGGTGCGCGAGGCCTACGAGGCCGTCGAGGAGGTGCGCGCGGTCTGGCACGACGGCGACGACCCGCCCGTCGGCGGCGTGGGCGACGTGGCGGCCGCCGTCGACCGCGCCCACCGCGGCGTCGTGCTCGACCCGGGCGAGCTCCGCGAGGTCGACGCGACCGCCCGCGCGCTCGACGCGCTCGCGCGGTGGTGCGAGCCCCGCGGGGGCCGGCTCGCCGCGCTCGCCGCGCCCATCTCGATCGACCCCGGCCTGCTCGAGGAGCTCCGCGGCGCGTTCGACGCCACCGGCGCCCTCTCCGCGCGTCGCTGGCCCGAGCTGGGGCAGCTCCGCCAGCGCATCGCGACGCTGAAGGACCGCGTCCGCGACACGCTGGAGGACATCCTCAAGAGCCCGGACTGGGAGGACCTGCTCCAGGACCGCTTCGTCACCGAGCGCGGCGGCCGGCTCGTCGTGCCGGTGAAGACGTCCCACCGCCGCGGCCTCGGCATCGTCCACGGTCACAGCCACAGCGGCGAGACCGCGTTCGTCGAGCCCGCCGCGGTGGTCGAGCTCCACAACGAGCTGCGCGAGGCCGAGTCCGAGCTCGCGCGCACCGAGCACCGCCTCCTCGGCGCGCTCTCGGGCGAGGTCGGGCGCCGCCACGTCGCCCTGCTCGACGCGCTCGCCGCCGCCACCGAGATCGACCTCGCCGTCGCCCGCGCCGGGCTCGGGCGAGCGCTGGAGGGGACGGTGCCGCGCGTCGGGAACGAAGGCGTGCTCGTGCTCCGCGGGGCTCGCCACCCGCTCCTCGCGCTGAAGGGCGCGGTCGTCGCCAACGACCTCGCGCTGACGCCGGAGCGGCCCGGGCTCGTGCTCACCGGGCCGAACGCGGGCGGCAAGACGGTCGCCCTCAAGACGCTGGGGCTCTGCGCGGCGATGGCGAGGGCGGCGATCCCGCTGCCCTGCGGCGAGGACAGCCGCGTGGACGTGTTCGAGATCGTCGCCGACGTCGGCGACGCCCAGTCGGTCGCCGCGGGCCTCTCCACCTTCTCCGCCCACGTCGCCGCGCTGAAGGGGGCCATCGCCGCCGCGCGGACGGGCGCGCTCGTGTTGCTGGACGAGGTCGCGGTCGGGACGGACCCCGCGCAGGGCGCGGCGCTCGCCCGCGCCGTGCTCGAGACGATCGTGGACGCCGGCGCGCGCGTCGCCGTCACCACGCACTACCCCGAGCTGAAGGCGATCACGGACCCCCGCTTCGTCGTCGCCGCCGCGCAGTTCGAGGCCGGCCACCCCACGTACCGCCTCGTGACCGGCACGCCGGGGCCCTCGTACGCGCTGGTGATGGCGAGCGCGCTCGGCCTCCCGGAGCACGTCGTGACGCGGGCGCGCGCGCTGCTCGACGACGCCGCGCGGGAGATGGCCGAGCGGCTCGAGCGCCTCACCGAGGAGCGGGCCGCGCTGGAGGGCGAGCGCCGCGCGCTCGCCGCGCGGATCGCCGACGCGGAGCGCCGCGAGGCGGCCCTGCGCGCGGCGGAGGAGAAGCTCGCGAAGGAGGGCCGGCGCGAGCTCGACGCCCGGATCGCGAAGTGGCGCGAGCGCATGCGCGCCCAGGAGGACCGCGTCCGCGAGATGGTCGCGGTGCTCCAGGCCGGCGGGGACCTGCGCGCCGCGAACGCGACGCTGGCGGAGATCCGCGCCATGCGCTCGGAGCAGGGCGGCGATGCGCGGGGGGCCGGCGGCGATTCGTGGGGGCCCGGCGGCGATTCGTGGGGGCGGGCGTCCCGCCCGCCCCTCCCCCCTCCCGAGGTCAAGGCGGGCGACCGCGTCCGCCTCCGCACGCTGGGTCAGGTCGGCCGCGTGCTCACCGCCGGCGACCCCGTGGAGGTCGAGGTGGGGAGCATGCGGGTGCGGGTGGCGCTCTCGGACCTGGCGTTGGTTTCGGGCACCCCTCACCCGGCCTTCGGCCACCCTCTCCCCGCTCCGCGGGGAGAGGGGCATGCGACCGACGTCCGCACCCCCTCGAACACGCTGGACCTTCGCGGCCAGCGCGTCGACGACGCGCTGCTCGCCACCGAGCGCTGGCTCGACGTCGTCTCGCGGACGCCCGAGAAACGCGTGTACCTCCTCCACGGCCACGGCACCGGCGCGCTGAAGACCGCGCTCCGCCAGTGGCTCCCGCAGTGCCGCTACGTCCGCAGCTGGCGACCCGCCGACGCCGACGAGGGCGGGGACGCGTTCACGGCGCTTGAGCTGAGGTAGGCGCGCTCGCGATCCAGCCTCGCCCACTCCCACCACGCGACGGTGCCGACCGCCCCGCCGACGTGCCAGAAGCTGTGCAGCTGCAGGGCCTGCAGCGGGTGGTCGCAGCCGAGCAGGACGTGCTCGGGAAACCAGCAGAGGAAGAAGCTCCCGAGGTAGGTCCCGATCATCGTCGCGGCCGCGCGCCGGATCGCCGGCGACGACGGGGCGCCCCACGTGAGTTGGATGGTGCGCAGCGCCACCCACGCCACCATCGTCGCGTACACGCCCACGAAGAGCGCGAACGCCCAGGGCACCGTCGCGTACGCCACGCAGAACGCGGCCCCGAACGCCACGAGCGCCGCGAGCGTGGACCGCCCCTCGCCCGGCGCCCGCGCGCGGTCGGCCAGCGCCCACACGCACGCGAGCCCGAGCCACACCATCGGCAGCTCGTCCGCCGCCTGCGCGGCCCGCAGCAGCGTGCCGTGGAACGCCGCCGAGCCCGCGCCCACCGCGGCGAGCCCGAGCATGCCGAGCCGGAAGCGTAGCGCCGCGTCGCGGACGCGCCAGAACCCGTAGAGCCCGATCGCCACCATCGCGCCGCTGGAGAGCGTGTTCCACCACTCGGCGACGTGCGGCGTGACGGCGTAGTTGGGCTCGCACCAGTCGACGAGCGCGGGCGCGGTCCACACGGCCTACTCCAGCGGGCACCACGTGGCGTCGAACGACGCGGTGATCGACCCCACGGTCTCCTCGTCCTCGAGGAGCTCGCCGGCGAGCTCGCCCGTCGTGTTCACCTCGTCGGCGACCGAGGCGACGTCGAGCGTGCCGGTGACCTCGAACGCGCGCGTCGCGCCCTCGTCCGGCTCCACCCCGCAGCTCTCGTCGCGCGTGGAGGACTCGTCCCACTGCGACGCCGCGTCCGCGTACGGGTCGCCCTCCGTCCACTGCGCCGTCGCCCAGGCGTCCTCGCCGAGGCGGAAGCTGCCTTCCTGCCAACGCCAGTCGGTGTCCGAACCGTAGAAGTCGAGCTGCGCCATCGCGAGCACGCTGGACTCCGCCGGCGCGAGCGCGCTCAGGGTGTCGTAGTACGCGAGCGTGATCGCCTTGCCCTCGCGGCACCAGGCCTCGTCGGAGATCTCCTCCGCGGCGGCCTCGTACGCCTCGTAGGCCTCCCAGTACGCCGTGTACTTCTCGCACATCCCCGGCACCGTGGAGAGGAGGACCTCGTCGAGCACGAGGCCGTCGCCGAGGTCCACCCGGATCCAGACGGTCGAGCGCACGTCGCCGAAGTCGTCGGCGCCCGTCACCTCCACCGACCCGCTCCCCTCGCCGAACAGGCCGCCGCCGTCGTCGTCGTCGTCGTCCTTGTCGGGGACGGGGCACCCCGCGAGCAGCACACCGAACAGACAGGCCCTCATCCGCGCCTCCGCCCGCAGTCTACTCCCCCACCACCCCGTCCGCCGGCTCCCACCACTCCAGCACGAACTGGTGGGTCGGGCGCTCCTTCCATCCCGTCGCGGCCATCAGCATGCGCTCGGCGCCGGAGTACGCGCCGAAGGTCCGCGTCTCGGCCACGTGGGTCTCCGCGAGCCGCGCGGCGAGCCGCACGTGGACGCCGCCCGTGACGTCGTGGGTGTTGCGCCAGTACCAGAAGGCGCGGTCGCCGGCGCGGGCGCGCGCCGCCTCGGCCTGCGCGTCGTCCGCGACGCCGACGACCTCGCAGCCGTCGGGGAGGAAGCGCCGCAACGCGGTGTCGTCGCTGTTGGCGGTGTCGACGAGCACGAGCTCGCAGGGGTGGATCGCGGCCGCCATCTCGCGGTGCGGCGTGGCGTACCCGCGGTTGAGCAGCCGCCCGTCCGTCCACGCGGCGATCGCGACGGCGTGGAGCCCCACGAGCGCGACCGTGCCGGTGTTCCCGAGGCCCCGCGCCACGGCCACCACGAAGAGCGGCAACAGGAACAACATGCGCGCCGGCACGAACGGGTAGCTCGACCAGCGCGACACCCCCCAGTACCCGAGCGCCGCCACCGCGATCAGCGCGGGCAGGAGCGGCGCGTCGCGCGCCCCCCGCGCCGCGGCCCACAACACGAACGGCACGGCGATCGCCATCGCGGGCAGGGCCTCGCCGGGCGAGCTCTCGCCGACGGCGAACGAGAGCGCCCACCAGCCGAGCCGCGGGACGTGCTCGAGCACCGGGTTGCCCGAGACGAGGTAGCCGCCGCCGCGCTCCCACCAGCGCGCGACGGCCTCGATCGCGGCGGGTCCCCACGGGAGCAGCGTCGCGAGGCCGATCCCCGCGGCGAGCCGCACGCGCGCGCCGCCCGCCGCGAGCGCCACCGCCCCGATCGCGAGCGCCGGCAGGTAGTGCGTCCAGGCGAGCCCCGCGGTCCCGAGGATCGCCAGCGCCCACGCGGCCCGGCTCCCCTCCGACCGCAGCCGCACGAGCCCGGCGATCGCCACGATCGACAGCAGGATCTGCAGCGTGTACGAGCGCGCCATCGGCGCGTAGAGCAGGAGGCACGGCGAGGTCGCCCACAACGCGAGCGCGCGCGCCCGCTCCGGCCGCCCGGCGAGCCAGAGGCGGTCGAGCGCGACCGTGGCGAGGAGCGCGGCGAGCACGCCGGGGAGCCGCATCCACGCGGGCTCGTCGGGCAACAGCCGCGCGAGCGCGAACCAGAGCGGCGGGTGCACGTCGAGCCGCAGCGCGTGGAGCATGTCCGCGAGCGGGCGCGCCGCCATCGACATCGTGAACAGCTCGTCGCCCCACGGGTCGAAGCGCCCGAGCGCGGGGAAGAGGAGGCCCCCCTGGACCGCGATCGCTGGCAGGAGCGGGTCCAGCTTGGGCATCGACCGCCACGGAGCAAGGACCGTGCCGCCGGCGAGACCGCGGTTTTCGGCGTGCGCGCCAGGAAAAGTGTTCCTGGTTGGGTACGGACTACCCAGCCGGCGCGGCGAGCGGCGCGATCCCCATGCGGCGGTGGTCGGCGTACATGCAGCGGTCCTGCACGACCTCGATGCCCTTCGCCTTCAGCGCGTCGCAGAAGGCGTCGTTGCGGATCCCCGTCTGCAGCCACACCACCTTCGGCAACGGGTGCATGGCGAGGATCTCGTCGAGGTGGTCGGGCAGGTTCTCGGCGCGGCGGAAGACGTCGACGACGTCGACGTGCTCGCCGATCTCGGTCAGCGTCTCGCGGACGCGCTCGCCGTGGATCGTCCGGCCCACGAAGCGCGGGTTCACCGGGATGATCCGCGCGCCCATCTCGCGCATGTAGGCCGGCACGTAGTGGGCCGGCCGGGTCTCGTCGGGGTGGGCCCCCAGCACCGCGATGGTCCGCGCGTTCTCGAGCACCGCGCGGATCTCGCTCTCCTGACGTAGCTCTCGCATTCACAGCTCCGCGGTCGCGCCGGCGTCGAAGGCCACGCCCTCCGCCGCGCCGAGCTCGACCGGCTCGAACGCGTCGTCGTAGCGGAACCATCGCGCGGTCACGACCTCACCGGACGTTTCGTACGACCGGACCCGCACCGCGTCCACGTCTTCGGGGTCGAAGCCCCCGGGAAGCTCGACGCACGTGCGCCCGCTGCCGCTCACGCGCGCGTCGGTCACCCCGCTCGTCGGCAGGCCGTTGGTGGAGGACCACCACTCGCCCGCGACCTCGACCTCGAACGCGACCTTCCCGTCGCCCTGGAGCCGGTAGTCGAGGAACACGTAGTCGCCGGCGGCGCCGAGCATCCGGTCCTCCTGGCCGCCGTCCTCGACGACGAGGTCCTCGCGCTCGGCCTCGGCGAACGCGGCGGCGAGCACCCAGGGGGCGAGGTCGAGCACCTCCTCGCGGATGCCCTCGTCGTCGAACTCGACGGCGACCGGCGAGAGGTGGAACGCGGCGCCGTCGAGCGGCCCGACGAGCCCGTTGTACGTGACCACCTCCAGCAGCGGGTGCTCGCCCTCCCACGGCCCCTCGAACGGGACCCACGCGTGGTCGGTGGTCTGGATGTCCTCGCCGTCCCAGAGGCCCTCGACGTCCACGGGGCGGCCGTACGAGGCCATCAGCAGCGTCGGGATGAGCCCGGTGCCGCCGTCCTCGTCGGTGAAGACCCACGTCCACAGGCCGCCGTCCTCGTAGGCGAGGAGCGGCACGTCGTTCCACCACGCGTCGTCGATGGGGGCGATGACCGGGGTCGTCGCGGCGGCGGGGTCGACCTCGAAGGAGACGCGAGCTTCGGCCTCGCCGGCGACCCCCTCGACGGCGACGTCGCCGGTGCGCGCGCCGAGCGAGACGCGCTGCGGCTCCAGCACGCCGCCCGGGAGGACCACGTGGCGCGGCAGGTTGTCGCCGAGGCGGAGCTCGAGCACCGCGCCGGCGTCCTCCGTGGCCCAGTCGCCGGCGACGCGCACGGGCTCGACCACCGCCACGATCTCGTCGCCGTCCTCGCCCGGGAGCTCGCCGACCTCGATCCCGACGCCCCCGTCCTTCTTGTCGAGGCAATTGCACTGCGTGCAGCCGAGCGCCAGCAGGATCACTCGCCGGCCTTCTCCAGGACGTGCTCCTCGGTGCCTTCCATGTAGTCGACGGTGCCCTTGACGAGCTGATCGAGCTTGAACTCGTCGTCGGCGAACTCGTCGAGCGCGGTGACGAACTGGGTCCAGGTGGCGTTGTACCAGAGCACCTCGCCGTCGCCCGCGGGCACCCAGCCCTCGATGGTGAAGCCGGCGAGCACGCCGTTCTTGCCGTCGTCGGACCAGCCGGCCTCGGTGATGACGGAGAGGAAGATCTGGCCGGTGCCGCGCTCGAGCTCCACCCAGCGGTACCACTTCGTCATCGGGTAGCCGATGTCGATGCCGAGCGTGCTCTTCACGATGTCGTTGTCGGTCTCGAGGTCCTCGCCGGCGAGGTAGCCCTGCTCGCTCCCCACGGTGATCGTGCGGTCCCAGGCCGCGTAGCTGGGGTCGGCGAAGGACTGGTCGGCCTCGGGCACCACCGCCGCGTGGTCGTCGAGCCCGCCCAGCGTGCGGCGGGGCACGATGGCCGCGGTCATCTCGTCGGGCTCGAGCTCGTCGCTGTACTCGTAGGCGTCGACCATCGACATGTCCAGCGGGTCGAGCGTGTAGCCCTGCTCGCCGGCGTCGACGACGTCGTCCATCCAGGTGGCGATCGCCTCGGCCTGCTCGAGCGCGCCGTCGCCGTGGAAGTCGCGGATCAGGAGCCCGCAACGCTCGGAGATGGTGGTCCCGTCGGCGAGGGCCGGCGCCTCTTCCACGGGACCCTTGCACGCGACGAGCAGGAGCAGCACGGACGCCACCGTACCACGAGCCCGGTTAGCCCGGAATCGGTGTCTCACGACCACGATCACGGCCACGGGCACGCCCATTCCCACGGCCACGCCCACGGGCACGCCCCCGCGGCCGACGGCGAGCGCCGCCTCCTCGCGATGCTCGTGCTCGTGCTCCTGTACATCGGGGTGGAGATCGCCGGCGGGCTCTGGAGCGGGTCGCTCGCGCTGCTCGCCGACGCGGGCCACATGGTGTCCGACGCCGCGGCGATGGCGATCACGCTGTTCGCGCTGCGGCTGGCGCGGCGTCCGGCCACGCCCGAGCGCACGTTCGGGTGGCACCGCGCCGAGATCCTCGCGGCCGTCGCCAACGGCGCGGCGCTCGTCGCGATCTCGGCGAGCATCCTGTGGGAGGCGCTGGAGCGCTGGCAGGACCCGCCCGTCGTCGCCGGGCCGCTGATGATGGCCGTCGCCGCGGGCGGGCTCGCGGTGAACGTCGTGGGGCTCTTCGTGCTCTCGCGCGGCGAGGGCAACCTGAACCTCCGCGCGGCGTGGCTCCACGTCCTGTCCGACGCGCTGGGCTCGGCCGGCGCGATGGCGGCGGGCGCGGCGGTGTGGCTCGGGGGCTGGAAGGTCGCCGACCCGCTGGCGAGCGCCGCGATCGCGGTGCTGGTCCTGCGCTCGGCGTGGAAGCTGCTCGACGACGCCGTGCACGTGCTGATGGAGGGCACGCCGGCGCACATCGACCTCACCGACCTGCGCGCCGCCATGCGCGAGACGCCCGGCGTGCTCGACGTGCACGACCTGCACGTCTGGACCATCACGAGCGGGATGGTGTCGCTGTCCGCCCACGTCGTCGCCGACGAGGACCGGCCGCCCCACGAGATCGTGCGCGTCGTCGCCGCGCTCCTGCGCGCGCGCTTCGGCATCGAGCACGCGACCCTCCAGGTCGAGCCGCCGGGCTTCGACGAGGCGGAGGCGTTCCATCCGTAGGTGGCTGAGGCGCGACCTCGCCATCCTCGGGCTCGTGTCGTTCCTCAACGACGCCGCGAGCGAGATGATCGCGCCGCTCTTGCCGCTCTTCCTCACGACGGTGCTGGGCGGCGCGCCCGCGTTCGTGGGGATCGTGGAGGGCGCGGCCGACGCCGCGTCCGCGGCGCTGAAGCTCTGGGCGGGGCGCTGGTCCGACCGCCTCGGCCGCCGCAAGCCGCTGATGCTCGCGGGCTACGCGCTCGCGTCGGCGACCCGGCCGTTCCTCGCGATCGCCGGGGCGCCCTGGCACGTGCTCGCGCTGCGCGTCGTCGACCGCGTGGGCAAGGGGCTCCGCACCTCGCCGCGCGACGCCCTCCTCGCCGCCTCGGTGGCCGAGGGCGACCGCGCCGCCGCCTTCGGCTTCCATCGCGCGATGGACCACGCGGGCGCGCTCGTGGGCGCGGCGATCGCGTGGGTCGTCCTCACGCGGGTCACGACGGACCTTCGGACCATCTTCGCGTGGAGCGCCGTGCCGGCGATCGTCGCGGTGGGCCTCGCCGCGTTCGTGCGCGACCGGCCCGTTGAGCCGGCGCGCGACGGCCCGGTGCTGCCGCCGCTCGACCCTCGCGTCCTTCCGGTGCTCGTGGCGGTGGGGATCGCCGGCCTCGGGCTCGCCAGCGAGGGCTTCCTCCTGCTCCGCGCCGCCGACGCGGGCGCCGAGACCGCGATGCTGCCGCTGTTGTGGATGGGGCTCCACGCGGTGAAGGTGATGGCGTCGCTCGGCGCGGGGCCGGTCGCCGACCGGCTCGGAAGGCGCGGGATGATCGCGCTCGGTTGGCTCGCCCGGGCCGCGCTCTACGGCGGGTTCGCGGTGGCGACGTCGCCCGAGGTCGTCGCCGCCCTGTTCGTCGCCTACGGGCTGCACGCGGGGCTCACCGAGGGGAGCGAGCGCGCGCTCGTCGCCGAGGCCGGGGCGACCGGCACCGCGTTCGGCTGGTACCACCTCGTGACGGGCGCGGTCGCGCTGCCGGCGGGCCTGCTCGTCGGCGGGTTGTGGACGGAGGCGGGGCCGGGCGTGGCGTTCGGGGTGGCGGCGGGGCTGACGCTGGCGGGGATCGGGCCGCTGGCGAAGCGGTGAGGCCTCACCCCACCTGCACCTCCGCGACCACGAGCCTCGTCCCGCCGCGCCGCCGGTCGATGCACCGCCCGTCGAAGCCGCGCTCGCCCAGCTCGCGGCGCACGCGCGAGACCACCACGTTGAGGTTGTTCTCGAGCTGCTCGCGGGCCTCCGCGCCCCAGATGCCGACGCGCACCTCCGCGTCCGCGCACCACCCGGGCTCCGGCGCCCCGCGGGCGCGGTCCTCGAGCAGGCGGCGGCCGAGGATCCACACGAGCACGGCGCGCGTCTCGGCCTGGAGCACGTGCGCGCGCCCGTCGGCGCGGTCGACGAAGCGCGCGACGGCGCCCTCGGCCCCGAGGCTCGCCTCGACCCGGTAGGGGAAGGCGCCGCGGGGCGAGCGCCGCGTCGTCTCCGCGGGGCCCGGACGCCGCAGCCGCAGGACGCGCCCCCCCACGGTGAACGGCGCGTCGAGCGCGACCTCGACGGGGCCTTCGGGGCCCTCGCAGACGAAGCCGTCGCCCCGCGCGACGAAGCGCAGCGCGAGGTCGGGGAGCGCGAGGGTGTCGCCCTCGACGCGGTGTACGAGGCCCCGGTCCTCCACGTAGAGCGGCGCGCCCGCGTCGGGCCCGGGCGACAGCCGCACGACGGCGAACACCGCCTCGCCGAAGCCGACGATGTCGCCGTCCTCGAGCACGCGCGCCCGCGTGACCGGCGCGCCGTTCACGGTGGTGCCGTTGGTGCTGCGCAGGTCGGTGAGCACGGCGTCGTCGCCGACCCGCGCAACGACGGCGTGGTGCCCCGACACGTCGGAATGGGCGATCACCACGTCGTTGTCGAGGCCCCTGCCCACGCGCAGGGGGACGGCGGTGAGGCGGGTGGTCCGGACGGGCGCGTCGCCCTCCGTCCACTCCAGGGACAGGCGCATCGAGAGCCGAGTATAAAGCCGGCCCGATGTGGCCGCTGTCCGTCGCCGTCGCGCTCGCAGGGCCGCTGCGCTGGGAGCGCGTGGCGCCCGCGCCCCCGGACGCGCGGGACGTGGTGTTCCGGGACGACGGGCCGGTCGTGCGCACGCGGGACGGCGCCGCGTGGGCGCTCCGCGACGGAGGCTTCGCGCGCGTGGCGGCGCCCACGGAGCTCTCGCGGGCGGCGGACACGACGCTCGTCGCGACGGGCGGGCACGTCGGCGTGCTGCGGGGGCAGCCGGCGCTCGTGCAGTGGCTCGGCGAGGGCGGCTGGGGGGACGTCGAGGCCCTCCCCGTCGAGCACGCGACGTCGGTGGCGCGCGAGGCCGACGGGACCCTCTGGGCCGCCGGCCTCTTCGGCACCGCCGCCGTGCGCGCGCCGGGGGGCGACTGGCGACCCGTGGCGGGCGTGCGCGACAACCTGTTCGTCCGCGTCGACCCGACGGGCGGCGCGTGGTTCTGGAGCAGCGCCGGGGACGTCCTGCACCGGCCGGACGAGCGTCCCGCCCTGCCGGGGCCGACCCCGTGGTCCGTGGCGAAGCGCACCCTCGCCGTGGACGCGCGCGGGCGGCCCGTGTGGGACCAGGGCGGGATCGTGCGCGGAGGCGAGCGCCTCTCCGACCTCGACGCCGACCTGCTCGCCGTGGGGGGCGAGGCCGTGTGGGCCCGCTCCGGCGGCGCCACCTTCCGCGTCGCGGACGAGGCCGCCGTGGCCGTGCCCTTCCCGCCGGGGAAGGCGGACGCGCTGGGCGCCACGGGCGACGGCGGCGCCTGGGCGGTCGCGGGTGGCCACGCGTGGCGCGTCGCGGAGGGCGAGCCCCTCGGCCTCGTGCGCGCGACGTCGCCCTGGGTGCGCGGGCTCGCCGGGCTCACGGGCCCGCGCGCCGGCGACCTCGACGGCGACGGCCTCGCCGACCTGCTCGCCGCCGACGCGGGCGGGCGGCTGCGGGCGTTCCGCCAGGTGGCGGGCGAGCTGGTGGACCACACCGTCGAGCTCGTCGACGGGGCGCCCCGCGGGAGCGCCTCGGCCACCTGCGACCTCGACGGCGACGGACGCGTGGAGGTGCTCCTCCGAGGCGTGGACGAGACCGGGCCCGCCTGGCGGTGGCTCCGCGCGCGGTCGGGCCGCCTCGTCGACGCCACCGCCGAGGTCGGGCTGCCGCAGGACGACCCCGACCTCGCCCGCGCCTCCGGCGCCGCCACGTGCGACGACCTCACGGGCGACGGGCACCCCGACCTCGCGATCGCCGGCGGCGGCGCGGTCGCCGGCCGCGTCTGGCTCTTCGCCAACGACGGGACCGGCCACCTCGCGCCGGTCGCGCTCCCGGCCCGCGGGCTGCAGGTGCCCGGCCGCCACACCTGGCGCCTGCACCCCGGCGACCTCGATGGCGACGGGCTCCTCGACGTCGTGCTCGCCACCTTCTGGGGCGAGGGGCACACCGTCCTCCGGGGCGCGCCCGACGGCTGGCGCGACGTGTCCGTCGCGAGCGGGCTCGGCGGGATCTACGCCACCCCACGGGCCAGCTGGCTCGCCGACGTGGACGGCGACGACGCCCTCGACCTCGTCGTCGCCGGCACCGACGAGGTGCGCGTCTGGGCGGGCGACGGCCTCCGCTTCGCCGACCGCACCGCCGCGTGGGGCCTCGGCGAGGCCGACCGCGGGAGCCACGTGGCGGTCCTCGCGCAGCTCGACGGCGACGCCCACCCCGACCTCGTGCTCCAGCACCCCGACGGCGCCTGGCGCGCGTACACGGGCGGCCCCGGCGGCTTCGCCGACCGCGCGCGCGAGCTGCCCGCGCTGCCGGCGGAGCGCGCCTCGCTCGTGGCCCTCGACCTCGGCGGCGACGGCCTCGACCTGCTCGTGACGACCCCCACCACCGCGGAGGTGCTCCACGGCGCGCCTCGCGCGCTCCCCGCCGCGACACCCGCGACGAGCCCGCTCCACACGCGGTGGGCGTGGACGCCGCCCGGGGTGCGCGCGAGCGTGGCGGCGGCGCTCGCGGCGTGGCTC
>JBMOQZ010000067.1:0-30287 GCA_049322475.1 Myxococcota bacterium | reverse complement strand
GCGCGCCGCTCGCGCTGCTCGGGCTGTTCTTCGCGGAGCACGCGTGGATGGGCGCCGGGGCGCTCCTCGGCGCGAGCATCCCGCTGGGCGCGCTCCTGTGCTGGCTGCGCGAGCGCGCCGGGACCGTCTGGGCCCCCGCGATCGCGCACGGCGTCCTCACCGGGCTCGCGACGTTCCACGAGCTCGTGCTCCGCGACGGCGACGCGCACGCGGTCGGCGTGCTCGGGCTGTGCGGCGGGCTCGTGTTCCTCGGGGTCGCGGCGGCCCTGTTCGCGCGCGATAAGCCCGGCGCGTGAACGTCCTCGGGATCGAGTCCTCCTGCGACGAGACGGCCGCCGCCGTGGTGGGCGCGGAGGGCGTGCGATCCGACGTCGTTTACGGGCAAGCGGTCCACGCGGCCTTCGGGGGCGTGGTGCCGGAGATCGCCAGCCGCGCCCACGCCGAGCAGATCGTGCCCGTCGTCCGCGCGGCGCTCGCGGGGGCGGGGGTCGAGAGGCCCGACGCGGTCGTGGCGACGGCGGGGCCCGGCCTCGTGGGGGCCGTGCTCGTCGGGCTCTCGTTCGCGAAGGCCGCGGCGGCGGGATGGGGCGTGCCGTTCCTGCCGGTGAACCACCTCGAGGGGCACCTCCTCTCCGCGCTGCTGGAGCCGTCGCCGCCCGCGTTTCCGTTCCTCGCGCTCGTCGTGAGCGGCGGGCACACGACCCTTTACCTCGCGCACGACGTGGGGCGGTACGAGACGCTCGCCGAGACCGTGGACGACGCCGTCGGCGAGGCCTACGACAAGGTCGCCCGCATGCTCGGGCTCGGGTACCCGGGGGGCCCGCTCGTCGATCGCCTCGCCGGCGAGGGCGACCCGCGCGCCGTGCCGTTGCCGCGCCCGCGCGTCGGCGAGCTCGACATGAGCTTCTCAGGGCTCAAGACGGCCGTGCGCCAGCACGTCGGGAAACACGCCGCCGCCGACGTCGCCGCGAGCTTCCAGGCGGCGGTGTGCGACGTGCTCGTCGACCGGGTGCGCCGCGCGGCCGACCGCACGGGGATCGCCCGGGTCGCCGTCGGCGGGGGCGTCGCCGCCAACGGGGGCCTTCGCGCCGCGCTGCTCGCCACCGGCCTCGAGGTCACGTTGCCCCCGAAGGCCCGCTGCACCGACAACGCCGCCATGATCGCCAACGTCGGCCGCCTTCGCCTGCTCAAGGGCGAGCGCGGCTCGCTCGACGCCACGGCGCGGCCGAGGTGGCCGGTCGGTGGGTGAAAGACCAACCGCCAAGACGCCAAGGAGACGCCAAGGACGCCAAGTTGGTTTCAGGGGAAGAGCCGCTCCGCGCCGAAGGCGCCCCCTCACCTCCCTTGGCGTCCTCGGCGGATCTTGGCGAACTTGGCGGTTGCCTCTCCTCCTTCCTGATAGGCGACGACGCTGATGCATCCCGCCGCCCGACTGAGAGAGCTCGAGCAACGCGCCCGCCGGCGCTTCGGCCAGAACTTCCTCGTCAACCCGGGCGTGTGCGAGCGCATCGTGGCCGCGGCGACGCTCCGGCCGGGCGAGCACGTGCTGGAGATCGGGCCGGGGCTCGGCGTGCTCACGAGCGCGCTGCTCGACGTCGGGGCGCGCGTGACCTGCGTGGAGCTCGACCGCGACCTCGCCGCCGCGCTGCGGGAGAGCCACCCGTCCGTCACGCTGATCGAGGGCGACGCCCTGAAGGTCGACCTCCCCGCGGCGGACGCGGTGGTCGCCAACCTCCCGTACAACGTCGCGACGCCGCTGCTCATGAAGCTCCTCGCGGCCCGCTACCCGCGAATGGTGCTGATGTTCCAGCGCGAGGTCGCCGACCGCCTCGAGGCCGGCGTGGACGACGACGCCTACGGGGCCCTCTCCGTGCAGGTGGCCGCGCGGGCGCGCGTCGAGCGCGTGCTCACGCTCCCGCCGGGCGCGTTCCACCCCCCTCCGAAGGTGCACTCCGCGGTCTTGCGCTTCGACCCGTTCCCGAGCCCGGATTTGCCCGAGGGCTTCGACCGCACCGTCCGCCTCGGGTTCTCGCTGCGTCGCAAGAAGCTGATCAACGCGCTCGCCTCCGACCTCGACAAGGAGCGCGCCCTCGCCGCGCTCGCCGCGGCGGGCATCGATCCGGGCGTGCGCGCCGAGACCGTGGATCTGGCAGGCTGGAGGCGACTCGCGGAGGCGCTGGCGTGAGGAAGTCGATCGTCGCCGTCGGCTGTGTCGCCCTCGCGATCGTCGTCGCCTGCGTCGGCGTCCCGGTGGGCGTCCTCGGGTACTGGCACGTGTGGCTGGCCGCCGAGGTGGTCGCCGAGGAGGACGAGCGGCTCGCCCCGGTCGTCGAGGCGTTCGCGGCCGGGCGCGCGCCGGACGTCGCCGACGTCGAGCGGCTCGCCGCCGACCGCAACACGCGCGCCGCTCTGCTCGACCGGCTCGCCGAGCACGGCGCCACGGACCTCGCCGCCGAGCGGTGGCGCACCGGCGAGGCCCGCTCCGAGGGCGACCTCGTGCGGTGGCTGCGCTTCCCGACCGAGCTCGACGCGTTCCCGGACGAGGTCGCGCTCGCCGCGCGCGGCTACGTCGGCGAGGAGCGCTGGTTCGTGTGGCGCTTCCGCGTGGACGAGCCGCACTGGGCTGCGCGGGACGGCTGGATGATGGGCGTCTCGGGCCCCTGGCCCGCCGAGGCGGGCGCGCCGATGGGCACCTGGAGCGAGCTCGAGCCCTTCACCGAGCACCACGCGAAGGCGATGATTGCCGAGCAGCACGCCCGCCTGCGCGAGGTCGCGCCGCCCGAGGTGCGGCTCGAGCTCGTGGCGCCCTGACGCACGCGCGTTTTCGGCGGGCCCGATTTGCCGGCGGGCGCCCGGTCGCGCTACTCCCTCCGACGGGAGCCCCGGACGTCCATGCGCATCACCTCCTGCGGCATCACGGATGTCGGCGTCAAGCGAACCAACAACGAGGACAACTACCTCATCAACGAGGAGCTGAACCTCTACATCGTGTGCGACGGCATGGGCGGCCACGCCGGGGGGGAGTTCGCGAGCGCGATCGCGGTCAACACGGTCGAGGAGGTGCTCGCCGACCTCGAGACCCACCCCGACGCCACCCCGCCCGCCGCCGAGGACGACGACGCCGGGACCGAGATCATGCGCGAGCGGCTCCGCTACGCCATCCGCCTCGCCGGCAAGCGCATCTTCGAGAAGGCGGCGGCCGAGCCCGAGTACCGCGGCATGGGCACCACCTGCCTCGCCCTGCTCTTCGACACCGGAAACGCGTACGTGGCCCACGTCGGCGACTCGCGCGGCTACCTCGTCCGCGAGGGGCGGATCGAGCAGCTCACGGAAGACCACTCGCTCGTGAACGAGAAGATCCGCGCGGGCCTCCTCACGCCCGACCAGGCCCGCACGCACAAGCTGAAGAACATCATCACGCGCTCGCTCGGCTACACCGAGGACGTCGAGATCGACATCCAGGTCCGCGCCACGCGCCGGGGCGACCGCTTCCTGCTCTGCAGCGACGGGCTCTCCAACCTCGTCGAGACCGCCGAGATCGGCGAGGCGGTCCGCTCGCTCACCCCCCAGGAGGCCGCGCGCCACCTGGTCCAGCTCGCCTGCGAGCGCGGCGGGGACGACAACATCACGGCCGTCATCGCTCGTGTCGACGAATCGTAAGACCGCCGACCTCCGCTACACGGTGATGCTCGTCCCCGAGGGCGGGCGAGGGAAGGTGGTCCAGCTGTCCGTGCGGCTCGCCACCGTGCGGCGCGCCATCGCCGCCGGCGCCACCGTCGTCACCGTCCTCGTGCTCGCCGCGGTGGTGCAGGCGGCGACGTTCCGCCGCGTGGTCGCCCACGACGCGCTCGTCGGCGAGAACCTCGCGCTGAAGGCGCGGCTCGAGCAGGTGGATCACCAGCTCGCCGAGCTGGGCGACCTCGTGCAGCGCGTGCGCGTCTACGACGACCAGCTGCGCAACCTCGCGACGCGCGACAAGCTGCCCGGCTTCGGCCCGCTCGACCCCGACGAGGCCGCCGCGCGCGAAGCCTGGATCGCCGGCATCGTCCCGGACGTGGGCGGCGACCCCGTGGAGACCGACCCCGCCCTGCGCGCCGCCGCGCTCGCCGAGCGGGCCGCCGGGCTCGCCCGCGACCTCGGGGAGCTCGCGCCGCAGCTCGACACCTTCGAGGAGCGGCTCGCCGCGCTCGACGAGCTCAGCGGCGCGCTCCCGCAGATCTGGCCGGTGGAGGGCGTGCTCACGTCCGACTTCGGCTGGCGTCGCAACCCGTTCGGGCGCAACTGGAAGTTCCACACCGGGATCGACGTCGGGGCGCCCTACGGCGCGCCGATCTGGGCCACGTCCGACGGCCTCGTCGTGCGCGCCGACTGGTTCAGCGGCCACGGCCGCACCGTCGAGATCGACCACGGCGAGGGCATCCTCACGCGGTACTGCCACGCGTCGCGCCTGCTCGTCTCCGTCGGCGACGAGGTGTTCGCCGGCGACGAGGTGGCGCTCGTCGGCTCGAGCGGCATGAGCACGGGGCCCCACCTGCACTTCGAGATCGAGATCGAGGGGGAGAAGGTGGATCCTCTCGAGTATCTACCGTGATTTCGGACGGGCTTCGGGCTTCGGGCTTCAGGCTTCGGGAGCAACCCTTGCTCCGAGGGGTTACCGCGCCGCCGGGCGGAGGCGGGATGGCGAGAGACCCTTCGAAGCTGAAGGTTTTCGTGCTGGCGGACGAGCTGGTGTTGGAGGTCTACAAGGCGACGCGGTGCCTCCCGCCCGAGGAGCGCTTCGGCCTGCAGAGCCAGATCCGGCGCGCGTCGGTGTCCACGGCCGTGAACATCGTGGAGGGCTGCGCACGTCCGACCGAGGCCGAGTACCTCCGGTTCATCGCCATCTCGCTCGGGTCCGCCTCCGAGGCACGCTACCTGTTGGGTCTCGCTGCCCGGCTCGAGCTGATCCCTGCGGCCGATCACCAGCGGCTCGCCTCCCGCTACGACGACCTCGTCCGCGGACTCCAGAGGCTCATGGACGCGTTGCGCGACCCGGCCTGAAGCCCGAAGCCCGAAGCCCGAAGCCCCCTGGAAGGGCGCAGCCCCCAGGCACGTGAGCGAATGTCTACAGAGCCGCGAGCCTCCGATCGCCGGGTTATGCGCGCGGGTTCGTAAGGAACCTTCCCCATGCTCGGACTCGACGTCGCCTTCAAGCGCCTGTTCGGATCGCGCGCGGACCGGCTGATTCGCAAGATGCAGCCCACCGTCTCGCGGATCGGCGAGCTCGAAGCGAAGTACAAGGCCCTCTCCGACGAGGAGCTCCGCGGCTGCACCGCCGACTTCCGCCAGCGCCTCGAGAACGGCCAGCCCCTCGACGACCTGCTGCCCGAGGCCTTCGCGGTGGTGCGCGAGGCGGGTCGCCGCACGATGGAGATGCGGCACTTCGACGTGCAGCTCGTCGGCGGGATGGTGCTCCACCGCGGCATGGTCGCGGAGATGAAGACGGGCGAGGGCAAGACCCTCGTCGCGACGCTGCCGGTCTACCTCAACGCGCTCCCGGGCAAGGGCACCCACGTCGTCACCGTCAACGACTACCTCGCCCAGCGCGACGCCGACTGGATGGGTCGCATCTACAAGCAGCTCGGGATGAGCGTCGGCGTCATCCTGTCGAACGAGCGGAACGACCAGGTCAAGCGCGCGGCCTACGGCGCCGACATCACCTATGGCACCAACAACGAGTACGGCTTCGACTACCTCCGGGACAACATGAAGTTCCGGATCGAGGACTACGTCCAGCGCGGCCACCACTTCGCGATCGTCGACGAGGTCGACTCGATCCTCATCGACGAGGCCCGCACGCCGCTGATCATCTCGGGCCCCACCAACGACGCGGTCGACAAGTACTTCATCATCGACGGCATCATCCCGCTGTTGCAGAAGGACATCGACTTCACGGTCGACGAGAAGTCCCGCAGCGTCTCGCTCACGGACGAGGGCGTCGACAAGGTGGAGGCCCGCCTCGGCATCGACAACCTCTTCGACCCCCACAACATGGAGGTCCTGCACCACGTCAACCAGGCGCTGAAGGCCCACTTCCTCTTCAAGCGCGACAAGGACTACGTGGTCAGCGCCGAGGGCAAGGTCGTCATCGTCGACGAGCACACCGGCCGCCTCATGCACGGCCGCCGCTGGTCGGACGGGCTGCACCAGGCGGTCGAGGCGAAGGAGCGGGTCAAGGTCGAGGCCGAGAGCCAGACCTACGCGACCATCACGTTCCAGAACTACTTCCGCATGTACGGCAAGCTGGCCGGCATGACCGGCACCGCCGAGACCGAGGCCGAGGAGTTCGCGAACATCTACAAGCTCGAGGTCGTGCCCATCCCCACGAACCGGCCGGTCATCCGCGCCGACGAGCACGACATCGTCTACAAGACGCAGGAAGAGAAGTTCCGCAAGGTCATGGAGGAGCTCGAGGCCTGCTACGAGAAGAAGCAGCCCGTGCTCGTCGGCACCACCTCGGTCGAGAAGTCCGAGCTGGTGTCGCGCATGCTCACGAAGAAGGGCATCCCGCACGAGGTGCTCAACGCCAAGAACCACGCCCGCGAGGCCGAGATCGTCGCGCAGGCGGGGCGCCTCGGCGCGATCACCATCTCCACGAACATGGCGGGCCGCGGCACCGACATCAAGCTCGGCGGCGACCCCGAGGGCATGGCCCGCATGGAGCTGCTCCAGCGCGCTTCGCAGGGCGACGAGGCCGCCTCGGCCATCTTCGCCGACCTGCAGGTGCGCGCGCTCAAGGGCGCCCCGCCGGCCGCGCCGGACGCGGCGAACCCGCTCTGGAAGGAGACGGTCGCGAAGTACCGAACGCAGGTCGAGGCCGAGCGCGCGCAGGTGATGGCGGCCGGCGGGCTGCACATCCTCGGGACCGAGCGCCACGAGTCACGCCGCATCGACAACCAGCTCCGCGGCCGCTCGGGTCGCCAGGGCGACCCCGGCAGCTCCCGCTTCTACCTGTCGCTGCAGGACGACCTCCTCCGCATCTTCGGCAGCGACAAGATCATCGTGTGGATGGAGCGCATGGGGCTCAAGGACGAGGAGCCCATCGAGCACCGCTGGATCACGGCGTCGATCGAGAACGCGCAGAAGAAGGTCGAGGGCCACAACTTCAACATCCGCAAGAACCTGCTCGAGTACGACGACGTCATGAACCTGCAGCGCAAGGCGGTGTACGACCTCCGCAAGCGCGCGCTGACGGGCGAGAACGTCCGCACCATGATGATGGAGGCGATCGACGCCCTCATCGACGACGTCATGGACGAGCACGTGGCCGAGGGCATCGCGCCCGAGGACTGGGGCGCGGAGGCCTTCCTCAAGCGCATCGACGAGCTCTTCACGTTGAAGTGGACCGAGACGCCCGAGCAGCTCCGCGAGCTCGCGCGCGCAGAGATCCGCGACCGCCTGCGGGAGCAGGCCCACGGCGCCTACGAGGCGAAGGAGAAGGAGATCGGCGAGGAGGGCATGCGCCAGCTCGAGCGCATGCTCCTGCTCCAGTTCGCCGACCAGTTCTGGAAGGACCACCTCCTCGCGATGGACCGCCTCCGCGACGGCGTCAGCCTCCGCAGCTACGGGCAGCGCAACCCGCTGCTCGAGTACAAGAAGGAGGCCTTCCACATGTTCCAGCTGATGAACAGCCTCCGCGACGAGGCCGTCATCAGCCGCCTCCTCCGCATGCAGCTGCAGGTCGCCGAGACCGCCGCCGCCGCGCCCACGAAGTCGACCGCCAAGAAGCTCGCCGCCGGCGAGCTCGACGACCTCGGCGAGCCAGAGCCGCCGCCGGAGCTGCCGCCCGTGCAGGTCCAGCAGCCGATGCGCCGCAGCCTGCCCGCGAAGGGCGCCGAGGCGCGGCTCTTCGCGCTCGAGAACGGCGTGAAGCGGAACGACCCCTGCCCGTGCGGCAGCGGGCTCAAGTTCAAGAAGTGCTGCGGGGTCGAGGAGCAGGCGCAGGTCTGACCGTGTGGAAACGTCCTCACGAGGAGGACGTGCCTGCTCGCCGCCGCCTTCCTCGGCTTCCTCGCCTGCCGCGCGGACCGGGTCGGGGCCGACACGAAGCTCGTCGGCGAGACGGGAGTCGGAGACACCGGATGGGCGTTGCAGCTCGACGACGACGGTTACGGCGCCTCCTACGGCACGACGGAAGCGTGCACCGCCCCCCCGGCTATGTCGCCAACGCGCTCGACTGCGACGACTTCGACGCGAGCGTGTACCCGGGCGCCGGCTGCTGAGCAGAGCCCCCTCGACTGGGACGGTTTCGAAGCAGAGCCGATCCGACTGGGACCCGGAGGCGCCCCCGCGCGGGTCGGCCGCGTGAAAACCCGCGTTCGTCCGTGAGCCGTGGAGCCGAAGGACGACGGGAGTCCTGGTGGGAGCGGCTCTGATCGGAAACCGTCCCGCTGGAGGCGGCTCTGCTCAGCCCGCCCCCGTCCGACGGGGGAACAGCTTCCCCACCGTGATCTCGATCGCGTCGAACGGCGCGATCCGCGCGACGTCGCCGTCCGTCCACCCGCCGAGGCGAACCCACGCGCCCTCCCGGGCCGCGAAGGCCTCGAGGGTGCGGCCGTCCGGGTCGACGAGCCAGTAGAACGGCACGCCGCCACGCAGGTACAGGTCGGACTTGCGGGTGCGATCCCGCGACGCCGTCGACGGGGACTGCACCTCGCAGATCCAGTCGGGCGCGAGCCGGACGGGTCGCTCGGACGGGAGCTCGGGCATCCGCTCGCGCCGCCAGCCGACGACGTCGGGGTTCACGATGTCGTGAGGGCCGAACCACACGTCCGGCTCGATCACGATCCACCAGCCGCCAGGGCTCTCCTCATCGTCGTCGAACGGGCCCAGGATCCGGCCGAGGCGCGCCTGTACCCGTCCGTGCGTGGGCAACGGGCGCGGGAACGCCTGGATCTCCCCCGCGAGGATCTCCACCTTCCCGCCCTCCGGCAGCCCGAGGAGGTCCTCCCAGGTCGCGAGGCGGCGCGCGGGGTCGGCCATGCCCCCCATGGTATCCCCGTCGGGGCTCACGCCTCGCCGGTGCGTACGTTCCCATCATGGAACGCAAGCCGACGCCATCGCAGACCCCGCCCCCGGAGAACCGCGGCCGCGAGGAGCCCCGCCGCGAGCCGCCTCGCGACGAGCGCGTGCGCCACGACGTCCCCGGCGGCACGCAGCGCGGGCAGGAGCAGGGGTTCGCCGGCCGCACCTACGACCGGGACATCGGCGTCTCGCCGCCCGACGAGGACATCATGACCGCGGCCGAGCGCCCCGATCCCGACGAGGTCTTCGCGCCCGGCGAGATCGCGCCGACGCTGGGGTACTCGCCCCAGCGGATGGGCGTCACGCCCATCCGGGTCCCGGCGATCACCCCGGGCGAGGACGTCGCCTCGGTCGAGGACGACGAGCCGGAGCTGCACACCGAGCCCTTCGAGGGCCGCATCGCCGGCATGGACCCCGACGACGCCGACCGCGAGCTGGCGGCGCCCACCGCGCGCAACGTGTCCGGGGGCCACGGCGCCGCCCACCACGGCCTCTACACGGGGCCCGAGAGGCGCCGCCGCCAGGAGGAGTGGGCGCGCTGGGTGCGCGAGGATCGCCGCCGCCAGCCCTACACCTACGGCGATCGCCACACGCTCTGAGGAGGCGCCATGAAGAAGGACCCGTACAAGGAGCTCGGCGGCGAGCACCTCGCGGCCGACGAGGACGCGGACCGCGCGGTCCCCGCGGGCACGCCGGTGGCGGACACCCCCTACGTCCCGGACATCCCGGGCTTCTCGCCGGGCATCTCCCACGGCGACGACACCGGTGACATGGGCGGCCGCTCCGGCGTGTTCGCCAGCGCCGACGCCGGCGACCCGCTCGCGCCCGAGAGCGAGGGCGCGCACGAGCCGCCGGCCCCGCCGATCGGCCTCGGCGCGGGCGAGGGCGACCGCGGGCTCGCCAACAAGGGCGGCCTGTTCGCCGGCGCGCGCGAGCCCCGGAAGGCCCGCGTCCGTCCGCCACCCCGCTACGACGGCCCCGATCGCCGGGTCCGCCAGCAGTGGGCCGAGCGCTTCGAGGGGGAGGGCGATCGACGGATCCACCCCTACGTCTACGCGGACGACGCATCAGGCTGAAGCGGGTTCGTTCACGTCCGCGTCCGGGTCCACGTCTGCGTGTCTCGGGAGCCCACTCGGACCGCATCCGACTAGCGGAATTCAAAGCCTGTTTCTTGCGCACGGCGCGGCAGCGACGTGAGCGTAGCGGTGGTGCCCGGCGGCGCGGCCATTCGCTCAAGTCGAGAGGCCCAGCTCCAGCGGCGCCGCCGTAGCTCCTCGACGGTCGTGGCTGTCAGCGGGTGGCGGGCTTCTGCACATGGGCTCGGGACGGTGGCCCGAGCTGGAGGACCGCGGAGGCAAGCGCGCGCCCGTGTGGTCGCGGGCGCGCGCGGGCATGAAGAGCGGCCAGCCGATGGCGAGGTAGCCGTCGCCTGTCTCGGCGCGGAACACGGGCGGGCCTGCGAGGCGGAACGATCGGGCGGGCGTCAGCACTGGCGGACGCGTCGCCAACGAGCGGATCGTCGAGCGGGTGTGGGTGCCACGCACCGCTTTCATGGCATTCTGGACGCAGAGCAGAGCGTCGAGCGGAACGGTGACGGTGCGGTAGCGTCTTCTCCCGTCAGCCTCGCGCCGGGCGAACGCCAGGCTGGGCACACCCCTGTTCACGACCGCGGTGCAGAACTCCCAGGTGTCGCCCCCGTCGTCGGTCACGACGCGCTCGGTTGCGTCCCATGGCAGCGCGCGTGCGATGAGCGCCTGCTGGATGGTGCGGTCCGCCATCGCCTCGTCGAACTCCGAGAGGGCATCCGGCGGCACCTCCGCAGGCGTGGCGATCTCGCGCTCCTCTTGCGGCGTGAGCGCGTCGGGGGCGTCGGCGACCTGCGCCACGCGTGCGCCGGGGCCGCTCGGGACGGGTAGCGGATTGGCCTTGACCGCCTGGACGATCCGCCAGTTCCACGTCGCGAGGGCGCACACGACGGCGAGCAGGTGCCCGCCCGGGCTGAAGGAGAAGTTCCGATCGATCCCGAGCTCGCGATCCGCCTGTGCGAACCGGTTCTCCTGCCCGCACCGACCGTAGTAGGCGCAGACGACGTCGCCCGCTGACCAGCCCTCAGCCGGAAGGCCCACCGCCCCAAACACCTCGAAGATGCTGTCTCCGATCCGATGGCCCCGCCGGCGGTCGTCCCGCCCGTCGTCGCGGCAGGGGTACGCGGAGACGACGACGCGGACCTCGACGGGAGCGAAGCGGTTGCCTTCCTCGTCGAACGTCGTCTCCCCAGCCTCGAGCACGACGGGCCCAAGGTCCGCGGCGATGCGGACGGGACCCGCGCCGGCGTCATCGACGCGCTCCCAGCGGGCGTCCCGCAGGCGTGCCCTCACCGCCGGATCGTCCAGCATGTCGTACCGGGACAACCGGGTGAGGAACGCCACCCCGACCGCCTTCGCGGCCACGAACGACGGGACGCCCCGGAATTCGCCGTCCGCCCGCAGGAGTACGCGTTCGCGCGGGTGCCCGAGGGCATCGCAGCACTCCCCCACTGCGACAAGCGCGCCGCCGAGCATCTCGCGAGGCTCACCGTTCCCGCTCACCACGCCGGCATCGAGCCAGAGGCCCGAGCCCTGGTGCGACAGCAGCCCTTGCGTCAGGACCACCTCGCCCCGCTTCCTCCCGCGATGCCCCGGCGCCGCCAGGCCCACGGTGCGGCGTTCGCCCGCCGGACGGTCCTCCGCGCGGGCGAGGTCCCGGCGGCGGTAGACCTCACGGTTGGGGTCGAAGTCGAACACGTGCCAAGCGTCGCCACGGGCGTCCGTGGTCTGCACGGCGGGGGAGCGCAGCACGTCGAGCGCGCCGACGTGGTCGCGAAGCAGCCGCCTGCCGAGCGCCCGCGCCGCGCTGACCGGGACCGCCTCGAGGAGCCGGGAGAGCGACGCCTGCCCCATCAGGCGCGTCCGTCCGGCGAGCGCGCCGAGAGCCTGCGCGAAGGGGCGGTGGGCCTCGGCGAACCCGCGAAGGCCACCGAGCGACCACCCGGAGCTGAAGTAGGCGAGCAGGAAGACCACAGCGTCCAGCCCCACGAAGCCGCCAGCACGGCGCGCGACCCGGAACTCTTCGCCCATCGCACGGAGCGCGCCCCGCTCGGACAGGCTGGCGAGAAGAGCCGCCCCTGCCGCTACCTGAGGCGGGAGGGGCATGCGGACCTGTTGAACACGCTTGCCGTCGAGCGCTGCGCCGGACATGTGGAGTGGCCTGCCGACCTCCACGGGGGAAAGGGATTTACTCCACGCCGCAAGGGGCCGGATCCTCGCGCGCCAACGCGACTTCCGGCTGGGGTCGGCAGGCACATGCTAACATGTGATCGCTTACGACGTTAGCGAAAACACGAGGACAGAAAAGGATTTTTCGGATCCGCATCGAGTGGGTCCCCGCGCACGGCACCGTGAACCCGGACGTGGACCCGAACGAGCGTCGCCTGGCCCGAATCCAGCTCGCGAGATACCTCGGCCACCCTTCCGGGCTCCCCGGAAGAATCTCACCCCGGATCCACGCTCCCGCCCACACGGTGCTCCTACGCAGGAGTCGGGCTGGAACGCCGGGGGTCGCCAAACCCGAAACACGGAAAGAACATGACCAACGTCTCGCTCCGCGAGCTGCTCGAGGCCGGCGTTCACTTCGGCCACCAGACCCGCCGGTGGAACCCCCGCATGCGGCCGTACATCTACGGCCAGAAGAACGGGGTCCACATCATCGACATCCAGCAGACGGCCCGCGCGCTCGTGGACGCCTGCCGGTTCGTCACGAGCACGGTCGGCCGGGGCCACCCCATCCTCTTCGTCGGCACCAAGCGCGCCGCGCGCGACATCGTGCAGGAGGAGGCGGGCCGCGCCCAGATGTTCTACGTCAACGACCGCTGGCTGGGCGGCACGCTGACCAACTTCCAGACCGTCAAGCGGTCGATCGAGCGCCTCAACTCGCTCCAGCGCGCCCGCAACGAGGGCAAGTTCGAGCAGCTGACCAAGAAGGAAGCGCTCACGCTGAACCGCGAGATCGAGAAGATGGAGAAGAGCCTCGGCGGCATCAAGGACATGAAGGCGCTCCCCGGCGCGCTGTTCGTGATCGACCCGAAGAAGGAGCACATCGCGGTCAAGGAGGCCGGCAAGCTCGGCATCCCCGTGGTCGCGCTCTGCGACACGAACTGCGACCCCGAGGGCATCGACTACGTCGTCCCCGGCAACGACGACGCGATCAAGTCGATCCGCCTCTTCGTCGCCGCGATCGCCGACGCCGCCCACGAGGGCGTCGCCGCCGGCCGCAACGAGGCCGCCGCGATCCACGCCGCCCACGACGAGGGTGGCCCCGAGGTCATCCGCCGCGCCGTCGTCGAGGAGCCCGCCGCGGGCGGGGGCGACGGCGAGCCGCAGGCCTAGCGCTTCATCGGGGGCGGCGCGACCGCCCCCTCCAACCGACGGAGTTTCACCATGGCGTCCATGGAGATGATCAAGGATCTGCGCGAGCGCACCGGCGCCGGCATCCTCGACTGCAAGAAGGCGCTCGCCGAGTCCGGCGACAACGTGGAGAAGGCGATCGACTGGCTCCGCGCGAAGGGCATCACCTCCGCCGCGAAGAAGTCGGCGCGCGCCGCGAGCGAGGGCCTCGTCGAGGCCTACATCCACGCCGGCGGCAAGATCGGCGTCCTGCTCGAGATCAACTGCGAGACCGACTTCGTCGCCATCAACGACAAGTTCAAGTCGCTGGCGCGCGACATCGCCATGCACGTCGCCGCCGCGTCGCCCGAGTACGTCCGCCGCGAGGAGGTCCCCCAGGCCGCCATCGACCGCGAGCGCGCGATCCAGCTGCAGCGCGTCATGTCCGAGGGCAAGCCCGAGCACATCGCGCAGAAGATCGTCGACGGCCGCATGACGAAGTGGTTCGAGGAGGTCTGCCTGCTCGACCAGAAGTTCGTGAAGGACGACTCCAAGACCATCGACCAGGTGGTCAAGGAGGCGGTCGCGACGATCGGCGAGAACATCCAGGTCCGCCGCTTCGTGCGCTTCGTCATGGGCGAGGGCCTCGAGAAGCGCAAGGACGACTTCGCCGCCGAGGTCGCCGCGCAGGCCGGGATGCAGTAAGCGGACGGGCATGCCGCAACCCGTCTTCCGCCGCGTCCTCCTGAAGCTCTCCGGCGAGATGCTCGCCGGAGACGCGGGCTTCGGGTTGAACACCGCGATCATCGGACGCTTCGCGGACGAGGTCATCTCGATCCACCGCCTCGGCGTCCAGGTCGGGGTGGTGATCGGGGGCGGCAACATCTGGCGCGGCGTCACCGCCAGCGAGAACGGGCAGATGGACCGCGCGCACGCCGACTACATGGGCATGCTCGCGACGGTCATCAACGGCCTCGCCCTGCAGGACGCGCTCGAGCAGCGCGGCTGCTACACGCGCGTGATGTCCGCGCTCCACGTCGACGCGGTGTGCGAGCCGTACATCCGCCGCCGCGCCGTCGCCCACCTCAACAAGGGCCGCGTCGTCATCTTCGCGGCCGGCACGGGCAACCCGTTCTTCTCGACGGACACCGCGGCTTCGCTGCGCGCCGCCGAGATCAAGGCCGACGTGATCCTCAAGGCCACGAAGGTCGACGGGGTCTACGACAAGGACCCGAAGAAGCACGCCGACGCCGTGCGCTACGAGCAGATCACGCACCTCGACGCGCTGAAGCTCGGCCTGAAGGTGATGGACGCCACCGCCATCAGCCTGTGCATGGAGAACCAGATCCCGCTCATCGTCTTCGACATGAACACGCCGGGCAACGTGCTCCGCGTGGTCACGGGCGAGACGCTGGGCACGCGGGTGAACTCGCCCGCCTGAAGGAGGCCGCCGATGTCCGACGAATACCTCAAGAGCATGGCCGACGACATGGCGAAGGTGATGGACTCGCTCAAGCGCGAGCTCCTCGGCGTGCGCACCGGCCGCGCCTCGCCCGGCATCATCGAGAACCTCCAGGTGCCCGTCGTGTCCTACGGCTCCACGATGTCGCTCCGCGAGCTCGGCAGCATCGCCGCGCCCGACGCGCGCCTGCTCGTGGTGAACCCCTGGGACAAGGGCACGCTCCACGACATCGAGCGCGCCATCGCCACCGCCGGCCTCGGGTTCAACCCGCAGTCCGACGGCCAGATCATCCGCATCCCCATCCCGCCGCTCACCGGCGAGCGCCGCCAGGCCCTCGTCAAGGTCGTGAAGAAGGCCGGCGAGGACGCGAAGGTGCGCGCGCGCGCCGTGCGTCGCGAGTACAACGAGCTCTTCAAGAGCATGAACGCCGACCGCGACATCACCGACGACGAGTGCGACAAGCTGCTCGAGAAGGTGCAGAAGTCGACGGACGAGATCGTCAAGAAGATCGACGACATCTGCGCGGCCAAGGAGAAGGAGGTCCTCGAGGTTTGAGCGGCCTCCCTCGCCACGTGGCCATCATCATGGACGGCAACGGTCGCTGGGCGGAGTCCCGGGGCCTGCCGCGCGTGAAGGGCCACGAGGCGGGCGCGGAGAGCGTGCGCGACGTCACGCGCGCCTGCCGCGAGCTCGGGATCTCGGCGTTGACGCTGTACAGCTTCTCCACCGAGAACTGGAAGCGCCCCGAGGACGAGGTCGGCGCGCTCATGGGCCTGCTCGCCCGCTACCTCGCCGAGGAGCGCCGCGAGATCCTCGACAACGGCATCCGGCTCAACGCGATCGGCCAGATCGACCGGCTCCCGCTCGCGGTGCGCGCGGCGCTCAAGGAGCTGATGCTCGCCTCGCGCGACAACAAGGGCATGGTGCTCACGCTCGCGCTCTCCTACGGCAGCCGCGCCGAGATCGTCGACGCGGCGAAGGCGCTGGCCAAGAAGTGCGCCGCCGGGCGCATGCGCCCCGATCAGATCGACGAGGCCGCGTTCTCCGCCGAGCTCGCCACCGCCGGCCTGCCCGACCCCGACCTCCTCGTCCGCACCTCGGGCGAGCTCCGGCTCTCGAACTTCCTCCTCTGGCAGCTCGCCTACGCCGAGATCTACGTCACCGACACGCTCTGGCCCGACTTCCGCCGCGACGAGCTGAAGGCCGCGCTCGAGGCGTTCGGCAAGCGCGAGCGCCGCTTCGGGAAGACCGGCGCGCAGATGCGGGCCACGTAGTGGGGACCCGCCTCGTCGCAGGGCTCACGGGGCTCGCCGTCATCCTGCCCATCCTCATCTGGGGCGGGCCGACCGCGGTGTTCTGGCTCATCGTCCCGTTCCTCGTGATCGGGCTCGACGAGTACGTCAAGATGGCGGTGCCCGACGCCGGGTGGCCCGGCCGCGTCCTGTTCTGGGGGACGGGCGCCGCGCTCTACGCGATCGTGGCGGCCTTCCCGGCGTTCGCCGCCACGGCGATCGCGCTGGCGTGCATGGGCGCCATGCTCGTGCCGATGTTCCGCGAGCCCGACGTGGGCGAGGCCGCCAACCGCGCGATCCGCTACGGCTTCGGCCTCGTCTACGTGCCCGTGCTGATGGCCCCGCTCGCGCGCATCCGCCTCGAGGAGGACGGGCTCGCCCTCGTCTTCCTCGTGCTCGCCAGCACCTGGCTCGGCGACACGGGCGCCTACTTCGCCGGCCGCTTCTTCGGGAAGACGCCCCTCTTCCCGCGGGTCAGCCCCAAGAAGACGGTGGAGGGAGTCGTCGGTGGGCTCTTGCTCTCCATGATCGGCGCGTGCGTCGTGAAATACGTCGGCGGGCTGCCGTTCAGCTACGCCGCCGTCGCCGTGCTCGGCGGGGTGCTCGACCTCGCCGGCGTCGTCGGCGACCTCGCCGAGTCCATGCTCAAGCGCGCGTTCGGCGTGAAGGACTCGGGCTGGATCATGCCCGGGCACGGCGGGATCCTCGACCGCATCGACTCGCTCCTGTTCTCGGCCCCGCTCCTTTGGCTGGTCCTCCAGATGCAGGAGCTCCACGGTGTGTGAATACTGAAGCGATGATCGAACCGGTGGCCGTCGCCCTCGCCCTGCTCCTGATCGCGGTCCTGATCACGATCCACGAGCTCGGGCACTTCCTCGTCGCGAAGGCGCTCGGCGTCGACGTCAAGGTGTTCAGCATCGGCATCGGCGGCCGCGCGTTCGGCGTGTTCTGGAAGGGCACCGACTACCGCGTGTCGTGGTTCCCGTTCGGCGGGTACGTGCGGATGGCCGGCGCCGACCCGTTCATGGAGGGCGGCGCCGACGAGGACGACGACCCGCGCTCGCCCGGCGCGTTCATGTCGAAGGCGCCCTGGAAGCGGCTCCTCATCGTGCTCGCCGGGCCGGTGATGAACCTCCTCCTGCCGTTCGTCGTGTTCACCGCCCTGTACGTCGCGGGCGATCCCCAGCCGCGCAGCGACCTCGGCATGGTGCACCCGGGGACCGCCGCCGAGGCCGCCGGGCTGCGCCCCGAGGACCGCGTCCTCGAGGTCGACGGCGTCGCCACGACCACCTGGTACGACGTCACCGAGGCCTTCGAGGTGTCCACCGGCGACGGCGTGACGCTCCTCGTCGAGCGCGCCGGCGAGCGCGTGACCGTCGAGCTCCCCGTCGCGGGCGTCGACCTCGGCGAGACCCGCGACCCGTACGACTTCGGCTTGGCCAACTCCGCCCCGGACCCGACGGTCGTCGTCGACGACCCGGCGTCGCCCGCGGCGAGGGCCGGCCTCGCGAGCGGCGACGTGCTCGCCAGCGTCGGCGGCCAGCCCGTCCGCGACTGGAACGAGGTCCGCCGCATCGCCGCGGGCTTCGGCGACTCCCTGCCGGTGACGTGGAAGCGCGGCGAGGAGCAGACGCTCCACGAGGGCGTGCTCCGCGCCGATCCGGCGTGGTCCCCCGTCGCGACCGAGGCGGACGACGCCCTCTGGCGCGCGTGGGGCGTCGCGACCGCGACGGTGTCGGTGGAGCGCGTGGAGGAGGACTCGGCGGCGCGCGCGGCGGGGATCGTCGCCGGCGACCGCGTGGTGAGGATCGACGAGCGCCCGGTCCGGAGCTGGCTCGACGTCACGCAGAGCGTGGCCGCCGCGGCGACCGGCGAGCCCGAGGACCTCGCCACCCGGCCCATCCGCGTGACGCTGCGCCGCGACGGCGTCCTGCGCGAGGTCCTGGTGACACCCCGCGTCGTGCGCGACACCGACGAGCTCGGGCGCTACCGCTGGCGCCCGCTGCTCGGCATCGGCGGGGGCGGCGCGATGGTGGCGGCGCCACAGATCTCGCGGCCGTACCCGCTCGACGAGGCGTTCGTCCGCGCGACCCGCGACACCACGATGGTGGCGGGCTTCATCGTCGAGCAGATCGGCAAGTTCTTCACGAACGAGGCCGCCGTGAGCGAGAGCCTCGGCGGGCCCGTCGAGATCTTCCGCCAGACGAAGGCGGCGGCGGAGCTCGGCATCAAACACTGGGCGCGGCAGCTCGGGCTCTTCTCGATCAGCCTCGGCGTCATCAACCTGCTGCCCGTGCCGGTCCTCGACGGCGGTCAGCTGATGATGTACCTCGCCGAGTGGGTGCGCGGCCGGCCGCTGCCGCTCGTGCTCCGCGAGCGCGCGCAGCAGGTGGGCGTCATCTTCCTCGTGTTGCTGATGTTGTTCGTGCTCGTGAACGACATCCACCGGGCGGCAACGGGGTGAAGGGGCCGTCTCTCCAGCACCCCTCACCCCCGACCCCTCTCCCCGCTTCGCGGGGCGAGGGGAGCGAGGCCAGCATCGGAAGAATGCCCCTCTCCCCGCTCGCGGGGAGAGGGTGGCCGAAGGCCGGGTGAGGGGTGCCCCTCCGCGCCCTCGTGATCGACTGCGCCGGCCCCGTCGTCGGCGTCGCCGGGTTCGCGGACGGGCGGTGCGTCGGCGTCTACGACGCGCGGATCGCCGCGGGGGCCGACGGCTGGCTCACGCCGCACGTGGCGTCGCTGCTCGGGCGGCTCGGCGAGCTCGACCGCGTCGGCGTCACCGTGGGGCCCGGCGCGTTCACGGGCGTCCGGGTGGGCGTCGCGAGCGCGCTCGGGCTCGCGCGCGCCCGCGGGGTGGACGGAGTGGCGGTGTCCTCGCTCGCGCTCCGGGCGTGCCTCGTTTCGGGCGAGGCCCGGGTGCTGGCCGTGCTCGACGCCCGGAAAGGCAAGGTCTACGCCGGGCTCTTCGACACGCGGGGGGCCGTGCCGGTGGCGCTGGGCCCGGAGCGCGACGTCGCGCCCGAGGTCGCCTTCGACACCGATCCAGCCGTGGTCGTGGGCGAGGGGGCCGTCGCGTACGCCGACGCCGTGGCCCGCGCGGGGCATCGCCCGACGGTGGACCCCGCGCGCTCGCCCGTGGCGGCCGCGTGGCCGCTGCTCGAGGCCGGCGAGCCCGTCCCCGTCGAGCTGGTGAGCCTCCGCTACCTGCGGGAGCCGGACGCCCGACCCCCGGTGGTTTGACAGGGAGATCCGGGCTTCGGTACACTCCCCCGACCACCCTCAGGACGAGCGAGAGGCCACATGGAAACTTCGGAAATCGAGTTGATCAAGCAGCTCGTGCCCACCCACGCCGAGCTCCGTCACCTGGTCCAGCAGCACAGGAGCTTCGAGGAGGAGCTCGGGCGGCTGGAGCGCATCCGCTTCCCCACGGAGGCCGAGCGCCGGGAGATCAACAAGATCAAGCGCCTCAAGCTCCGCGGCAAGGACCGCATCGCGGGCATCCTGAAGGCCCACACCTCGTAGGCCCGCCTCCCGTCGCGGGGTGTCAAAGCTCGCGCGCCGCGCGGGCGTGGGCACGCTCGCGTCGCGAGGACCGGATAAACCCGCCCCCATGAGTAGAACCGCGCTCGACGTGGCCGTCCTCGGGGCCACGGGCGCCGCCGCGGAGGCGTTGCTCGACGCCCTCGGCGACAGCGACGTCCCCATCGGGCAGCTCCGCGCCTACGGCTCGGCCGCGCGATCGCCGCGCGTGGACACCGTCCAGTACGGCGGCAACAGCGTGGGCGTCGAGCCGATCGCCCGCGTGGGCGACGTCCGCCACGACGTCGCGTTCCTCTGCCTCCCGCCGCGCGTGGCCGCGACGGTGGGGCCCGCGCTCGTGCAGAAGGGCGTGTTCGTCGTCGACGTGGGCGACGCCACCGCGGGCGTGCTCGACGCGCCGCTCGTGCTGCCGGGCGCGCAGGCCGCGCTCCCCGCGGGCGTGGCCGAGGCCGGGGCCGTCCGCACGCCGTCGGCGGCGGGCTGGCTCCTCGCGCGCCTGCTCGCGCCCTTGTCCGGCGTCACGGGCGTGAGCGGGGTCGTCAACCGCTCGGCCGCGTCGCGCGGCAAGCCGGGAATGGACGAGCTCGGGCAGCAGGTCGTCGCCACGCTGAACCAGACGGATCCGCCGCGCCGCGTCTTCGCGGACGGCCTCGCGTTCGACACGCTCCCCGAGGACGTCGAGGAGGACGCGTGGAGCGCCGCCGAGGAGACGGCCGCCGCCGAGGTCGCCGCGCTCACGCCGGCGAAGGGCGTCGCCGTCCAGATCTGCACGCAGCCGCTCTTCTCCGGGATCAGCGCGGGCCTGCACCTCCGCGGCGTCGACGTGGATGCGTGCGAGGCCGCGTGGGCCGGCGCCGACGGGCTCGTGGCCGTGCGCCGCGCCGCGAAGCTCCGCCCGCGCCAGGCCACCGGCCGCACGGGCGTGCTCTGGGGCCGCCTCCGGGCCGACCCCGCCGGCGACGGCGTCCACGTCTGGGCCGTCGGCGATCCGCTCGCCGGGGCGGCAGCGGACGTGCCGGCGCGCGTGCTCGCGTGGCTCTACGGCGCCGGCCTCCTCGGAGACGGCGCGTGATCGCGGCCCTCGTCGCGGTCGCCGCCGCCTCGCCCGATCGCGTCGCCGCCTCCGCGACGCTCGGCGCCGAGCTCGCGGACGTCGCGGTGGCGGCGGAGGCCGAGTGGGCCGCGGTGACCGACACCGGCGGCTTCCTCCACGTCGTCGACCTCGGCACCTGGGACGTCACCACCCTCGCCGTCTGCTCGAGCCCCGGGGGCGTCGCCCCCGACCCGGGCGAAGGCGTCGTCACCTTCTGGGTCGGCTGCGGCGACGGCACCGTCGTCCCGGTCGTCGCCGACGGCGACACCCGCGTCCCCGAGGCGGGGGACGCCGTCTCGGTCGCCGACGGCGCGATCCTCGCGGTCGAGAGCGACGGCACGAACGTGTACGTGGTCGTCGAGGGCGACTCCGGCGTCGCCGTCGACGCGTTCGTCGCCGACGACGCGAGCGAGGTGTCCGGCTTCCCGACCGAGGCGCTCTCGGGCGACGGCCTGGAAGACTCGGTGCTGCTGGGCTCGCTGCTCGTCGTCGTGCACGGCGGCTCCGACACGTCGAAGGTCGACCTCGCCACCGGCGCCGCCTCCGCCGACGACTCGCAGACCTCCGGCGGCCGCACCTTCGGCGACGCCTACGGCTACGGCGAGACCACCGTGTTCCTCGCCGACGAGGGCGGCGACGTCATCAAGCTCACGACGGGCGAGATGGAGTACTCCATCGCGATCGACAACGTGCTCGACGCCGTGTCGGCCGTGGGCGTCGCCGAGGACGACGGCTGGATCGCGGCCGCGGGCGACGGCGTCGTCTCCGTGCACGCCTTCGCGGACGGCCTCGCCACCGCCGACGCCGACGCCGAGATCGAGGGGGTCGCCGACGTCGAGGAGATCGGCACCTTCGACGCCTACGCGCTCGCCGCGACGTCGGCCGGCGAGCTGCACGTGCTCACGGACGTGCCCTGGGTCGAGATCACGTCGGACGTCCCGGCCACCGTCGTGACCGGCGACGTCGTCACGCTCACCTTCACCTCCGACGTCGAGGGCAGCTACGACGTCCTCGCCGACGGATCCTCGGAGACGCTCGCCTCCGGCGAGATCGCCGCGGGCGGCGAGGCCACCGTCGACGTCGAGGTGCCGACCGACTGGGAGGAGGGCACCCAGCGCCTCCGTGTCGAGGTGACGGCCAGCGCGCGCGTGGGGCACGACGCCGTCGACGTGAAGGTCGACAACCCGCCCGAGGCGCTCGACCTCTCGGCCGACTTCGGCGATCGCCGCGTCTACGTCCAGATCGAAGGCATCGACGCCGAGGACCTCGACCACTACACGATCTTCATGACCGTCTCACCCTTCGACCCGGACGACTGGGAGACGGGCGGACCCGTCTTCGACGGCGAGGACGACGTGGAATTGCCCGCGATCGTCACCGCCGAGCCCGGCGAGGACGTGAAGAAGGGCTTTTCGCCGCTCACCAACGGCGTCACCTACTACGTGGCCGCCCGCGCCGTGGACGCGAGCGGACAGGAAGGACCCATGACCGAACCCGTGGCCGTCACCCCCGTGGAGACCTTCAGCATGTCGCAGCTCTCCGGCGAGGACGGGGGCTTCTTCTGCGGCACCCGCGCGCCCGCGGGGCTCGCCGCCGTCGCGCTCGCCGGGCTCGCCCTCGTGGCCCGCCGGCGGACCGGCGTCCTCGTCGCGGGGGCGTTGCTCGCCCCGGGGCTCGCCCACGCGAAGCCCGAGAACGAGACCACCCCGCGGAAGGGCCACTTCGCCGCGCGCTACGGCGTGTTCGAGCCGGCCGACCCGTACCTGCAGGCCGGCTTCGGCGACACCACCAACAAGGTGCTGCGCATCGACTACGGCTGGACCACCCGCTGGGTGGAGGCCGGCATGGGGGTCGGCCTCGTGAGCGAGCAGGGCTACCTGCTCACCGAGGACCTGCAGCGCAGCGCCGACGAGGACCTGCTGCAGATCCTCCCCGTCGACGTCACGCTCACGCTCCGGCTCGACATCTGGGACGAGCAGCTCCTCGTCCCGTTCCTGCGCGGCGGCGGCGACGCCTGGCTCTGGCGCGAGGTCTGGGACCCCGCGCCCGGCGAGGACGACGACGGCGTGCGCTACGGCGGCAAGCTCGGCGGGCACTGGGCCGCCGGCGGGCTCCTGCTGCTCGACGTGCTCGACCAGCGCGGCGCCAGCAAGCTCGAGGCGCACACCGGCATCAACGACACGTACATCGCGGGCGAGTACCGCCGGACGTACATGTTGCACTCCGGGGACTCGCTGGACCTGTCGGCGGCCGAGTACACGTTCGGGTTGAAGTTCGACTTCTGACCGCGCGATCTACTCGACGTAGCCGAGCTTCTCGAGCTGCTCCACCGTCTCCGGCGCGGGCTTCCGCACGCGGGCGAGCGGCGGGCCGGCCGGCACCTCGGCCTCCCAGCGCTCGCGGGCGGCGACGAGCGAGCCGTCGTCGGCGAGCGGCGCCTTCTCCTTCGGGTCGGCGGCGAGGTCGTACACCGCGAGGGAAGGGCTCCAGATCGCCTTCCTCCGCCCGTCGGGCGTGAGCGCGACGAGGCCCTCGCGCTGCGCGACCAGCGGGCCGTCGTGACGCAGCGGGGTGGGCCACGCGTGCGGGACGCCGGCGAGCTCCGTGACGAGGGCGGCGATCTGCGCGCCGCCGACGATCTCGGGGAGGTCGACGGGCCGGTCGACCACCAGCGGCACGTTCGTGAGCGTCTCCCACACCCACTTGCCGTGGCCGAGAAACCCGTGCCCGCCGAGCATCTCGCCGTGGTCCGACGTGAGGACGACGGCGGTGTCGGCGCGGTGGGGGCCGAGCCCGGCGAGCAGCGCGCACACCAGCGTGTCGGTGTCCTCCACCGCGGCGCGGTAGGCGCGCGGGTACACGTCGCGCGCGCCGGGCGGCTGGTTCCGCTGCGCCGCGCCCACGTCGAGGCCCCCGGGGATCTCGATCCACTCGTGCCCGACGTCCCAGCGGGCGAGCGCCTCGGCGCTCGGGCGCAGGGGGGCGTGGGGGCCGAGCGGGTGGAGGTAGGCGAAGTGCCGTCGCCCGTCGCCCCACCGCGCGGCGACCTCCTGCGCGAAGGCCGCCGCCATCGCGGCGTCGCTGGTCTTGCGCCACGTCGCGAAGCCACGGTCGAACCCGAGGGGCTCGGCGAGGTAGGGGTTCGCGTAGAGCCCGAGCGTGCCGAAGCCCGCGTCGGCCAGCACGCTCGCGACGGTGGGCGCGTCCGGGAGGCGCGGGTACTCGCCGAGCCACCCGGCGGGCAGGTCCCAGCCGTGCTGGCGGACGGGCATGCCCGTGAGGATCGAGACCACGCTGGGCACGGTCCAGGTGCCCGCGGACCAGGCGCGTCCGGCGCGCGTGCCGCTCGCGGCGAGCCCGTCGATGCAGGGCACGTGGGCTTCGGCGACGACGTCGGCGCGGAGCGTGTCCACCACGACGAGGAGCACGTGCTTCGCCGTGGGAGTGGGCTCGCGGTTGCAGGCGAGGAGGAGGAGCATCGGTTGGCCCTCCAATCGTTGCACGGCAAACGGAAGCCGCGCAACGGCACGCGACGTGCAGGAGGGCGGCCCGTGGAGCGCCCGGCGATCTTCGGACCTCGGAGAGGGGAGAGCGACCCCTCTCCCGGGCGCTCCCCCTTCCTTTCCGTTGCGTTTTGCGACACCCCGGCCGCGACGCGGTATGGGGGCGTCGCATGAAGTTCGCCAAGAAGCTGGCGATCGCCCTCTGGATCGGGATCACGCTCATCTACGTGGTGAACGGCGTCGACCGCATCCGTCGGGAGGCGGCGTTGTTCGAGAGCGACATGCAGCGCGATCACGCGGTCATGGGCCGCGGGCTCGTCGCCGCGGTCGGGGAGGTGTGGGAGTCGGCCGGCCCCGCCGCTGCGCTGGACATCGTCGAGCGCGCCAACCTCCGGGAGGGCGACATCCTCATCCGGTGGGTCGACGTCGCGGCCACGGGCGGCGCCCACGCGCCCGCGGCGCCGCCCGAGATCCTCGCCGGCGTCGCGAGCGGAGCGCGCGCCACCTGGGAGGACCGCGGGTGGCTCTACACCTACGTTCCCGTGCAGGTGAACGGGGCGTGGACGGGCGCCGTCGAGCTGTCCGAGTCGCTCGCCACGAAGCGGGCCTACCTGCGCGCGAGCATGATCCGCGTCACGATGATGACCGGCGCGCTCGCGCTGGTGTCCGGCGGCATCGCGATGGCGCTCGGCGCCTGGTTCGTGGGGCGGCCGATCCGCCGGCTCGCCGAGAAAGCGCGGCGCGTCGGCGCGGGCGACTTCGGCGGCGAGCTCGTGCTCGCCCAGGACGACGAGCTGGGGCAGCTCGCCGGCGAGATGAACGCGATGTCCGCCCGCCTCGCCGAGGCCCGCGCGCGGCTCGACGCCGAGACCGCCGCGCGCATCGCCGCGATCGAGCAGCTCCGCCACGGCGAGCGCGTGATGACCGTCGGCAAGCTGGCCTCGGGCGTGGCCCACGAGCTGGGCACGCCGCTCAACGTCATCGCCCACCGCACCAAGCTCGTCGCCACGCGCCGCGCGGAGGGCGACGCCGCCGCGGAGAACGCGCGCATCGCGCACGAGCAGTGCGAGCGCATCACGCGGATCGTGCGGCAGCTCCTCGACTACGCGCGGCGCGGCCGGGCGCACCTCGAGACACAGGACGTCGCGCCGCTCGTGGACCGCGCCCTCGAGCTGCTCGAGCCCCTCGCGCGCCGGCAGAAGGTCGAGGTGGTACGCGAGCCGCCGCCCGGCGAGCTCCGCGCCTCCGTCGACGCGTCGCAGATCCAGCAGGTGGTCACGAACCTCGCGATGAACGCGATCCAGGCGATGCCCGACGGCGGGCGCCTCGTCGTGCGTCTCGACCGCGTCGAGCGCGACCCGCCCCCCGACGTCCCCGCGGCGCCCGCGTGGGTGCGCGTCGCCGTCGACGACACGGGCCACGGCATCGCCCCCGAGCACCTCCCGCTCGTCTTCGACCCGTTCTTCACGACGAAGGACGTGGGCGAGGGCACCGGGCTCGGGCTCTCCGTCGCGTGGGGCATCGTGCGCGAGCACGGCGGCTTCATCGAGGCGGAGAGCTCGCCCGGTCGGGGCTCCACCTTCACCGTCTGCCTCCCGGTGGTCGCATGAGCAAAGGGACCCTCCTCGTCGTCGACGACGACGCCGCGATGTGCGGGATGCTGGACGAGGCGCTGCGCGCCGCCGGCTACGACGTGCTCGCCCACACCTCGCCCGCCGACGCGCTCGCCGCGCTCGCCGTCGCGGAGGTGGACGTCGTCGTCACCGACCTCAACATGCGCGGCATGGACGGCCTCGCCCTGTGCCGCAAGGTGCTGGACGCCCGGCCCGACGTGCCGGTCATCCTCATCACCGCGTTCGGCAGCATGGAGGCGGCGATCGGCGCCATCCGGGCCGGGGCCTGGGACTTCGTGACCAAGCCCTTCGACGTCGACGCGCTCGCGCTCACCGTCGAGCGCGCGCTCCAGCACCGCGCGCTCCGCGAGGAGGTGCGCCGCCTGCGCGAGGTGGTGCGCGCGAGCGAGACCTTCGAGGAGATCGTCGGCGGCAGCCGCGTGATGCGCGAGCTCTTCGACGTGCTCGACCGCGTCGCCCAGCAGGACGTGACCGTGATGATCTCGGGCGAGAGCGGCACCGGGAAGGAGCTCGTCGCGCGCGCGCTCCATCGCCGGAGCGCCCGCCAGAAGGGACCGTTCGTCGCGGTCAACTGCGCGGCCATGCCCGAGGCGCTGCTCGAGAGCGAGCTCTTCGGGCACGTCCGCGGCGCGTTCACCGACGCGCGTGCGCCCCGCGCCGGGCTCTTCTTCCAGGCCGACCGCGGCACGCTCTTCCTCGACGAGGTCGGCGAGCTGCCGCTCTCGCTCCAGCCGAAGCTGCTCCGCGCGCTGCAGGAGCGCGCGGCGCGGCCCGTCGGCGGCGACCGCGAGCAGCCGTTCGACGTGCGGCTCGTCGTCGCGTCGAACCGGGACCTCGAGGCGGCCGTCGCGGAGGGACGCTTCCGCGAGGACCTCTACTACCGCGTCAACGTCGTGCACGTGGAGGTCCCGCCGCTCCGCCAGCGCGGCGGCGACGTGCTCCTGCTCGCGCAGCACTTCCTCGAGCGCGCCGCGGCGCGGATGGGCAAGCGCGTGAAGGGGCTCTCGCCGGGCGCGGCGGAGCGGATGCTCGCGTGGCGCTGGCCCGGGAACGTTCGCGAGCTCCAGAACTGCATGGAGCGCGCCGTCGCGCTCGCCCGCCTCGACCAGATCGCGGTGGACGACCTCCCGGACAAGGTGCGCGCGCTCGCGGGCGGCGCGGTGTCGCCCGAGGGCGACCTGCTCGTCCCCCTCGAGGAGATCGAGCGGCGCCACATCCTCCGCGTGCTCGAGGCGGTCGGCGGCAGCAAGTCGCAAGCCGCGCGGGTGCTCGGGCTCGACCGCACCACGCTCTACCGCAAGCTGGATCGCTACGGGGAGAAGTAGGCATGTCGTGTTTCGCCACGCACGTGGCGAAACACGTCAGACCCGGCGGGGACGGAAGAGCCCGGGGCGGCCGGCCACCTTGCCGTTCTGGAGCTCGCGCAGCCGCACGCCGCGGAGCACGTCGCCCTGGCTGATCACGCCGACGAGCCGCCCGTCCTCCACGACGGGGACGTCGGCGATCTCGTGCTCGGACATGCGCTGGAGCGCGGTCCACACGGCGTCGCCCGGGCCGACCGGCGCGACGGCGCGCGCGATCTCGCGCACGAGCGTGAGCGATCGCCGCTCGTACGGCACGTCGCGTACGTCGTCGAGCGCGAGCACGCCGACCACGCGATCGCCGGCGAGCACCGGCAGCGCGAGCCGCCGCGCGTCGAGCATGCGGGCGACGGCCACGTCGACGGTCTCGGTGCCGTCCACCGTGGCGCCCGGTGGCCCCGCGAGGGTCGCGACGCGCACGTCGCCCAGGACCTCGCGGACCGCCACCTGTCCGCCCTCGGCCTCCGCGCCCGTCCACACGAAGAACGCGACGAGGAGCAACATGAAGCTCCCCGTGAAGAGCCCGAGCAACACGAAGCCGGCGGCGAAGGCCTTCCCCACCGTCGCGGCGGCGCGGGTCGCGCGCAAGGGCCCCATCCGCCCCGCGAGGAGCGCGCGCAGGATGCGGCCGCCGTCCATCGGGAAGGCGGGGAGGAGGTTGAACACCCCGAGGAAGAGGTTCAGCTGGCCGAGCGTCATCAGGGCGAAGACGAGGTTGAACGCCCCGGTCCCGGCGAGGGCGAGCCCCGCCCCCGCGAGCGCGGCGCCCAGCACGAGGCTCGTGGCGGGGCCCACCGCCGCCATCCACGCCTCGTCGCGCGGGCGCTTCGGCGTCTCGCCGATCTCGGAGATGCCGCCGATCATCAGCAGGTTGATGCCGCGCACCGGCAGCCCCACTCCGAGCGCGTACAGCGAGTGCGCCAGCTCGTGCAGGAGCACCGACGCGAACAGGCCCACCGCGACGAGGAGCCCCCAGAGCCACGGCGCCCAGGTGAGGCGCTCTTCGGGCACGCCGGCGAGCTCCGCCGCGCCGGTGTAGTTGCGGGCGAAGGCCGACGCGAGGATCGGCAGGATCAGCAGCAACGTCCAGTGCACGCGGACCGGGATGCCGCGCACCCTCGCGATCGGAAAGGCACCACGCATGTCCCCAACGTGGACACCCGCCGGGGCCCGGCGCGTCACGAGTGGAATTAGGAGGCCGCGGTGTCCACCTGGCGCGTCACCATCGAGTACGACGGGCGGCGCTTCTCCGGGTGGCAGCGCCAGGCCGGCGCCCGCACCGTGCAGGAGGAGGTCGAGACCGCCCTCGCGAGGTTCTTCGGCGGCGACCGCGTGATCACGCACGCCGCGGGCCGCACGGACGCGGGCGTCCACGCGCTCGGCCAGGTCGCGAGCTTCCGCGTCGACGTCCCGCGGGACCCCGCGAAGCTCGTCCTCGCGCTCAACACGTTCCTCCCCGAGGACTGCGCCGTACGCGACGCGCGCGTCGTGGAGGACGGCTTCCACGCGCGCATCTCCGCGAAGGGGAAGCTCTACCGCTACCTCGTGTGGAGCCGCCCGGAGCGCTCGCCGTTCTGGGTGGGGCGCGCCTGGTACGTGCGCCGGCCGGTCGACTGGGCGAAGGTCGACGCCGCGCTCGCGATGCTCGTGGGCACCCACGAGTTCAAGGGCTTCCGCGCCGCGGCGTGTGTCATGAAGCGTACGGTGCGCACGATCACCCGCGTCGAGCGTGACGAGCCCGAGCCGTTCCTGCACCGCATCGAGTTCGAGGGGCCCGGCTTCCTGCGCTACCAGGTGCGCATCATGGTCGGCACCGCGCTCGACGTCGGGATGGGCCGCCGCACGCTGGACGACGTGCGCGCGGCGCTCGAGACGGGCGACCGCGAGCGCGCCGGACGGACGGCGCCGCCGGACGGGCTCTACCTCGTGGAGGTGCGCTACTGACGCGGGGCGGGCGGGACGCCCGCCCGGACGGAGCGCTAGTCCTCTTCCTCGCCGCCCTCGGCGGCCGCGCCGCCCTCGATCTCCTCGTCCTCCTCGTCGAGGTCCTCCTCGTCGAGGTCGACGTCCTCGTCGACCTCCTCCTCCTCGGCGAATTCCTCGTCGAGGCGGAGGCCGGCCTTGCCGGCGGTGGCCTTGCCCTTGAAGCGGGCGAGGATGGCCTCGCGCGGGTCGGGGTTGGGGTTCTCGCGCTGGTCGGCGCCGCACTTCGGGCACAGCGGCTCAGGGCGGTTGAGGTCGTAGAACTTCAGGCCGCACTGGAAGCACTGGTACCGCTTTCCGAGCTTGCTCTTGTCCTGCATCGCGAGACGTCTCCGGCGGGGAGGCCGCCTCTTTACGCGCCGACGGGGGAGCGTCAACCGGGTTGGCCCGGGATATCCTGCGGCCCGCTCGGGAGGCCCCTTCGATGCTCGTCTGGCTCGTCCTCGCGGGGTGCAAGGGCGCCGAGGAGGGCCCGTCCGACGTCCGCGTGGACCACGTGCCGAGCGACTCCGACGCCGAGTCGACGGAGCCGCGCAGCTGCGTGACCGCCGACGGCCGCGTGTACGTCGCCTGGCAGGACGATCGCGACGGGACGAGCGCCGTGTGGTTCAACACGAGCGACGACGCCGGGCTCACCTGGCGCGACAAGGACCGCCAGCTGAATTCGGGCGACGCCCCCGCCTTCGCGCCGGCGATCGGCTGCGACGGCGATCGCGTCCACGTCGCGTGGGAGGACGCCCGCGACGGCGAGCTCGCCTACCACAACGTCTACGTGGCCTCGTCGGACGACGGAGGGCTCACCTGGTCGTCCGACGTCGCCCTCGACGCCGACCCCGAGGGCGACGCGATGAGCGTCGGCCCCGCCGTCGTCGCCGTCGGCGAAGCCGCCTGGGTCGCGTGGTTCGACGCCCGCGACGGCGCCTACGACGTCTACG
>JBMOQZ010000066.1:0-3305 GCA_049322475.1 Myxococcota bacterium | reverse complement strand
CCGCCTGCAATGTGAAGCGCTGGCTCCGCGCCGGCAGGGGACGGTAGCCTCCCGCTCCTGACCACCTTTCCGGGGGAAAGGCCGGCGCGCTCTTCCATCATCCCCGGGGTTTACTTCGCCCGAGCCACTTTTGACCTTTACGCGAATGGTCAAAAGTAGAGTCCTGACCCCTCCCGCGGTTACGGCCCACGCGACCATGCCCACCCTCGAGTTCTGGTTCGACTACGCCTGCCCCTGGGCCTACCTCGCGAGCACGCGCGTCGAGGCCCTCGCCGAGCGGATCGGCGCGCGGCTCTCGTGGCGCCCGATGCTGCTCGGCGGCGTGTTCCGGGCGGTCGGCACCCCCCAGAACCTCGCCACCACGCTGTCTCCGCAGAAGGCCCGCAACGAGCTCGTGGACCGCGCGCGGTGGGCCTCGCTCCTCGGCGTCCCCCTCGACGCCCCGCCCGAGCACCCGCGCCGCACCGTCGAGGCCCTGCGCGCCACCCTCGCCCGCGGCTGCGATCCCGCCGTGATCCACGCCTTCTTCCGCGCCTACTGGAGCGAGCGCCGCGCGATCGAGGACCCCGCCGTCGTCCGCGCGATCGCCGGCGACGTCGACCTCGACGCCCAGCGCGAGCCGCTGCGCGCCGCCACCGACGAGGCGATCGCGAAGGGGGTGTTCGGCGCGCCCGCGCTGATCCTCGACGGCGAGCTCTACTGGGGCCTCGACCGCATGACCCTCCTCGAGCCGCCCGCGCCCGCGCCGACGGCCACCGGCCGCCACACGGTCGAGTTCTTCTTCGACTTCAGCTCGCCCTACGCCTACCTCGCGTCCACGCAGGTCGATCGGCTCGACGCGGAGGTGACGTGGCGCCCGATGCTGCTCGGCGCCGTCTTCCAGGCCGTCGGCACACACGACGTCCCGCTCTTCTCCTTCTCCGAGCCGAAGCGCCGCCACGCGATCGCGGACTTCTCGCGCTGGGCGAGCCGGTGGGGCGCGGACTTCACGTTCGCGTCGCGCTTCCCGCTGCGCACGGTCACGCCGCTGCGCGCCTTCCTCGCCCACCCCGACCCCGTCCCGTTCGCCCACCGCGTCTTCCGCGCGGCCTGGGTGGAGGACCGCGACGTCGCCGACCGGGCCGTGCTCGCCGACCTCGGGGCCTCGCCCGAGGTCCTCGCCGCCGACCGGAAGCAGGCGCTCTTCGACGCGACCGCCTACGCGCTGGGGCACGGCGTGTTCGGCGCGCCCGCGTTCCTCGTCGACGGGAAGTGGCTGTTCTGGGGCCAGGACCGCCTCCAGCTCGTCGAGCGCGTCCTCGCCGGCTGGGTGCCGCCCGCCTGACGCGACGATAGCCTTCGGCGTGCCCTCCGACCCCGTCCTCGACGCCCTCGGCGAGGAGCTCGCCCGCGCCCTCGCCGGCGCCGCGCGCGAGCCCGACCCGCCCTACTTCCTCGCGTTCCGCGTGACGGAGGAGTCGTCGCGCACGATCGTCGCGACCGAGGGGGCGACCCGCCGCGACCACCGGCAGACGCGCGACCTCCAGGTCGACGCCCGCGTCGGCGACCACCACCTCGACAGCACCCGCGGCCTCGGCCCCTGGGACGACGACGAGCCCGACACCTACGTGCTCCCCGTCGAGGACGACGTCACCGCGCTCCGCGCCAACGCATGGCTCGCGGCGGCCGACGCGATCCGGTGCGCGCGCGCCCGCATCGAGAAGGTGCGCACCGAGGTCGTCGAGCGGGCCCGGGAGGAGGAGCAGGCGGGCGACCTCTCCGAGGAGACGCCGGTCGTCGCCATCGGCCCGCGCGAGGCGCCGATCGAGCTGCCCGCGGGCTGGGACGACGTCCTCGCGCGCGCGTCGCTCGCGATGGGCGACCCGCGGGTCGTCCGCGCGTCCGCGTCGCTCCGGTCGGAGGGTCGGGTCGTGTGGATCGCGACGAGCGAGGGCACCCGCGTCCGCGAGTCGCGCCGCTTCCTCGTGCTCACGCTCGCCGCCGAGGCGATCGCCGCCGACGGCATGTGGGTGCCGCTCTCCTGGCGCAAGGTGGTGGCGAGCGCCGCGCGCCTCCCCTCGCCCGAGGACGTGGTCGCGCGCGCGGCCGCGCTCGCGGACGAGGTGATCGCCCTGCGCGACGCCCCCCGCGGCGAGCCCTACGCGGGGCCGATCCTGCTGCGCGGGGCCTCCGCCGGCGTGTGGGTCCACGAGGTGCTCGGGCACCGCGCCGAGGGCCACCGCATCAAGGACGACTTCGAGGGCCAGACGTTCCGCGGCTACGTCGGCACGCCGATCCTCCCGCGCCACGTCGACGTGTTCGACGATCCGCGGCTCGACGAGCTCTTCGGCGAGGACCTCTACGGCCACTACCTCCACGACGACGAGGGGCGGCCGGCCGAGCGCGTCGACGTCGTCGTCGCCGGCGCGTTCGCCGGCTTCCTGATGGGCCGCAGCCCCATCCCCGGGTCGCCGCGCAGCAACGGGCACGGCCGCGCCGACGCGCACTCGCGGCCCGTGTCGCGGATGGGCAACACCGTGCTCGTCACGCGCGAGCCCACCCCGTTCGGCGACCTGCGCGCGCGCCTCGTGGAGGAGGCCCGTCGCCAGGGCCTCTCCCACGCGCTCCTCGTCGACGACCTCGCCGGGGGCTTCACGCTCACCGGCCGCGTGTTGCCGAACTCCTTCGTGCTGACCGCGTGGCGGGCGTGGAAGGTGCACGTCGACGGCCGCCCCGACACGCTCGTGCGCGGGCTCGACCTCGTGGGCACGCCGCTCGCCTGCCTCGGCACGCTGCTCGCCGCGGGCGACGATCCGGGCGTGTTCGCCGGCCACTGCGGCGCCGAGAGCGGGTCGATCCCGGTCACCGCGATCGCCCCGAGCCTGCTTTTCGGCCGCATGGAGGCCCAGCGGCAGTCCCAGGACCACGACGCGCCCCCGCAGGCCGAGCGCCCGGCCCCCGGCGAGACCGACGCCGACACGCTCGCCGGCGTGCTCGCCCGCGCCCGCGAGACGCTCGCCGCCGACGCCCACTTCGTCGGCCTCACCTGCACGCGCGCCCGCAAGTCCGACGTCCGCGCCGAGCACGGCGCGATCGTGCGCGACAGCCACGCCCCGGATCACCGCCTCGCGGTCGACGTGCGCCTCGGCACCCCCGAGGCCGACAACGGCGGCGCCGAGTACCCGCAGGGCTTCGCCGGCTCGGGCGCGCTCGCCGACGCGCCCGCCGCCGTCGGGGCGGAGGCGTGGCGGCTCCTGTACGAGTGTCGCAAGGGCGCCGCCCGCTCGCTCGCCGAGCGCCTCGCCGCCAGCCGCCGCCGCGCCGGC
>JBMOQZ010000065.1:0-3315 GCA_049322475.1 Myxococcota bacterium | reverse complement strand
CGGCGAGGCGCCCGTGTCGGGCGGCGGCGGGGGCTCGGCGGTGCCCGTGTCGAGGAACCAGCTGCGGTCGGGCTCGCCGGTCAGGGCCCAGGTGCAGACGTCGTCCTCGTCGATGTCGCCGTCGCAGTCGTCGTCGCGCCCGTTGCAGCCCTCGTTCTGGCCGGGGAAGCGGTCCTCGTCCCAGGGGTAGCAGTCGTCGGAGGTGAAGCCGTCGCCGTCGTTGTCGAGGGCGCAGTAGTCGACGTCGGTGTCGGTGTCCGCGTCGGTGTCGCTGTCGGTGTCCGCGTCCGCGTCGCTGTCCGCGTCGGTGTCGGCGTCGGTGTCCGAGTCGGCGTCGGCGTCGCTGTCGGTGTCGGTGTCGGCGTCCGTGTCGGCGTCGGCGTCGGGGTCGGCCGTGTCGTCGCGTTTTCCGCCGTTGTCGAAGTTGGGCTCGCAGGCGGGGAGCAACATGGCGGCGAGCAGGGGAAGCAACGGCATCGTCGTCCTCTCGGGGCGGCGCCACCATACACGGCGTCGAGACGGGACGGAAGCGCGGGGGCGAGCGCGCCCGTGGTAGACTCCCGGGACGGAGGGTGCCATGCCGCCGCAGGGACGAGTCAACGACCTCGCCTTCAACCCGGCCGACGCGCACGGCTGCCCCGCCTGCCCCCACCCGGTCATCGGGCCCGCGGTCACGGGCTCGCCCAACGTGCTGGTGAACGGCCAGCAGGCCCTGCGCATCGGCGACCCCGGCATCCACTCCGCGTGCTGCGGGCCCAACACCTGGGTCGCGGCGATGGGCTCGGGAACGGTGTCCATCAACAACATCCCGGCGCACCGGCTCGGCGACATGACCACCCACTGCGGGGGCGTCGGCACGCTCGTGACCGGCAGCGGCAACGTGATCGTCGGCGGTTGATCGAGCTCGTCTGCCCCCGGTGCCGCCACGTCGCCGACGGGGCGCTGCACGTGCGGCTCCTCTCCACCGGCGAGCACGGGACGCTCGCGTGCGCGTGCGGGGCCGTGTACCCCGTCGTCGACGGCATCCCCGTGGTGCTGGCCGACCTCGACGGGTGGCTCGCCGGCGAGGCCGTGGAAGCCCTGCGCCGCGACGACCTCCCGCCCGCGTGCGAGGCGATCCTCGCGCAGGGGACGGCCGTGGCCCGCAACCGGGAGCTCGCGCGCGTGTACGCGCGCTCGACCGAGGGGCCGCTGCAGGCGTGGCTGCGGGACCGCTGCGGACCGCTCGCCGGCGACGTGCTCGAGATCGGCTCGGGGCTGGGCGTCACCGGGCGCGACGACGGCGTCGCGCTGGACGTGAACCTCGGCCTGCTGCGGCGCCACCGCGGCCAGCGCGTGTGCGGCGACGCCGCGGACCCGCCGTTCCTCGGCGAGCGCTTCGACGCCGTGGTGCTCGCCAACGTGCTGGACTCGTGCGCCGACCCCGCGCTCGTGCTCGCGCAGGCGGACGCGCTGCTACGTCCGGGCGGGCGGCTCGTGGTGACCTGCGCCTACGCGTTCCAGGACGCCGTCACGCCGCGCGCGCGACGCTTCCGCCCGGAGGCCCTCCACGCCGCGCTCGCGGAGGGTGCGCCGTTCTTCGGGTACGTGCTGCGGCACCGCGTGGTAGAACAGGAGACGCGCCTCGCGTGGCCGCTGCGTGTCTCCGAACGCGCGACCCACCTCCACGAAGCCGAGGCATTCGTCACCGAAAAAAGCCACTGATCGCCGGGCCCTCGCGGGCCGCTCCCATTCGTTGACGCGGGTCGCCCGCCCCCCCTATACTTTTCAGACCCCGCCGGAGGTCCCTTGCCCAAAGTCACCGACCGCCACGGTCACCCCGTGTCGGGCCAGATGCCGGGGCTCGTCGAGGCCCTCGTCGTCGACAACGTCGACCCCGAGAAGCTCGGCCGCGTCAAGGTCAAGTTCCCCACGCTCCCCGAGATGCCGGAGAGCTACTGGGCGCGGCTCGCGATGCCGATGGCCGGTCGCGAGCGCGGCTGGATGACGATCCCGGAGGTCGACGACGAGGTCCTCGTGTCGTTCATGCACGGCGACCACGACCACGCCATCGTGCTCGGCTCGCTGTACAACGGCGTGGACACGCCGCCCTACGCGAACGAGGACGAGGAGAACAACCTCCGCGTCTTCCAGAGCCGCAGCGGCCATCGCCTCACCTTCGACGACACGGCGGGCGCCGAGCGCATGGAGCTGATCTCCCACAACGAGGAGATCCGCATCATCTGGGACTCGGCCAACAAGACGCTGTCGGTGTACTCGGGCAAGGACATCATCGTCGAGGCGGTCGAGACCATCTCCTGGAAGTGCAAGGACTACATCGTCGAGGCCCAGAACTCGATCTCGATGAAGTGCCTGAACATGGACGTGACGACGACGGCGGCCTGCACCGTCAACGGCGGCACGAGCCTCGTGCTCACCGCGGCGATGACGCGAATCAACTAGCGGGGGTCGACATGGTCAACGGCGTCGTCGTGGGGCTGGTGATCGACAACGTCGATCCCGACAGGATGCACCGCATCAGGGTCAAATTCCCGGTGGACCACGAGAAGCCGCCGGAGTCCTGGTGGGTGCGCCAGATGACGCCGATGGCCGGCAAGCTGCGCGGCCTCGTCATGCTTCCGGACATCGGCACCGAGGTCCTGCTCGGCTTCGCCTACCGCACGATGACCCCGTACATGCTCGGCGGCCTCTACAACGGCGCCGAGGACCTCGCGAACGGCCCCGGCCCCGGCGGCCCCGGGCCCTACGCCAACGAGGACGAGAAGGACGACCACCGCGTCTTCTGGTCGCGCAACTCCCACTGGATCGACTTCGACGACACGTCGGGGAAGGAGCGGATCACGCTCATCTCCACGACCGACGGCGAGGCGATCTTCCAGGAGCTGCACGCCGCCGACAAGATCATCACGCAGAAGGTCAAGAAGGACATCATCCACGAGGCGAAGGAGTTCATCAGCCTCAAGTGCAAGGACTTCAAGGTCGAGGCCTCGAACAACATCTCGATGTCCGCGATCACGGCGGTGTTCGCGTCCGACGTCGAGACGAAGATCACGAGCACGACCGACCAGACCTACACGGCCGCGAAGGTCGACATCAACGGCGGCTCGCCCGGGACGCCCACGCCGGCGCTCCCCACGCCGCCGCACAGCCACCCTCCCACGAAGGCGCAGGGAGGGAGCGCGCCACCGGAAGGGGGTAGCGGCGGGACCGACACGGGCGGCGGCGGCTCCGGCGGCGGCGGTGGCTCGGGTGGCGGCGGCGGTTCCGGCGGAGGCGGTGGCTCGGGTGGCGGCGGTGGTTCCGGCGGCGGCGGCG
>JBMOQZ010000064.1:0-30547 GCA_049322475.1 Myxococcota bacterium | reverse complement strand
CCTTCGTGTCCTTCCGCGCCGGCTTGCGCGGGGCGAGGGCCGGCTTCGGCTTCTTGGCGGCCGCGGGCTTCTTGTCCGCGCCGAGGCCGAGCCGCTTGTCGCGCATCTCCTCCGCGGCCCGACGGGCCCAGCTGAGCGAGGGGTTCACGGTCACGGCGCCGAGGTAGGCGTCGAAGGCGGCCTCCCAGTCGGAGCGCGCGCGGGCGTCGTCGCCCTTCTGCTGGAGCTTCCGGCCGAGGGGATCGGCGAACGCGCGGAGGTCCGGGTGGCGGTGGTCGACCTGGTTGGCGTGTTTCAGGAGCGCGATCTGCCGCTTCGTGTCCGTCTCGTCCTGCGCGGCGCGCACGAGGCAGGCGACGCGCAGATCGGTCATCTCGGGCACGCGGTCGAAGAACCACTTGTCGTTGCGGGCGACGTGGCGGCGGGCGTTCTTGAACGTGGTCCACGCGCCGTCGCAGTCGCCGCGGGCCGCGCGCTCCTTCGCGGCGACCCAGTCGGCGTCGGCCTCGGCGAGGGCGGCGTCGACGTCGACGAGCTCCACCACGCCCGCCGCGCGCCACTCCCCGCGCATGTACCGGACCTCGGCCTCCGGCTCGGCGACCTCGCCCTCGGGCGTCGGCAGCGCCTCCACCCCGCCGGCGGGCGTCGGCGCGAGCACCTCGCCCGTCTTCTGGTCGAGCAACACGAAGCCGAAGTCGTAGACCCCCTTCGGGAGCGACTCGGGCACGGCGATGCTCCAGCGGCCGTACACGTAGTCGTGCGGCTGCCAGTCCTCGGGGCGGTACCAGTCGTAGCCGGGGGCGACCTCGGCCGCGTGCAGGTGCCCCTCCGCGTCCGCGAGGAACGCGACGACGCGGAACCCGGCGTCGCGGAAGCCCGCGCGCCACGTCGTGTCGACGTAGAGCTTGCCGCCCGGGACGATCTTCGGCGAGGGGATGTCCCAGCCCTCGAGCGTGATCGTGCCCTCGAAGGGGACGGTGCGGCCCTCGGGGCCGGCGTAGCGCTTTCCGACGAGGTGGTCCTTGCGGACGTGGTTGCCCACGTGGAGCGCGCGCTTGCCGGTCGGGAAGCCCGGGATCTCGACGTACTGCTCCTTGAAGAGCGGGTTGGTGTGGAGCTTCGTCGAGTTCGCCCAGCTGCCGTGGACGTGCGCGAAGTCGGGGCGGCGCTCCTCGAACACGTACTCGTCGGCGAACGCCTTCTCCCAGTCGTGGTGCGCGACGGGGACGTCGATGAGCCCGGCGAGATCGGGCCCGACGTCCCAGCCGGAGAACCAGAGGTGGGCGCCCATGTCCACGTCCATGAGCGTGACGTGGTCGATCCCGAGGCGCTTCTGGACCCAGGCCATGTAGTTGACGCGCGTGAGCACGTCCCGGACCTGGGTCTCGGGGTCGGCGACGAACTGGCCGCTCGCGATGGCGGCGGGCACGGCGAGCGCGACCGTGCCGGCCGTGGAGAGGGCCATCCCCGCGGACACGCCGCGCACGGCCCAGGGCAGGCCCCCGACGAGCTCGCCGAGGCCGACGGCGAGCAGCGTGAAGAGCGGCACGCTGGTCAGCGAGAACCAGCGGTAGCCCTTCATCCAGTCCGCCCCGCCGACGAGCACGAAGAACACGCCGGTGCAAAGGCACGCCCACAAGAGCCCGCGGACCTCCCACCCGGGGCGCCCGAGCGTCACGACGCCCGCGCCCACGCCGACGCCGAGCAACGTCCACACGCGCACCTTCCCCCAGTTCGCCACGAGCCACTTCGCGGTGGCCGAGCCGGCGGGCACGCCGGCGCGCCCGTCCCAGAGGATCGCCGCCGCGAAGAGCGCGAGCAACACGGCCCCGGCGGCGAGCCGCCAGCCGCGGCGTCCGACGAGCCCGAGCACGATCACCGGCGAGGCCCAGACGAGGCCGTACTTGGTGAAGTACTCGCGGATCTGCTTCCAGGCCCCGCTCTGCCAGTTGAGCGGCTGGAACGTCTTCTCCTTCGCGTAGTAGGTGTTGGGCCAGAACCACGCGAAGTACTCGTAGCGCCAGGCGTTGTAGAGGGCCCAGGGCACGCCCGCCGCGACGATCCACACCACCAGCGCGAGCCCCTGCCGCCGCGCGAGGCTCCCCATCGTCCGCGCCAGCAGCGCGACCGCCGCGTAGGCGACGCCGTCCGGCCGCGTGGCGGTGAGCCCGAAGAAGCAGAACGCGCTCCACGGGCTGACCTCGCCGTCCTGGACCTCCTTGACCAGCAGGTAGCTGCCCATCGCGAGGAGCAGGCAGAACAGCGAGTTCTCGAGGCCGGAGGCGTTCCAGATCACGAACTGGGGCGACACGGCGAGCAGCGCCGGCGCGAACAGCGGCCACCAGCGGGCCTCGGACGCGCGCGACCGCCGCGCGAGCGCCCACGCGAAGCCCATCGCGCCGACGCCGAACGCCCACCCCATCACCTTCGACGACACCCAGGGCGGCACCGTGAACGCGTAGGCGCCCGCGACGAGGAAGGTCCAGAGCGCGTTGCTGTAGCCCTCGACGCGCTCGCCGCCCGGGTACGGGACGAGGCCGTCGCCCCGGACCAGGTTGCGCGCGTACGCGAACGAGATGCCCGAGTCCTCGATGTAGAAGGGCTGCGGGACGCAGAACGCGAGGAAGTGCGCGCTGTAGATCGCGACGAGGAACGAGAGCACGTACAGCTCCGCCCGCACGTCGCCGGGGAGCTGGAGCCAGCGCTCGCCCACGCGGGAGCGGACCTCGGCCGCGCGAGCCCGGAAGTCGGAGACCACGCCCCCTCCGCTACATCGTCTTCTTGACGGCGCCCTCGGCGGCCGCCGCGCGCGACGCCGCCATCTGCTTCTTCAGCTCCTCGAGCTGGCTCTTCGCGGTGGCGTCGGCGGTCTTCTCCTTGATCTTCTTGAGGCGCGCGTCGAGCGAGTCGCCCTTGATCTCGGTGCCGACGTCGGCCTGCGCCTGCAGCTTGTGGATGTTCTCGCGCACGTTCTCGAGCTGCTTGATGTCGGCGTCGGTGGAGAGGCCGTCGAGCGTCTCCTGGATCTTGATGCGCGCCTCGGCCGTGGCCTTCTTGGCGAGCATCTCGTCGCGCTCGCGACGGAGCTTCTCGATCTCGCCCTGGAACGTGACGAGCGCCTCCTTCGCCTCCTCCGCCTGCTTGCTGACCTTCTCCAGCTCGAACTTCAGGCCCTCGATGGCCTTCTCGAGCTCGTTCTTCTTCTGGAGCAGGATCAGGGCGACCTCGTCGTCGCCGCTCTCGAGCGCGATCGGCAGCTGCGCGCCGACCTCCACGAGCTCGCGCTCCTTGCCCTCCAGCTCGGTGGAGAGCTTGTTGCGGAGGTACACGATGCCGCTGACCGCCTTCTTCAGCTCGCGGTGACGCTTGATGCGCTCGTCGATCGCGGACTCGTAGACGGCCTCGGGGTTGCGGTTCTCGACGTCGGAGATCCAGAGGCTCCAGAAGCCCTTCCACAGGTTGGCGATCCGATCGAAGAAACCCATCGCAATCTCCGAGGCGCGTGCCGTACGCGGCGCGAGCCATAACGCCCCATGTTAGCAGGCGGTGTGCTTTTCTTCGTCACGTCCGCCGCCTTCGCCGCCGGAGAGCCGCCCGTGGCGGAGGCCGGGCTCGGCCTCGTCGCCTACGTGGAGGACACCGTCGCCCTCAACGGCACGGGCTCCGTCGATCCCGAGGGCGACGCCCTCACGTTCGCGTGGACCCAGGTGGGGGGTCCGCCGACCGACCTGCAGGGCGCCGACTCGTCGCAGCCGCAGTTCACGGTGGGCGATCCCGGCACGTTCCGGTTCCAGCTCGTGGTGAACGACGGCACGAGCGACAGCGCGGCGGACACGGTCGAGATCGTGGTGCCGTACCGGCAGATCGACGGGGTGGCGACCGGCTGCGCGGCGGCGCCGGCGCCGGCGTGGCTGGGGGTGGCGGGGTGGCTTCTGCTCGTCCGCCGGCGACGTTAGGCCCGTACCTCGAGGCCGTCGCGCGGGCCGTCCCCGCCGGCGAGGCGCTCGCCCGCGACCCCGTCCGCTTCCCCCGCCGCTACCGCGACCCGCGCGACGTCGAGGCGGCCGCGCTGCTCGCCGCCCAGCTCGCGTACGGGCGGGTCGACCTGTTCGGCCCCGTGATCGCCCGGGTCCTCGCCCTCGCCGACGCGCGCGGGGGCCCGGGGAACTTCTGCGCGACGTTCGGCGAGCGCGACGCCGCCTCGCTCGCCGGCGTGGTCTACCGCTGGAACCGGGGCGAGGACTTCGCGCTCCTGTTCCGGACGCTCCGGACCGCGTGGGAGCGGCACGGCTCGCTCGGGGCGCTGTTCGCCCCCGGCCCCGCGAAGGAGAGCCTCGCCGGCGCGATCGAGGCCCTGAAGGCCTGCGCGCCTGACGAGACCACGCGCGGCTTCCGCACCTGGCTCGCGAGCCCGGCGGACGGGAGCGCGTGCAAGCGCTGGCTCATGCTCATGCGCTGGATGGTCCGGCGCGACGACGTCGACCTCGGGTTGTGGGCCCACCTCTCGCCGCGGGACCTCGTGATCCCGCTCGACACGCACGTGATGCGGCTGTCGCGCTTCTGCGGGCTGACCGCGCGCAACGACGCGGGCTGGCGCACCGCCGAGGAGGTCACCGCCGCGCTCCGCGCGCTCGACCCCGGCGACCCCGTCCGCTTCGACTTCGCGCTCGCCCACCTCGGCATCTCGGGGGCGTGCCGCGGCTTCCGCGACCCGGAGGTCTGCCCCGCGTGCCCGCTCGAGGCCGTGTGTGTCGCTACTCCCCGAGCCGCTCCCGCCACGCGCGCTGGCGACGCCCGCCGTCGCCCAGCTTCTCGTACAGGGCCCCGCGGAAGAGCATGAGCCCGTGGACGAGGGCGACGGCGGCGAGCCCCACGGCCCAGCCCACCGGGCCGCTCCCGACCGCGGACATGGCGACCCGGCCGGCCTCCACGAAGCCGAAGCGGGGGCCCACCATCAGCAGGATGTCGATGGCGTGGGCGGGCGCGGCGAGCGCGGCGAGGCCGAAGACGGCGGCCTGAGGCACGATCCACTCCGGCCCGTTGGCCATCATGAAGCGGTACGCGCCGGCGAGGAGCTCGATGCCCTGCGCGCGCGCGCGGCCGATCATCTCGGGCGCCGGGTTGAAGAACAGGAAGATGGCGAGCGCCACCACCACGTTCACCACCCAGGGCGCCTTCGCCAGCGACAGGCCGAGGTCCACGAGCCAGAGCGGGAACAGGACCCCGATCACGTCCCAGGTGTGGCGGCCGAGGTTGCCGCGGACCACCGCGAAGTCGAGGCTCTTGCGCGTGGTCAGCGCGTCCTGGAGCATCGCGAGGTAGGTGCCGGCGCACGCGGCCTCCACCAGCGTGTAGAGGAACCCGCCGAAGAACCCGAGCTGCCCCGCGACGCCCCCCGCGACCACGAGCACCGGGAAACACGCCACCAGCACGAGGAGCGCGTAGGCGCCGCGCCCGAAGGCCCGCCCCGCCTGCGTGGCGGCGTCCCGGTATATCTTCAGCGTCGCGGTGATCATGCGCCGCGGGATGTAGCCCATGCTCGCCGCCCTCGCCTTCGCCCTCGCCGCGCCCGCGCCGCCCCCGCTCTCCGAGGCGGACTGGGCCGCGCTGCGCGCCCGCGAGGTGGTGGTGCGCGACGAGACCGCGAGCCAGCTCGTGTCGACGACGGGCATCGTGCTCTTCGACGCGCCGCCCGAGCGCGCGTGGGCCGCCCTCCTCGACTTCCCGGCGCGGGTCCCGGAGAACTCGACCCTGCGGAAGATCGAGGAGTACGGTCGCGCGGGGAGCGTCTGGTACCTGCGCTTCGAGATGAGCGTGTTCGGCGTGGACCTGACCTTCCACAACGTCTACGAGCGCGCGGGCGACACCGTGACCTACACGCTGGACCCGGCGCGCCCGAACGATCTGGTGGCCTGCGACGGGTGGTACCTCGTGGCCCCCGTCGAGGGCGGCAAGAGCCTCGTGACCTACCACGCCGAGAGCCGCAGCAGGCAGTGGGCGCCGCGGTGGATCCTCACCTGGATGGCGAACGACAGCATGGAGCAGGTGCTGACGAAGATCCGGGCGAGGGCGGAGCGGTAGGTACGACACCCCTCACCCCCAGCCCCTCTCCCCGCTCCGCGGGGAGAGGGGAGAATGTCGGCGACCTCGCCCCCACGATCAGCCCCCCGTTCTTCCCCACTGACGACGGACGACTGAAGACTGACGACTACTTTCAGCAGCCCGTGGCCCCCGTGCAGATCAGGTCGACGTCGTTGCCGTAGGCGGGCTGGGCGCCGTCGGTCTTCGCGTAGACGTCGTCCGGCGAGTTGTCGTCGCCCCCGGTGCCGAAGTCGCAGTCGGTGGTGAGCAACGTGCCGGAGTTGTGGTCGATGTAGACGCCGCCGCCCGCGGTGGTGGCGGTGTTGTCCCAGAAGCCGGAGTCCTGCCCGGCGTCGCCCGTGCAGGTGATGTTCCCGCGATAGAGCCACGCGCCGCCGCCGTAGGTGGCGGAGTTGCCCGAGATCTCGGTGTCCACCATGTGGAGGATCCCGTACTGGTAGGCGGCCACGCCGCCGCCGTACGTGGCCGAGTTGCCGGTCACGACGCAGGAGTCGAGCGTGACGTTGGGGGTGGTCGTCACGGTGCTGGACGCCGCGAGCACGCCGCCGCCGTAGCCGACGGTGCCCGTGCCGCTGGTGATCGTGAACCCCGTGAGCGTGATGCTCCCGCCGTTGCCGGTCACGACGCTGCCCGTGGAGGCCAGCGTCGTCACCGACGCCCCGTTGAGGCTGTAGATGTCGAAGGTGTCGCCGACGCCCGAGATGCGCGTGTACCAGGTGCCGTCGCAGAACCAGAGCTCGCCGCCCGCGTCGGGCAGGTAGTAGGTCTTGTAGGTGGCGAGCGACGCGCCGGCGACGTCGGTGGTGACGTCGTCCCAGGTGGCGCCGTCGAAGTAGCTGGCGATCCCGTCGTCGTCGGTCCAGGACGTGTCGTCGCAGTCGTTCTGCACGCCGTCGCAGATCTCGAGCGCGCCGGGGTAGGCGAGGTCGTAGTCGTCGTCGCAGTCGTCGCCGTTGTCGACGCCCGTGCCGGAGTTGGCGCAGTCGCCGGTGCCGGCGGCGCCGTAGGTGTCGCCGTCGGCGTCGACGTACCAGAGCGTGAGCCCGTCGTCGGCGACGCCGTCGCAGTCGTCGTCCTCGTCGTCGCAGGTCTCGGTGGCGCCGGGCTTGACGGTGGCGTCGAGGTCGTCGCAGTCGTCGCTGTTCTGGACGTCGTACTCGTTCCAGGCGTCGCAGAGGCAGGCGGAGTAGTCGCCGCCGTAGCCGTCCTGGTCGTCGTCGAGGTACCAGGTCTCGCAGTTGTCGGCGTTCGCTTCGTTCGTGGAGGCGTCGCAGTCGTCGGAGACGGTGGTGTCGCAGTCCTCGGCGGCGCCGGGGTTGACGGTGTCGCTCGTGTCGTCGCAGTCGGTGGCGGTCGTCGCGGTGAAGGTGCCGACGGGCTCGCAGTAGCAGGTCGCCGTACCGGCGCCGTAGCCGTCGCCGTCGGCGTCGGCGTAGTAGCTCGTGCACCCCACCGCCCCGGCGTCGTTGTCGCTGCCCGAGCAGTCCTCGTCGACGGTGTCGCCGCACACCTCGGCGGCGTCGGGGCTCACGGAGGAGTCGAGGTCGTCGCAGTCGGTGTAGCCGTAGACGTCGGAGCCGTGGCCGTCGCCGTCCTGGTCGTAGTCGTCCTCGCCGCCGCAGTCGCTGTCGGTGCCGTCGTACCAGGTGTCGACCGCGTCGGGGTTGACGTTGCCGTCGGCGTCGTCGCAGTCGGCGCCCGTGACGCCGCCGCCGTCGGGCCAGGCGTCGGTCGCGAAGCCGTCGCCGTCGGCGTCGAAGTCGGACCCGCCGTCGCAGGCGGCGTCGAGCCCGTCGTAGGGGGCGTCGGCGGCGCCGGGGTACACGTCGGCGGGCGCGGGTTGGGTCATGCCGTTGAGGGCCACCCAGGAGGCGGCGTCGGCGGGGTCGTCCCAGCAGTCGCCCGCGAGGTAGTCGGCCGGGATCTCGAAGGCGTAGTCGGCGTCGTAATAGCCGTCGCCGTCCTGGTCGCCGTCGTTGCCGTCGCAGTTGTCGTCGAAGCCGTCGTACCAGACGACCTCGGGGGCGTCGGACGGGAAGCGGGTGGGGTCGGTGTCGTCGCACTCCTCGCAGGCGACCCAGCCGTCCTGGTCCTGGTCGAAGTCGCCGCCGCCGGAGCAGTCCTGGTCGGTGCCGTCGTAGATCGTGTCCTGGGCCTCGGGGTTCACGTCCTCGGGCGCGAAGGTGCCGCCGGTGCCGGTGCAGGCGGCGTCGGCGGGGTATGCGTCGTCGACGCTGTCGTAGCAGTCGGTCCCGCCGGCGAGCGCGGTGGTGTCGTGCCCGTCGAGGTCCTGGTCGAAGTCGGAGAGCCCGTCGCAGTCCTGGTCCACCCCGTCGTACCAGGTCTCGATCGCGCGCGGGTTGACGTCGGCGGCGGCGGGCTGGTCGTAGCCGGGGACGGCCTCGAAGCCCGTGGGCACCACGTCGGGGTCGTCCCAGCAGTCGTCGCCGCCCACCTCGAGCGCGAGCGCGCCGTCGCCGTCCTTGTCGGTGTCGCCGAGGCCGTCGCAGTTCTGGTCGATCAGGTCGTACCAGACCTCGGCCGCGTCCGGGTTGACGGCGGGATCGGCGTCGTCGCAGTCGCCCCCCACGAGCGAGAAGCCGTCGCCGTCCAGGTCGGCCGCGGACCACGAGGAGCCACAGCCGGTGAGGATCGTCAGCAGTAGGCAGAGACCGGAGCGCATGGCGCACACGCTACCACGGCCGGGCGGGCCCGGCCGCAGCGCTCAGGGGCAGGTGCCGTTCGAGGAGCCCGGGGTGCCGTAGTACGACGTCGCGCCGTCGGTCGCGGCGAGGTCGAGGACGCCGGAGAGGCACCAGACGTCGTCGGTCGAGCCGGTCGTGAAGTCGTCGTTCGTGAGGTGCGGCGTGGCGGCGGCGAGGTCGTCGTCGTCGAACTGCACGCTCTCGGTCGCGCTGCGCGGCCAGTCGTTGCCGCCGCCGAGCTTCCACCAGAACACCTCGTCGACGAGGACGTCGGCGGTGTCGTTCTCGACGGTGAGGATCACGGCGCCGTCCTCGATCTGCATCCCGGTCCCGCCCGAGCCGAAGGTCGACGAGTAGTCCCAGTCGAGCGTCTCGAACGCGGGCAGCAGCGGGTTGAAGTTCGCGGCGTCGTTGGCGAGCACGATGTAGCTCCCCGGGGCCACGTCGGCGGCGCCGAGCGTGAGGTAGTCGACCTCGTCGCAGTCGGTGACGTCGATGGTCGCCTCGGAGGCGAAGTTGCCGCTGCCGTCCTCGTAGCAGAGGGCGAGGGTCCAGCCGTCGAGCGCGATCGTCTCCGTGGCGCTGGTGTTGTAGAGCTCGATCCACTCCACGCCCGCGTCGCCGCCGACGTTGTACTCGGTGATCACGATCGTGCCGCCGACGACGTCGTCCTCGTCGACGAGGCCGTCGCAGTCGTCGTCGACGAGCGTGCTGTCGGTGGGGTCGGGCGCGCCCGGGTGGATGTTGGCGTCGCCGTCGGCGCAGTCGGTGCCCTCGACGTACGCGGCGCTCGTGGTCTCGTCGCCGTAGCCGTCGCCGTCGTCGTCGTTGGTGCAGGACGACGTCAGCTCGAGCGCCGCCGAGCCCACGAAGGTGTCGGGGTCGGTGTCGTCGCAGTCGCTGCTGCTCGAGACGTAGCCGCTCGGCGCCGTGCACGCGGGGGTCGCGCTCGCGGACGAGGAGCCGTAGCCGTCGCTGTCGGCGTCGGGGTACCAGCTGCCGGCGTCCACCGCGCTGGACTCGTCGGTGGTGCCGTCGCAGTCGTCGTCCTCGCCGTCGCAGTACTCCGTGGCGCCGGGGTAGACGCCCGAGTCGGTGTCGTCGCAGTCGGTCGTGGCGTCGCTGCTGGTGCCCTCGTTGCTGTCGGCGCAGTCGGTGTCGGTCGACGCGCGGGTGTCGCCGGACGTGTCGAGGTAGCCGTCGTTGTCGTCGTCGTCGAAGCAGACCTCGGCGCCGTCGCAGTCCTCGTCGTCGCCGTTGCCGGTCGTCTCGGAGGCGCCCGGGTAGTCGCCCGAGTCGGCGTCGTCGCAGTCGGTCGTCGGATCGGTGCTCAGGCCCTCGTAGGAGTCGGAGCAGTCGGTGTCGGTGGACGCGCGGGTGTCGCCGGCCGTGTCGAGGTAGCCGTCGTTGTCGTCGTCGTCGTAGCAGACCTCGGTCCCGTCGCAGTCCTCGTCGTCGCCGTTGCCGGTCGTCTCGGTGGCGCCGGGGTAGTCGCTCGCCGAGGCGTCGTCGCAGTCGGTCGTGGGGTCGCTGGTGGTGCCCTCGTTGCTGTCGGCGCAGTCGGTGTCGGTCGACACGCGGGTGTCGCCGCTCGTGTCGAGGTAGCCGTCGTCGTCGTCGTCGTCGAAGCAGACCTCGGTGCCGTCGCAGGACTCGTCGTCGCCGTTGCCGGTCGTCTCGGTGGCGCCGGGGTAGTCGCCGGAGTCGGCGTCGTCGCAGTCGGTGGTGGGGTCGGTCGAGAGGCCCTCGTAGGAGTCGGAGCAGTCGGTGTCGGTGGACGCGCGCGTGTCCCCGCTCGTGTCGAGGTAGCCGTCGTTGTCGTCGTCGTCGTAGCAGAGCTCGGTGCCGTCGCAGGACTCGTCGTCGCCGTTGCCCGTGGTCTCGGCGGCCCCCGGGTAGTCGCTGGCGTCGGAGTCGTCGCAGTCGGTCGTCAGGTCGCTCGTCGTGCCCTCGTAGGAGTCGGAGCAGTCGGTGTCGGCCGAGACGCGGGTGTCGCCGCTCGTGTCGAGGTAGCCGTCGTTGTCGTCGTCGTCGAAGCACACCTCGGTGCCGTCGCAGCTCTCGTCGTCGCCGTTGCCGGTCGTCTCGGTGGCGCCCGGGTAGTCGCCCGAGTCGGCGTCGTCGCAGTCGGTGGTCGGGTCGGTGGTGAGGCCCTCGTAGGCATCGGAGCAGTCGGTGTCGGTGGAGGAGCGGGTGTCCGCGGTCGTGTCGAGGTAGCCGTCGTTGTCGTCGTCGTCGAAGCAGACCTCGGTGCCGTCGCAGGACTCGTCGTCGCCGTTGCCCGTCGTCTCGGTGGCGCTCGGGTAGTCGCCCGCGTCGGAGTCGTCGCAGTCGGTCGACACGGTCGCCATGTACGGGTTGAGGCAGTCGAGGTCGGTGGAGTCGACGGTGGTCGTCACGCCGTACTGGTCGTCGTCGGCGTCGTAGTAGCAGGAGTCGACACCGTCGCAGTCCTCGTCGTCGCCGTTGTTCACGGTCTCGGTGGCGCCCGGGTAGTCGCTGGAGGAGGCGTCGTCGCAGTCGTCGTCGTTCTCGGCCTCGAGCGAGTCGGCGCAGTCGAGGTCGGCCGAGTCGACCACGGTGGTGATGCCGTAGTTGTCGTTGTCGCCGTCGTAGTAACAGGAGTCGACGCCGTCGCAGTCGTCGTCGTCGCCGTTGTTCACGATCTCCGGGGCGCCCGGGTAGTCGCTGGAGGAGGCGTCGTCGCAGTCGTCGTCGTTGCTGGCCTCGTAGGCGTCGGCGCAGTCGAGGTCGCCCGACGTGATGATCGTGGCCGTGCCGTAGTTGTCGTTGTCGTCGTCCTCGTAGCAGTCGTCGTAGTCGTCGCAGTCCTCGTCGTCGCCGTTGTTCACGACCTCGGTGGCGCCCGGGTAGTCGCCCGAGTCGGAGTCGTCGCACTCCTCGCACGCGGGCCAGCCGTCGCTGTCGTTGTCGTCGTAGGCGGTCGAGCCGTCGCAGTTGTAGTCGTTGGGGTCGGAGCAGTCGGTCTCGCTGGCGCCCGGGTGGAAGTCGGTGTCGGTGTCGTCGCAGTCGGCGTTGGTGGTGGCGGTCCAGCCGGTGGTGGTCTGCTCCTCGCACCAGCACTGCGCGCCGGCGGAGGTGAGCCCGTAGCCGTCGCCGTCCTCGTCGTACCAGAAGACCACGCAGCTCTCGGCGCCCTCGAGGTCGAGCGCGCTGTCGCAGTCGTCGTCGTAGCTGGTCTCGCAGTCCTCGTTCATGCCGGGGTTGACCGCGTCCTTCGTGTCGTCGCAGTCGTCGCCGCCGCTGACCTCGCCCTCGGCCTGATACCCGTCGTAGTCGCGGTCGTAGTCGTCGTTCTCGGCGCAGTCGGAGTCGACGCCGTCGTACCAGGTGTCGAGCGCGCCGGTGTAGACGTCGGCGTCCTCGTCGTCGCAGTCGTCGCCGCGCTGGCCGTCGTCGGCCGCGGTCACCGCGTCGGTGCGGTGCCCGTCGTCGTCGGCGTCGTAGTCGTCCTCGCCGCCGCAGTCGCTGTCGTGGCCGTCGTACCAGCTGTCGGTGGCGCCGGGGTAGACCTCCTGGGCGTCGAGCCGGCGGCCCTCCTGGCCCTCGGGCTCCTCGGCGGGGTCGTCCCAGCAGTCGCCCTCGTCGTGGGTGCCGTAGACGTCGTCGACGCCCTCCTTGCAGAAGCCGTCGCCGTCCTGGTCGCAGTCGTTGCCGTCGCAGTTCTCGTCGACGCCGTTGTACCAGACCTCGGCCTGGTCGCTGGGGAACGCGCCGGCGTCGTCGTCGTTGCACTCCTCGCACTGGTCGAAGCCGTCGCCGTCGCCGTCGTAGTCGAGGTCGTCGCCGGCGCAGTCCTGGTCGGTGCCGTCGTCCAGCGCGTCGTCCGCGCCCGGGTAGATCTCCTCGGGGGCGAGGCGCTCGATGTCCTCGTCGGCGAGGCAGGTGACGTCGGTGGGGTAGGTGAGCCCGATGGCGTCGTAGCAGTCGTCGCCGACGCTGCCGTCGCGCTGCGGGACCTCGCTCGAGTCGAAGCCGTCGCCGTCCTGGTCGAAGTCGGAGTCGCCCGCGCAGTCCTGATCGATGCCGTCGTAGGAGGTGTCGCCCGTGGTGTTGTTGGGGTGGACCTGGTCGGCCGAGAGCTGGGGGAGGCCGTTGAGCGCGACCATGTCGTCGGGGATCACGTCGGGGTCGTCCCAGCAGTCGCCGCCGCCGAACTCGGCGGAGCGGCTGCCGTCGCCGTCCTTGTCGTACTCGTCGTCGTCGCCGTTGCAGTTCTGATCGACGCCGTCGTAGTAGGTCTCCTCGGCGCCCGCGAAGATGGTGGGGTCGTTCTCGTTGCAGTCGTCCACCTTGCCGTCGCCGTCCTGATCCATCAGGTCCCACGAGGAGCCGCAGGCGGTCAGCGACAGCAAGGACGACAGGACGAGCGAGAAGCGCATGACGGGCCCCGGGTGCGGGGAGCATAGACCACGACGGGAAGGCGCGTCATCTCCCGTCACGGGCGCGTCGACAGGGGCCGGCTGCCTGGTTAGCAGAGGCCCCCTTCCGGGACGCCGGGGTTCGATGCAGATGATCGAGGTTCAAGGTCTCACCAAACGCTACGGCGACACCTTCGCGATCCAGGACGTCACCTTCTCCGTCGCCAAGGGCGAGGTGGTGGGCTTCCTGGGGCCCAACGGCGCGGGCAAGAGCACCACGATGCGCGTCATCGCGGGCTCGCTGGGGGCGTCGGCGGGCACCGCGCGCGTCGGCGGTCACGACGTCGCGGACGAGCCGCGCAAGGTCCAGACGATGCTCGGCTACGCGCCCGAGGTGCCGCCGGTCTACACCAACATGTCGGTGTTCGACTACGTCGTGTTCGCGGCCACGCTCAAGGGCGTGGCGGACCCGATGGGCGCGGCGCGGACGGCGCTGGGCAAGGTCGGGCTCACCGACGTCGGGCACCGGCTGATCGACCACCTCTCGAAGGGGTACCGGCAGCGCGTCGGGCTGGCGCAGGCGCTCGTCCACGACCCGCAGGTGCTCATCCTCGACGAGCCCACGTCGGGCCTCGACCCCGCCCAGCGCGTCGAGATCCGCAACCTCATCCTCGAGCTGGCGAAGGGCGAGCGCACGGTCGTGCTCTCCACCCACGTGCTCGGCGAGATCGAGGCGATCTGCTCGCGCGTGGTCGTCATCAACCGCGGTCGCATCGTCGCGCAGGACGACCTGTCGCGGCTCGGGCAGGCCGGGCGCACGATCCGGATCGAGGTCGCGCGCCGCGGCGACGACGCGATCGCCGCGCTGCGCGGCGTGCCCGGCGTCCGCTCCGTCGAGCCCGAGGGCGACCACTACCTCGTCCGCGGCGAGACCGACCTGCGCGAGGCCGTCGCCGCCGCGGCCGTGCCGTTCGGGCTGCTCGAGCTCTCGGGCCGCGAGCGGCTCGAGGACATCTACCTCCAGCTCACCGCCGGGAGCGCGTCTTGAGGGCCATCGTCGCCATCGCGCGGCGGGAGACCGCCGCCTACTTCACCACCCCCATCGGGTGGATCTGCCTGTGCGCGTTCGTCGTGATCACGGGCTTCTTCTTCTTCGCCATGTTGCTCGCCTACAGCGACGCCAGCGCGCAGGCCGCCTTCTCCCCGTACGGCGACCAGATCAACGTCGACGAGTGGATCGTGCAGCCGCTCTTCGGGAACATGGGCGTCATCGCGCTGCTCATGAGCCCGGCGCTGACGATGCGGCTCATCGCCGAGGACCGCCGCCAGCGGGTGATGGAGCTCCTGCTCACCTCGCCGATCAGCTCCGCGGAGATCGTGCTGGGCAAGTTCCTCGGCGCGCTCGGCTTCGGCGCGGTGCTGGCCGCGGCGACGCTCCACTACGCGGCGATCCTGTTCTGGCTCGGCAAGCCGGACGTCGGGATCTTCACCTGCAACTACGTGGCCTTCCTGCTGCTCCTCGGCACGTTCTTCGCCGTGGGGCTCTTCGCCAGCTCGCTCACCGAGAACCAGATCGTCGCGCTCGTCGTGGCGTTCGCGTTCAACCTCATGATCTGGGTCCTCGGCTGGGTGGCGACCGGCGCGGGCGACGGCCCGCTCAAGGCGGCGATCGAGGGGGCCTCGATGCTCACCCACGTCGAGCAGCTCGGGAAGGGCCTGCTCCACGTCGAGGACGTCGTGTACTTCGTGACCTTCATCGGCTTCTTCCTGTTCGCGACCACGCAGCGGGTCGAAGCCCTGCGGTGGCGCTGATGATCCTGCGCGCGCTCGGCTGGTTGTTCGCCCTGATCGGCTTCCTCATGCTGATCGTGTACGGGCTGGCGTGGATCTGGCTCGAGCCCGAGGTGCCCACCTGGGCCCACGTGGTCGGCGGCGGCGGGGGCCTGCTCGTCGGGCTCTGGCTGTTCCTCGATTGGGGCTCGCTCAAGGACCTCGGCAAGGACCAGACGGTCCTGCGCAGCGCCACCGCCGGCTTCGCCGCCCTGCTCGCGCTGGGCGTCGCCGCGGCCGGCAACGTGGTGGCCCACAAGTACGACAAGCGCTGGGACCTCACGGAGACCAAGCGATACACGCTCTCTCAGCAGAGCATCGACATCGCGAAGGCGCTCGACCGCGAGGTCGAGGTGATGGCGTTCTTCACCGCGGGCAGCCCCGAGGAGTCGAACTTCCGCGACCTCGTCGAGCGCTACCAGGAGCACTCGACCCTCCTCAAGGCCGAGTTCCACGACCCCTTCTCCAGCCCGCAGCTCGCCGAGCAGCTCAAGATCCTGTCCACCACGGGCACGGTCATCGTGAAGGCCGGCGACAACGAGCAGCGCCTCGAGACGAGCTTCGACGAGGAGGCGTTCACCAACGCGCTCGTGAAGGTGAAGAGCGACGTCCAGCACCCGGTCTGCCTCGTGACCGGCCACGGCGAGCTCGAGCGCGAGGACGACCAGTCGGTCTCCGGCTTCGGCTTCGCCGCGACGAAGATCGAGGGCCAGAACTACGCGGTGTCGGCGATCTCGCTGCTCCAGGAGACCCCCACGCCGGAGAAGTGCAAGGTCGTGGTGGTGGCCGGCCCGCAGGCCGAGCTCCTCCCCGGCGAGCGCGACCGCCTCGCGCAGTACGTCGCCGCGGGCGGCGGCCTGATCGTGATGCTCGACCCGCTGCGCGCGCCCGAGACCGCGGCCGACATGGCCCGCTACGGCGTGAAGGTCGGCAACGACGTCGTCATCGAGGGCAACCCGTACCGGCAGCTCAACGGCGAGCCGACGTACCTCATCCTCGACCCCGAGAGCTACGACCCCCACCCCATCACGTCGAAGCTGCAGCAGGGCGCTTCGGTGCTCGCGCTCGCGCGCTCGGTCGACAAGGCGGGCGACGTCGCCGGCCTCAACGTGCAGGTGATCGCCCGCGCGTCCGACGACGCCTGGGGCGAGACCAACCTCACGGACGCGACCGCCCCCGCCGAGCCCACGCCCGGCGCGGACGTCGTCGGCAAGGTCCCGCTCGCCGTGGCCGTCGAGGTGACCGACCCCGCCGCGGTCCGCACGAAGACCGAGGCCGCGCCGGCCTCGACCGACGCGCCGGTGCCCGTGGCCACTCCCGTGGAGACGGCCGCCCCGCCCGCGAAGGCCGGCGGCAAGGTGGTGGTCTACGGCGACGCCGACTTCGCGAGCAACCAGATGCTCGGCTTCGGCGTCAACCAGGACCTGTTCCTCAACGCCGTCGCGTGGATGGTCGGCGAGGAGGAGCAGATCAGCATCCGGTCGAACGAGGCGGGCAAGGGCAAGCTCACGCTCGACCTCGTGTCGCTGTTCCTGACGGCGATCGTGACGCTGCTCGTGGCGCCGGGCCTCGCGATCGCCGGGGCGGTCGGCACCTGGCTCATGCGGCGGAAGCTGTAGCGCCGGGGCGTTCGTGCCCCACCGCGTGCGGGGCTCCGGGGCCCCTCGCGTTGCCCAGGCCACGCCCCAGCGCACGCGGGCGATCGCGTCGCCGTGGGCCTCGCAGGGGGTGGCGCGGCGCTTGCAAAGCTCGACCGGCGAGGTGCGACATGCCGGCCCAAGCCCGCGCCCCCCGGTCCTCTTCCCCCGCGACGGCGGCCCCCGAGCGCGACCCCCGCGCGCGCGCCAGCATCGGCAACGAGGCGCTCGTCGAGCGGCTGCTCGGCCGGCGCGCGGCGGCGCGGGGGCAGGTGTTGCGCTTCCAGCCCCTGTTCCCGTCGCTGCTGGCGAGCGACGCGGGGTTCGCGGACACCGACCTGCTGGTGGCCGTCGCCGACGTCGGCGAGGAAGCGGTCGCGGACGCCGCGCCGGTGGCCGACGCGGCGCCCGCCGTCGCGCCGGCGACCTCTCCCCCGGCGGTCGCCCCCGCCGTCGCGCCGGCGGCCTCGCCCGCGCCCGCCGCCGCGCCGGCGCCGGTCGCGCAGAAGGTGACGCCGAAGGAGGGCACCGAGGCCGCGCGCATCTACGGCAAACACGCGAAGCAGGTGGAGGGGCGCACCGCGAAGATGACCCCCGCGCAGGCCGCCGACCTCGAGCTGTTCGTGGCCAACTGGAAGAAGAACCGCGGGCGCTACGAGGCCGTCGCGGCGAAGGCGGGGGTGCCCGCCGCGCTCGTCGCCGCCCTGCACTGGCGCGAGTCCACCGGCGACTTCGGCACCTACCTGCACCAGGGCGACCCCCTCGGCAAGAAGGCGGTCCACGTGCCGAAGGACATCCCGATCTTCCACAAGTGGGAGGACGCCGCCGTCCACGCGCTGACGATGTCCGACAAGGCGAAGGTGCGCGACGACCTCGGCATGAAGCAGGACACGCGCGACGCCGCGGCGATGGCGACCTACGCCGAGTTCTACAACGGGCTCGGCTACGACATGCGCAAGACGGCGAGCCCGTACGTGTACTCGGGGACGGACGGCTACCAGAAGGGCAAGTACGTCGCCGACGGCGTCTACTCGAAGACCACGAAGGACCAGCAGCTCGGCGTGCTCGCGATGGTCGACGCGGTCGACGGCAGCGACACCCGCGTGAAGGACTCGCCGGCGCGCGGGCCGAAGGGCTGGGACTCGGTCGTCGCCGGCCGTACGCTGCAGCGCCGCTCGCAGGGCCCGCTCGTGAAGGAGCTGCAGGCGCGGCTCGCGAAGGCGGGCTTCCCCTGCGGCGACGACGGCGCCTTCGGGCCGATCGTGGAGAAGGCCGTGAAGGCGTTCCAGAAGGCGAACGGCCTGACCGAGGACGGGATCGTCGGGAGCGAGGTGGCGAAGAAGCTGGCGGAGCCTCAGCCGGCCGCGCAGCCTGCCGCCCCCGCCGCGACGCCCGCCGCGACGCCGGCGGCGCCGGCCGCGGAGCCGGCCAGGGCGTCCTGAGCCCCTCGTGCCGACAGCGGACAGCTGACGGCTGCGAGCTTCCATCCGACCGATGGACTGACGTGTCAGTCTCACGTACCCACGGCCGTTCGCGAGGACGGCATGGACGACATCCCTTCCAGCGCGCCGCGGCGCTTCCTCGGGCTCGACGTCGGCGCGGAGAGCGTGAAGATCGCGGAGGTCCTCGTGGCCGACGGGGCGGTCACGATCGGGCGGCGGCTCGCGACGGACCACCACAAGGACCCGGCGGCGGCGGTGGCGCGGCTCTGCGGCGACCTCGACTGGGCCACGGTCACCGCCGCGGCGGCGACGGGGCGGGGCGCGCGGATGCTGAACCTGCCGCGGGTCCCGACGAAGGCGGCGCTCGGGCGCGGCGTGCGGCACGCGTTCGCCGGGCTCCTGCCCTGCACCGTCGTGTCCATCGGCGCGCACGGCTTCTCGGTGCTCGAGCTCTCGGCGGAGGGGCAGGGGACCTGGCGCGAGAACTCGCGCTGCTCGCAGGGCACGGGCAACTTCCTGCGCCAGCTGGTCGAGCGCTTCGACCTCGACGTGGAGACCGCGAGCGCGATGTGCGCCGACGTCGCGGAGCCCGCCGCGCTGTCGGGCCGCTGCCCCGTGATCCTCAAGACGGACATGACGCACCTCGCGAACAAGGGCGAGGACCACGCCGCCATCCTCGCCGGCCTGTACGACGCCGTCTGCGAGAACGTGCAGGTGCTGATCCGGCCGCGGGGCTCGCCGCCGACGCTGCTGCTCGCCGGCGGGGTCGCCCGCGCGCCCCGGGTGCAGGCGAGCTTCGATCGGTACGCGGCGGCGCACGGCCTGCGCCTCGCCCGGCCCGACGCCGTCGAGGACGTGCTCTTCCTCGAGGCCCTCGGCGCCGCGCACGCGGCGGCCTCGCACCCCACGCCGCCCCCGCCGCTGCGCGGGCTCCTCGCCGAGCACGAGGCGGCGCGCTTCGAGCGCCTCCCGGGCCTCGCGGCGGCGATGCCCCGCGTCGTCCGGATGCCGGCCGCGCCGCTGCGCCTCCCGGAGGACCCCCGCGAGGTCGTGCTCGGCTTCGACATCGGCTCCACGGGATCGAAGGCCGTCGCCCTCGACGCCGGCACCCGGACGCCGATCTGGCAGGCGTACACGAGCACGCTGGGCAACCCGGTCGGCGCCGCGCGCGGGCTCGCCGAGCGCTTCCTCGCCGAGACGGAGGGCCGCCACGCCGTCGTCGCCGTCGGCGCGACCGGCTCGGGCCGCGAGATCGTGGGCTCGCTGATGTCGGCCTGCTTCGGGAGCCAGCCGGTGTACGTGCTCAACGAGATCGCCGCCCACGCGACGGGCGCGCTCTGGTACGACCCGGACGTCGACACCCTCTTCGAGATCGGCGGGCAGGACGCGAAGTACGTGCGCCTCGACGGCGGCCGCATCGCCGACGCCGCGATGAACGAGGCCTGCAGCGCCGGCACGGGCTCGTTCATCGAGGAGCAGGGCAAGAAGTTCGAGGGCGTCGACGACGTCGTCGCGCTCGGGCGGGTCGCGCTCGAGGCGGGCGAGGGCATCTCGCTCGGACAGCACTGCTCGGTGTTCATGGCCGAGGTGATCGACGAGGCCGTCAGCGCCGGCGAGGACCGGGCCACCATCGTCGCCGGGATCTACGACTCGATCGTCCAGAACTACCTCAACCGCGTGAAGGGCAACCGCACGATCGGGCAGCGCATCTTCTGCCAGGGCATGCCGTTTTCCGCCGACGCGCTCGCCGCCGCCGTCGCCCGCCAGACCGGGCGCACCGTGGTGGTCCCGCCGCACCCGGGCACCATCGGCGCGCTCGGGATCGCGCTGCTCGCCCACGCGCACGCGACGCGAGGGCGCCTCGATCTGGGGCGCTTCTGCGCCGCGAGCGTCGACCGCAAGGACACCTTCGCGTGCCCGTCCACGAAGGGCTGCGGCGGCGCGGGCAACAAGTGCCGCATCGACCGCATCACCGCGACCGTCGAGGGCCGCTCGCGCAAGTTCCTGTGGGGCGGCGGCTGCTCGCTCTACGACGCGGGCACGCGCGCCCGGAAGCTCCCCGACCTCGCGCCCGACCCCTTCCGCGAGCGCGCCGCGCTGGTGGACGCGATCGTGGCGAAGCTCGAGGCCCGCCCGGGACGCCCGACGGTCGCGGTCGTCGAGGAGTTCGCGCTCAAGGGGCTCTTCCCGTTCTTCGCCACCTTCCTCGACGGGCTCGGCTGGAACGTGCGCGTCGCCCGCGACGCCGGCCACGCCACGCTCAAGCGCGGGATCGAGGAGGCGAGCGTGCCCTGGTGCGCGCCGATGCAGCTCTTCGTCGGGAGCGTCGCCGAGCTCGCCGCCGGCGATCCCGACGTGGTGATGGCGCCGCGCGTCCGGGAGCTGCCGCGCAACCGCGCGGAGACACACGCCGTGACCTGCCCGATCGTGCAGGCGAGCCCGGACGTCGTCCGCCGGCACCTGCCGCCCGGCTCGCGCGCCCGATTCGTCGCCCCGCGCGTCGACATGGGAGAGGAGAACCTCGACAGCCTCCGCTTCTTCGAGAGCGCGCGGCGCGTGGCCGGCGAGCTCGGCGTCGGCGACGATCGGCTCGTCGGCGACGCCTTCGCCGCGGGGGTCGCCGCCCAGCGGGCGTTCGAGCGCTCGTGCAGGCGCATCGGCGAGAGCGCGCTCGCGTTCGCGCGGGAGCACGGCCTCGTCGCCGTGGTGGTGCTCGGTCGGCCCTACACGATCCACAACGACGTCCTCAACTCCAACGTGCCCGCGCTGCTCCGCGAGCAGGGCGCGGTCGCGATCCCCGTCGACTGCTACCCGATCGCCGACGACGCGCCGGTGTTCGACGACCTCTACTGGGGCCACAGCCAGACGAACCTGCGCGCCGCCTGGCAGGTTCGGCGCGAGGAGGGCGTGTACGCGGTCTACTGCTCGAACTACTCGTGCGGGCCGGACAGCTTCAACCTGCACTTCTTCGCCTACACGATGGAGGGCAGGCCGTTCGCCGTCATCGAGACCGACGGGCACGCGGGCGACGCGGGGACGCGCACGCGGATCGAGGCCTTCCTGTTCTGCGTCGAGGGCGATCGCAGGCTCCCCGCCGAGGTACGCGCGGGGCTGGCACGGACCGACCTGAAGGCGGTGGAGTCGCGACGGGCAACGCTCCCGGAGGTGAAGGAGCGGCGCGAGATCCTGCTCGTCCCGCGGATGGGGCCGGGCGCGGAGGTCGCCGCGGCCGTGCTGCGCGCGGAGGGCCTGCGCGCGGAGGCGCTCCCGATGCCGGACCACGACGCGCTCCGGCTCGGACGACGGCACACGTCCGGCAAGGAGTGCATCCCGATGACGATCACGGCGGGGAGCCTGCTGACGCGGCTCGCCGCCGCGTCGCCCGAGGACCGCTTCGCCTTCTTCATGCCGACCGCGCGCGGACCCTGCCGCTTCGGCGTCTACAACCTGCTCCACAAGCTGATCCTCGAGCGCACGGGCAACGGCGGGCGCGTGCGCGTCGTGTCGCCCGACAGCGGCGACTACTTCGCGGGCGTCTCGAGCGGGCTGCGCGTGCGGTTCTTCGTCTCGATGCTGGCCCAGGACATGTTGCTCGCGGGCCTGCACGACGCGCGGCCGGTGGAGCGCGTGCCGGGCGCCGCGCGGGAGGTCTACGACCGCTTCTTCGGCGACCTGGTGCGGATCGTGGAGGCGACGCCGCCGATGGCGATCGCGCCGGCGCTCGCGGAGCTCGCGGGACCGATGTTCGGGATCCGCGCGCTGGTGCGCGAGGCGGGGCGCGCGTTCGCGGCCGCGAAGGACCCCGCGCGAGACGTGCCTACCGTCGCCGTGGTGGGCGAGATCTACGTGCGGCTCGACCCCTTCGCCAACGGTTTCGTCGTCGAGGAGCTCGAGCGGCGAGGGCTCCGCGCGCTGCTCGCGCCCTTCACCGAGTGGATCGAGTACACGACGCTGCTCGGCGTGCAGCGCGCCGCCGAGGACCGCGCGTTCCCCGGCGACCGCCCCGGCCCCGGACGGTTCTCGTACGCGGTGCAGGCCGCGACGGCCGATCGGCTGTGGGGCGAGATGGCCGCGTCGCTCGGGTGGGGCGCGCGGACGACCGTCGACGACGCGCTCGCCGCATCGCGGCCCTGGCTGTCCGACGAGCTCTGGGGCGAGGCCGTGCTCACGCTGGGCGGCCCGCTCCACGAGCACGCGCACGGGCAGATCGACGGCGTCGTCTCGGTGGGGCCCCACGAGTGCATGCCGAACAAGATCGCCGAGGCGCAGTTCGCCGCCTCGGGCGAGCACACCGGTCTGTTGTCGCTCACGCTGCCGCTGACGGGCGATCCGCTGGATCCCGAGGTGCTCGACCGCTTCGCGTGGGAGGTGCACGAGCGCGCGCGGAAGGGCCGGCCGGCGCGGCCCACGCACTGGGGGCCGCTGTGGCGTCGCGCGCTGCTCCAGAGCCTCCACGTGATGCGCGTCGTCCCGGCCCCGCGAGCGGGATAGGTCCGAGGCGTGGATCGACGCCGCTTCCTCGCGTTGTGCGCCGCGGGGGCCTCGGTGCTGGCGCTGCCGGCCGCGGCCGAGGATCGCGTCGCGTTCGATCCCGACGACGCGGCGGTCGTCCGCGAGCTCTTCCGCGCGATCTACGGGTCCGGCGCCGACGCCGTCGACGTCGTGCGCCACCTCGAGGAGACGCTCCCCTACGTCGCCGCCGACAAACACGACCTCATCCGGATGCTCCCCGGCATCGTCGACGAGGTGTCGCGGGTGCTGGTCCCGTCGGTGTCGGCGTGGCGCGATCTGGGCGAGGCCGACCGCGTCGCCGCGCTGGAGGACTGGGGCACGTCGCCGCTGGAGCTCCGGCGCACGGTCTACCACGGGCTCCGTCGCATGTTGCTCGCCGTGGCGTACTGCGACCCGGCGACGTGGGTCGACATCGGGTACCCCGGCCCGTGGCTGGGGCGGATGGTGTTGCCGGTGCACCCCTTGCGCTTCGGGCCGCTCTCGCCGCGGACCCTGCCGTGAGCGTGCTGCGCGCGAAGGTGTGCGTCGTGGGCAGCGGCGCCGGCGGCGCGCTCGTCGCGTGCCGGCTCGCGCAGGCCGGGCACGACGTCGTGGTGCTGGAGGCCGGCGAGCACGTCCCCGCCGAGCGGATGACCCAGCGCGAGGGCGAGATGATGCGCCGGCTCTACTGGGAGGCGGGGCTGCGCGCGTCGGAGGACCTCGCGATCGGCTTGTTGCACGGCAAGGCCGTCGGCGGCAGCACGGTCGTGAACTACCTCGACTGTTTCCGCACCCCGGATCGCCTGCTCGACCAGTGGGCCGATCGCCACGGCCTCGAGGAGCTGCGCCCGGAGAAGATGCGCCCCCGCTTCGAGCGCATCGAGGAGGTGCTGCACGTCCGCAAGCTGCCGGTGGAGGGGCTCAACCCCAACAACCGCAAGCTGATGATCGGGGCGGACAAGCTCGGCTGGTACGGCGACACGTTCCACCGCAACGCCTACAACTGCATGGGGTCGGGCTTCTGCGACCTCGGGTGCTCGTACAACGCGAAGCAGTCGGCCGCGCTGACGTGGCTGCCGCTCGCCGAGAAGGCGGGCGCGCGCATCTACCCGGAGTGCCCGGTCTCGAAGGTGGTGGTCGAGGGCGACCGCGCCGTCGCCGTCGAGGGCACGAGCCGCGGCGAGCCCTTCCGCGTCGAGGCGGAGGTGATCGTCGTGAGCTGCGGGTCGATCGAGACGCCGCACCTCCTGTTGCGCTCCGGGGTCGCCGATCCCAGCGGGCAGCTCGGCCGCAACCTGTACCTGCACCCGGGCACGCCCGTGGTGGGGCACTTCAAGGGGGAGCGCGTCGCCAACTACGAGGGCGTCAAGCAGGGCTACTTCATCGGCGAGTTCTCGTGGCCCTTGCGCGAGCACCCGATCGACGCGCTCATCGAGGGCATCGGGGCGCCGCCGGGAATCGCCTCGACGCTCTTCTGGGGGCACGGCGACGAGCGCAAGGCGGTCTTCCGCGACCTCGACGAGTTCGCGGTCGCCGGCGTGCTCCTGCGCGACGGCGTCCCCGGGCGCGTGACCGCGGGCGACGGCCGGCCGCAGGTCCACTGGCGCCTCGACCGCGGCGACGCGCGCCGGCTGAAGGAGGCGATGGCGAAGACGGCCGAGGCGCTCTTCGCCGCCGGCGCGACCACGGTGCTCACGGCCCACGCGCCCGCGGTCATCCTGCGCGGCCCGGGCGACCTCGCACGGCTCGACGCGGCGCCGTTCGGTCCGAACCGGATCGGGGTGTTCTCGTTCCACCAGATGGGCACGTGCCGCATGGGCTCCTCCCGCCAGCGCGACGTCATCGACCCCACCGGGCGGATGTGGGCCTACCGGAACCTCTACGTCGCCGACGCCTCCGTGTTCCCCGGGCCGTCGGGCGTGAACCCGCAGATCACGGTGTACGGGTTGTGCGACGTGATCGCGGACGGGATCCGGGTGTAGGGGCGAGGGGGCGCCTCGGGAGAACGGTTGCCGCCAGGCTCGCGGGCGGAGGCCGCGCCCCGGGGATCGCCCCCCCAGCGCGCGGCGCGGCCGGGCGGAGGGGCGGCGACGGGAGGGGCGAGACGCTGGCGCGCCCGCAACCGAACTCGGGAGGCGAGGGCTCGCCCCGGGAGAACGGTTGCTGGGAGAAACCGAACTCGGGAGGCGAGGGCTCGCCCCGGGAGAACGGTTGCTGGGAGAAACCGAACTCGGGAGGCGAGGGCTCGCCCCGGGCGAACGGTTGCCTCGGCCGGCGACAGAACGGTCGCGCTACGCCTCGTACTCGGGCGGTGGCGGCTCCCTCGCGACCAGCGGGACGGCGGCGGCCGCGAGCTCGAGCGAGACCCGCACGCGCGTCGCCTTCAGCAGGTCGTCCGCGACGTGGCGGGAACGCAGCCGCGCGGTGGCGATGGGGGTCATCCCGAACGCGAACGCGAGCTCCGAGACGGGCACCCCCACGCGCTCGCCGAGCACGGTGGCGGCGCGGCGCGCGAGCACCTCGGGCGCGCCCTTCCCCGCGAGCGTGGGGAGGGCACACGTCGCGCTGGCCGCCGCGGCCGCGAGGCGGGACGCTCCGAACGCGCGCACGGTCGCGTCCGACGCAGGCTCCAGCTCCACTTCCGGAAGCCCGACCGCGCGGTACCCGTTCCGGAGACGCCAGCGCGGGAGCGCGTCGCCGATGCACAGGCGCAGCCCGGGGACGACGCGGGCGCCGACGAGGTCGGGGAAACACGACCCGGACCAGGTCGCCGGCGCGACCGGGAGGCCGTGGCGCGGCGCCTGCTTCAGGATGTACTCGTCGGCGAGCCACTCCATGTGGCCCCGATCGCGGACCCGCCGTACGAACGCGGCCGCGAGCGGGACCGCCGCGAGCGGACGGAAGGCGAACGTCAGCGCCTGCACGAGGCGCCCGAGCTCGCGCTCCTCGCAGAAGAGGACGAGGTGGACGTGGTCGTCCACGATGCAGAAGAGCGCTACGCGTTTGCCGGCGATCCGTCCGATCGCGCGCACCAGCGCGAGCCGCCGCGCCTCCGTCGGGGCGAGCGGGTGGCGGCCCTCCGACGACCAGGTCGCGTGCCAGCTGCGCATGCCGGCCGGATAACCGCCCGAACCGGAGGCCGGTCGCGCTGCGGCGAGACACGGCCCCGGGCGCCCGATGCAACCGAACTCCCCGGGCGAGGCCTCGCCACGGCAGTTCGGTTTGCCAGAGCAACCGAACTCCTTGGGCGGCCACTCGCCTCGGAGGTTCGGTTTGCAGGAGCAACCGAACTGCCAAGGCGATACCTCCCCTCGGAAGTTCGGTTGCCGCGGTGTCCGCTTCCCCGCGGCGCCCTCGCCCCCGACCGCGACCCCCGCCGGACCGAGCTCCCCGCCGGTCCGCGTCCGTGAAGCGGCCTACGAGAACGAGCGCGTCGGGCTCGGAGCCCGCGGTGGATTCGGGCGGGGCGAGGCCGTCGTTCGGCTCCCCTCGCCGGCCGCCCCGCGTGGACGGCCGCGACGGGCGCGAGGTACAGTGCCGCGGTCGGAGAGTCGCGTATGGGCGGGGACATCATCGAGCTCGCGGTCGCCATCGAGCTGGAGTGCGCCGCGCTGTACGAGGTGTTCGCGCGCTCGTTCGCGAGCAACCCCGAGATCGTCTACTTCTGGAAGCTCTACGCCGAGGCCGAGCGCTACCACGGCGCCAGCATCCGCATCCACCAGGCCGCGTTCGCCGCGGAGCTCGCCCCCGACCAGCTCGCGGTGGGCGCGGAGGACGCCGCGGCCGTGCTCGCCGAGATCCGCGAGATGCGCCAGCGCTTCGAGCGCACCCCCCCGGGCATCCGCGAGGCCCTCGCCGTCGCGCGCCGCGTCGAGGAGTCGAGCGCCGAGCTCCACGGCCGCACCCAGTTCTTCAAGCTCCCCGCGCTGCAGGAGCTCTTCCACAAGATGGCCGAGGAGGACCGCGATCACCGCGACGTCCTCGCGAAGGCCGAGCAGCGCTTCGCCGGCGCGTAGCTAGCCCTTCAGCATCGCGACGGCGCGCGCAAGTTCCTCGCGCGTCGCGACCGGCCGCGCGCAGGCCGTCCCCGAGCAGGCCATCGCGTGCCCGGCCGGCACGCTCGCGTCGGCGAGCGCGAGCAGGTCGGGGTCGGGGTCGGCGAGGAGCGCGCGCAGGAGCGCGGCGTCGTTCACCTTGACCACCACGGCCTTGCGGGCGATCCGCTCGCCCGCGCGCGCGGCGGTGCCGGCCATGAAGCCCCAGGGCTCCGCCTCGGCGAGCGCGGCGTCGGCCCACGCGCGCGCGAGCTGGAGCCACGCGGCGTCGCCCGTGAGGTGCCCGAGGCGCCAGGCGGCGTCGGCGGCGTGCGCGTTGAAGACCATGGGGCGTCGCGACAGCCGCAGGAGCCCCAGCTCGGGCGGCGCGTCGGCGAGCCCCCCGCCGGGGGCGGCGAGGTGGTCCCGCGCCCACGCGAGCGTCGCGACGCCGTCGCGCCACGCCGGGTCGCCCGTGAGCTGGAAGAGGGCGAGGTTCCCCTCCGCGACCTCGATCTGGTCGGTCAGGAGCCCGGCGATCCCCGCGCCGGTCCGAGACACCCGACCGTCGGCGATCCGCCCCCGCAACGTCGCGCCCACGCGCAGCGCGAGGGCGGCGAGCCCCGGGCGGTCCCACGCGGCCGAGGCGCGCACGAGCGCCGTGATCATCAGGCCGTTCCAGCCGGCGTAGACCGTGCGGTCGACCCTCGGCGGGTCGCGACGCTCGGGCAGCGGGAGCGCGTAGTAGCCCTCGTCCGCGTCCTGGCTGCCGCCGAACGCGCCCGCGTCGTCGAGCCAGAGGTGCTCGAGGGCCCAGCGGACCGCCTTCTCCGCGGCGCGTCGCCAGCCCGGGTGGCCCGTGGCCGTGGCCGCGCGCGTGTAGAGCCGCACGAGGCGCGCGGTGTCCTCGAGCATCTTCTCGTAGTGGGGGTCGGACCAGTCGTCGTGCGTGGCGTAGCGGTGCCAGCCGCCCTCCCAGGGGTCGTACATGCCGCCGTCGGCCATGCCGTCGAGCGTCTTCGCAAGCCGCCCGCCGTCGTCCTCGCCGAGGATCCGGCGGTCGAGGAGCCACTCGCAGAGGTCGGGGTGGGGGAACTTCTGGAAGTCGCCGAAGCCGCCGTGGTACGGGTCGTACGCCTTGTCGAGGGCCTCGCGGACGCGGGCGATCGCGATCGGCTCGGTGGGGACGGGCTCGGGCGGGGTGGGAGACAACGACCAGCGGCCCTGCCCGTCGGCGAGGCTCTGGAGCAGCATCGCGAGCTCGCCGGCCGGGGTGTAGGTGCGCCCCATCATGACCTCGCCGCGCGCGTCGAGCACCGCGACGGTGGGCCAGCCGCCGTGGTTGTAGCGGTCGTTGACGTCGGGGCGGTGGTCGGTGTCGACGCGTACGGGCACGAAGCGCTCGGCGACGAGCCGCGCGACGGTGGGGTGGGCGTACGTGCCCTCGTCCATGACGTGGCACCAGTGGCACCACGTCGCGCCGATGTGCAGCAGGATCGGCTTGTTCTCGGCGCGGGCGCGCGCGAACGCCGCCTCGCCCCACTCCATCCAGGGGATCAGCGACCCGTCCACTCGTCCCCCTTGATCGGGCGGTACCCGTGCGCGCGGGCCTCCGCCGCCGTGAGCACCCAGGCCTCCGCCCCGGCCGACCGGAGGTTCTGCGACACGCGCACGAGCCGCCGGGCGAGCTCGCCGCCGCCGGCGCGCTCGAGGGTGTCGAGCACGGCGAGGCGAGCGTCGTCCACGTCGATCACCACCCCGCGGATCGCCCGCCCCTCCGGATCGGGCACGAGCGCCGGGCGGTTGCGTCGGGATCGCCACAACGAGCCCCGCACCGTCGCGCGCGCGGCGGGCAGCCCCGCGACCCAGACGTGGTCGGGCTGGCCGGGGAGCGAGGTGCCGTAGAGGAAGACGAGCATCGCGTTGCCCCTCGTGTATCGTCGGAGGATGGACCTGCGCCGTGGGCCCGGCCACCCGATCGCGATCCGCCCCGATCCCGGGCATGGCCACCGACCGCTCGGTCCAGGTCCTGATCCGCGTCGCGAATTCGCGCTGACGCAAAGGACGTCGGTCGAAGGGCCCGCGCCGGTGCGAGCGCCGCCGGGTCAAATGACACTCCCATGCTGCTCGCCGTCGCCGCCGCCCTCGCGCAGAGCTGCCCGCCGAACGCGACCTTCGTGGAGGGCGTCGGCTGCCTGAAGAACGAGACCGAGATCGACTTCGAGGAGGCGGAGATCACCGCCGCGTTCCAGGGCCCGAGCCTCGAGTTCGTGATGGAGCGGAAGGTCGGCGAGTACCCGTGCGAGGAGCTCCGCCGCCCCGGCACGATCGACGCGTGGGAGACGTGCCTCCACAACTACTACGGATCCCCCGAGATCGCGGCGTTGTCCTACGAGATCGCGAGCCGCTTCGTGGAGACGCAGGCCTGCCCGTCCGACACGAAGGACGTCGACATGCTGCGGCAGGTCGCGGAGCACTACGGCAAGCACCCGCGCACGGAGGACCTCTCCGCGCTGCACGTGACGCCGATCGACCGCACCTCGTCGCGCGTGGAGCCGCACCTCCCGCTGATGTGCGGGTACAACGCCGCGCAGGAACGCTGGTACGAGCCCCGGAACTTCTTCTGCGAGGGCACGGACTGCTTCCCGCAGCCGGCCTCCGGCGCGAAGGACAAGATCCGCTACACGCCGTTTCGGACCGCCCCGAACCTCTACCGCCTGCAGAGCGACGACCCGCGCTATCAGAGCATCAGCGAGGGCGGCGCGTACGGGCATCTGCGGGTGATCCCGCTCGGCAACAACGTGTTCCTCACGACGGCCGGCGGCATGTACGGGAACATCTTCTACTACGGCCTCGTGATCGCCCCGACGGAGGAGGCGTTTTTGCGCCGCGCCTGCCACAAGGAGCTCTACGCGCAGGACCCCGTCAACCGGCTCACCCGCGGGCAGGCGCGCCGCCTGCTCGCCGAGGGGCGGCGCCTGCTCGGGCAGGCGGACGCGCTGGTGCGCCTGAAGGAGGTCGCCGAGCGCCTCACGAGCGGCGCGGACGACTCGGCCTCGCTCCGGCTCGAGGCGGAGCGCCTGATGGGCGTCGTGAGCGGCAAGCTCCCCGCGAAGAAGGCGAGCGAGGCGCCGTGCGTGCGCTACCAGGCCCGCTACCCCCGCCGCTACGAGCGCGCGCGGCTCGCCGGCCTCGGCAAGCCCGAGGAGGAGCAGCTCCGCCTCGGCATCGCGAACTGATCACGTCGGCGATCGCCCGCCGATCCGCCGCTCGAGCAGCTCCGCGAACGGGATGATCCCGTCGAGCAGATCGCGGTGCTCCGGGTCGGACTGCAGGCGCCGGTAGAACCCCTCCTCGAGCGTCACCCAGCCGTGGGGCTGGCTCACGAGGCCGAGCGCCTCGGCGACGTCGGCGAGCTGCGGCCAGGGCGCGCTGTCGGGCCCGCGGGCGACGACCCAGCCGCGCGCCGCGGCGAAGGCCTCCACCACGTCGTCGAGGCGGCGGGACACCTGCCCGCGGGCGTCGACCCAGAGCTCGCCCCCGCCCGTGCGCACCCGCGCGACGCCGTGACGATCGAGCCAGCCGAGCGCGACGAGCCAGGCGAACGCGGGCACGGCGCGGACCGCGCGCTGGCGCAGCGTGACCATGTCCGGCACCGTCCGCGGCGGCGCCTCGCCCGGGTGCAGGAGCCCGCCGTGGACGCGCACGCGGCGGTCGACCGCGGTGGGGAGGCGCGCGGCGGCGCCCTGCTGCTGGGCGAGCCGGAGGGCGCGGTGCACCCACGGCAGGCCCCCGGCGAGCGCGGTGAGCGAGGACGGGAACGCGATGGCCACGTCGCGCGCGGTCGCGCACGCGAGGAACGGGCCGGGCTCGCCGCCCACGGGCTCGCCCGGGTCGCCCGCCACGGGGAAGCCCGCGAGCGGG
>JBMOQZ010000063.1:29726-30707 GCA_049322475.1 Myxococcota bacterium | reverse complement strand
GTCCCGGCGGTCGTCCCGGCGCGGGCGCTCCTCGCGCCGGGCCTCGGCCGCGGGCTCGCCGGCGAGGGCGGGCTCCGCGACCTGGACGGGCTCGGGGACGGGCGGCGGGCGGGGCGGCAGGTCGGACGACACGCCCTCGGGCAACAGCACGGCGCGCGGGGCGACCTCGATCGGCGCCTCGCCCACGCGGGCGCGGAGCGCCTCGATCTCGGCGAGGATCTCGCTGGCGCGGGTCTGGCGGGCCTCGGCGGGCTCGGCGTCGAAGCCCGCGATGCGGGCGCGGATGCGCTCGACGGGCTCGGCGACGTCCGGCGACTCGGCGACGCGGTCGGCCCAGCGCATGAGCGTGGCCTCGACGTAGCGCGCGCGAGCGGCGTTGCCGCCACGCGCGAGCCAGCCGGCGGTGCGGCCGAGGACGTCGAGGGCCTCGTGTACGGAGGCGGATGTCATGGAACTCCGGGGACTACTTGTAGTGGACGGCGTTGATGACCACCGTTCGCGTCCCCTTCGGCGTGTCGAACTTCACCTCGTCGCCCACCGAACGGCCGATCAGGGCGCGGCCGATGGGCGAGGAGAACGAGACGAGGCCGGTCTTCACGTCGGCCTCCTCGGTGCCGACGATGCGGTACGTGAAGGCCTCGCCCGTGTCGACGTCTTCGAGGTCGACCGTGGTGCCGAAGATGACGCGCTCCGAGGCCGTGACGCGGGTGATGTCGATCACCTCGGCCAGCGCGAGGCGCGACTCGAGCTCGCGGACGCGGCCCTCGATCTGCGCCTGACGCTCCTTCGCGTCCTCGTACTCGGAGTTCTCGCTGATGTCGCCGTGGGCCCGAGCCTCCTCGATGTCCCGCACGACCTGAGGCCGCAGGACCTCGCGGACGTGCTTGAACTCGGCGAGGACCTTCTTGTAGCCCTCCGGGGTCATCGGGACGCGCTGGGTCATCGCGGCACACTAACACGGGGGTGGGGGCGCCCACAAAG
>JBMOQZ010000063.1:0-29716 GCA_049322475.1 Myxococcota bacterium | reverse complement strand
CGGGCTTCAGGCTTCGGGCTTCAGGCGAACGAGGCCGATTTCTGGCGCCCGCACCGCGGGCGGTTCAGGTGGCCAGAGACGCGCCCGGGAACGTGGCGATCACGGCCCCGCGCAGCTTCCGGCCGTCGAGGGCGTCGTTACGCGCGCGAGATCGGTGCTCGCCCGCGCGGACCACGATCTCCGCCTCCGGGTCCACCAGCGTCCACCCGCCCGTCCGCTCGGGGAGCAGCGCGCGCGGGCCGGTGCACAACGCGCGCACGACCCCGTCGAGGTCGCCGTCGAGCGCGGTCAGCGCGGCGGAGAAGGCGCTCTCGAGCCCCGTGCTGCCGGGCACCGCCAGCTCGAACTCGAGCTCCTTCTCCTCGGGCGCGCGCGGCTGGTGGTCGGCGGCGACCAGGAGCGTGCCGGCGCGCACGGCCTCGCACAACGCGGCGCGATCGGACGGCGCGCGCAGCGGCGGGTGGAGCCGGTAGCGCGCGTCGTAGCCGCCGTCGGCGAGCACGGTCTCGTCCAGCAGGAGCGAGCGCGCGGGCGTGGACGCGGTGAGCGGCAGGCCCTCGGCGCGCGCGGCCTCGACGAGGCGGACGCCCCGGGCCGTGCCGACGTGGGTGAGGTGGACCGCGGCGCCGGTGGCCCGCACGAGCGAGGTCACCCGGGCGATGCCGATCTCCTCGGCCTCGGCGGGGTTGCCGCGGAGCCCGATCTGCGCGGAGAGCGCCCCCTCGTTGGCGACGCCGAGCTGGTCGAGCGCGGCGTCGGCCGCGCGGAGGAGCACGCGGACGCCGAAGCCGCGGGCGTACTCGAGCGCGTTGCGCAACACGACCGAGTCGCGGATCGGGAGGCCGCCGTCGGAGAGCGCGGCTGCGCCCGCGCGCATCATGAGCCCGATCTCGGCGAGCTCCTCGCCGCGGAGCGCGGCGGTGACGGCGCCGGCGGGCCAGAGGCGCACGCCGTTCGCGTGGCGCGGGAGCGACGAGACCTGCTCCGGCGTGTCCACCACGGGGTCGACGCGGGGGGACAGGACGAGGTCGCCGAAGCCGCCCGCGAGCGCCGCCGACGTGAGCGAGGCGAGGTCCTCGCGCGCGGGGAAGCCGGGGAACCCGGGGTCGCAGCAGAGGTCGACGAGGCTCGGCACGAGCACGCGGCCCGCGCCGTCCACGTCCCCGCCCGGCGGCCCCAGCACGACGTCGCGCCGCTCGCGCTCGCCGTGGACGAGGACGTCGCGGATCCTCACGCCTCCATCCCGTCCTGCTGCGGCAACATCAGGAACAGGGCGGCCATCCGCACCGCGATGCCGTTCGTCACCTGGTCGAGGATGACGCTGTTGGCGCCGTCCGCCACGTCCGCGGCGATCTCGACCCCGCGGTTGATCGGGCCCGGGTGCATCACGATCACGTCGGGGCGGGCGCGCCGGAGGCGGTCGAGGTCGAGCCCGTAGAAGGCGGCGTACTCGCGCGCGCTCGGCAGCACGGCCCGTCCGAGGCGCTCGCGCTGGATGCGCAGCATCATCACGACGTCGGCCTCGGGCACGACGTCGTCGATGGTGTGGCGTACCTCGACCGGCAGCCCCGCGAGGTCGCGGCGGCACATCGTCCCGGGTCCCGCGACGAGCACCTTCGCGCCCATGGTGGTGAGGCCGTAGATGTTCGAGCGGGCGACGCGCGAGTGCTGGACGTCGCCCACGATCGCGACGGTGCGCCCCTCGAGCGAGCCGAGGCGGTCGCGCATCGTGAGCATGTCGAGGAGCGCCTGCGAGGGGTGCTCGTTGATGCCGTCGCCCGCGTTGAGCACGCTCCACGGGAAGTGCTTCGCCAGCATGTGCGGCGCGCCCGCGCAGGGGTGGCGCACGACGACGGCGTCGGGCTGCATGGCGAAGATGTTCCGCGCGGTGTCCATCAGCGTCTCGCCCTTCGCCGTGGACGAGGTGGAGACGCTGAAGCCGAGCGTGTCGGCGGAGAGCCGCTTGGCGGCGAGCTCGAAGGAGGTGCGCGTGCGGGTGCTGTTCTCGAAGAAGAGCATCACGACCGTTCGCCCGCGCAGGGGCGGCACCTTCTTCACGCGGCGCCGGCTCACCTCACGCATCTGCTCGGCGGTCGCGAGGATCTGCTCGATCTCCGCGCGCTCCATGCCTCGCAGGCCGAGAAGGTCCTTGCGCCCCATGACGCCCCGGGGGCTATCGCGCGCGCCCCCCCACCACAAGGGAGGCGGGGCTACTCGATCACGACGCGGCGGGTCGCCCAGTCGACGATGACGCGCTCGCGCAGGTCGGTGGGCACGAAGCCGCCGACGAAGTCGGGCGCGATCGGCAGCTCGCGGTGCCCCCGATCGACGAGCACGGCGAGGCGGATGCACGCCGGGCGCCCGAAGTCGTACATCTCGTCCATCGCCGCGCGCACGGTCCGCCCCGTGAAGAGCACGTCGTCCACGAGCACCACCCCGCAGCCGTTGACCTCGAAGGGCAGGTCGGTGTCGCCGAGGACCGGCTTCTCGAGGCCGGTGTAGAGGTCGTCGCGATAGAGCGTGATGTCGACGTCGCCGCGCAGCGGGCGCCGGCCGGACAGCGCCTCGACCCGGTCGGCGAGCTCCTCGGCGAGCGGCACGCCGCCCGTGCGGATGCCGACGAGGGCCCAGCGCGGCGTGGCGTGGAACGCCTCGGCGACGCGCCGGGCGACGGCGTCGACCGCCGCGTCCACGGCGGGCGTGTCCAGGGCGACCCTCAATCGGTCAGCCGCCCGTCCGGAGTGGCGGTCTTCAGCACCTGGAAGTTGAGGCGGCGCGCCGAGTCCGTGAACGGGATGACCACGTCGACGTACCAGCGGCAGTCGACCACCTTCAGGCCACCCGCGCCCTCGTGGAACGCGCAGGCCTCGATGGTGAGGTAGTCGGGGATGCCGCGCTGCTTGAGCTGGTGCTTGAACTCGGCCCGGGCGCGCTCCTCGTTGTAGGCGGCCCAGGTCAGCGCGGTGGTGCCGACCACGTCGCTCATCTTGAAGTGGTCCCAGTAGAAGGGACCGAAGAGCCAGCACCATCCGGCGCCGGCGACGGCGGCCACCAACAGCAGGAAGGTGGAGAGCTTCATGACGCCGGCAGCTTAGCAGATGGGGGAGCGGCGGGTCGACGGCCCGCCTGCCGAGCGGTCGGCCGCGGACGTCCGTGGCCACGCAGGCCCCGCGCGCGCTCCGGCACGGCTCGGTGCTTCCCGGCTCACTCGTTCGGGGCTGCGCGGGTGGGCTCGGCCGTCACCCAGGTCGGGCAGCCGTCGCGGAGCACGCGCGCGGACGAGCGCCCCGCGGTCTGGGGGCCCCAGCCCACCCGGTCCTTCACGGTGTCGCCGCCGACGACGAGGGCCACCGTCTGCCCGCCGTCCTTGAGCGCGAAGCCCGTCGAGCCCGTGCGCGTGCAGGGGACCTCGAACCAGGCCTCGGGCTCGAGCGCGCCCTCGAACGCGAACACGTCGTCCGCCTCGGCGCTGTCGAAGTCCTCGAGCTGCACGTCGGCGAGATCCACCGGCTCGTCGCCGTAGTTGAACAGCTCGATCCAGTCGACCTCGCCCTCCCCGTCGTCCTGCGCGTACACCTCCATGATCGCGAGGGTGGGGCCCTCGCGCGAGGTGGTGCTCCACGCCACGGCGTCCTCGCTCGTCGCGGCGGGGCAGTCCGGCCCCCCGAACACCAGCTCGGACGGGTCGGGCGCGCAGGCGGCGAGGTGCGCGATCAGCACGCGCCCGCCGCGCGGAACGTGGCTCGCCACGTCCGGTACCATCCGGGGATCCGGGCGCTGGCGCGCGAGCAGGCGTCGGGGACGCCGCGGATCGCCACCTTCAGCGTGTCGCCCACGCGGTCGAACTCGGCGGCGACGCCCTGATCGGCGAGCTGGCGGCGCAGGACGGCCTCGATCTCGAAGGGCTCGAAGGGGGCGACGCCGAACAGGGTCACGGTCTCGGTGCACATCGGGGGTTCCTCTCGCTCCACGTTGACTACGTGTCGGCAGATGGACGGCAGTCACGGAGTAAAAGATCGGGCCACGCGAAAACCCACGCGTCCGCCGCGCAGGCTGGCCGGCGCGCCCGTCCGCTCGGCGGAGCGCGCGAGCGCCGCCGCGTCGCCCCAGGACCCGCCTCGGAGCACCCGGCTCCCCTCCCCCGTCGGGTCGTCCACGAGCACGCGCCCGTCGGCGAGATCGGGCCTCTCGCGCGAGAAGAGGTCGGCGCAGCGGTCGCGCACGTTGCCGGCGAGCCCGCGGACGCCGTACGGGCTCTCGTCGACGGGGTGGGCGTCGACGCGCGCGGGGAGCTGTCGCCCCGCGTGGCTCTCGCGCACGTTGCACCACGTCGGGTCGAGGAAGTCGCCCCAGGGGTAGAGCCGCCCGTCGACGCCCCGGGCGGCCTTCTCCCACTCGAGCTCCATCGGGAGCCGCCAGGGCAGGCCCGTGCGCGCCGCGAGCCACGCGCAGTAGGCGCGCGCGCCGTCCTGGTCGACGTTCACCACGGGCCAGTCGGGGTCCCAGACGTCGCCCTCCGCGTCCGGGACGAGCACGAAGCGCCCGTCGGCGTCGCGCCCGTAGATGAGCGCGCCGGGCTGGCCGAGGGCGCCGGGGCGCTCGCGCGGCGCGTGGCGCAACGCGTCCTCCTCCCGGCCGCAGGCGACGAGGTCGTCGAGGAACACGAGGAACTCCCGGTTGGTGACCGGGTGGCGCGCGATCGCGAAGTCGTCGCACCAGAGCCGCCGCCGCGCGAGCCCCGTCGCGGCGGCCGGGTCGCCGCCCGCCCAGAACGGGCCGGCGGGCACGAACACCTCGTCGGGCCCGAGCGCGGCGGGGACGCGGACGTCCGCCTCCCAGCGCTCGCCGCGGGCGATCGACACCGGGTAGCGGACCGTCGGCCGCCCGGCGGCGACGATCTCGACGAGCCAGCTCCCCATCGCGAGCGGCACCTCCACCGGCGTGGGCCCGAGCGAGCGCACCGGCACGGGGACGAGGCGCCGGCCGGACGGCGAGAAACGCAGGAGGCGCGCCTCCGCGGGGACGTCCGTCCGCAACACGAGCGCGCCGCTCCCCTCCAGCCACGCCGCCCACCTCCCGCGGTCGTTCGCCCGCAGCAGCACCTCCCAGGAGGCGGCGGCGGCGTGGTCTCGCGCGGCCTCGGCCTCGGCGAGCCGGGCGGCGTAGCGGTCCGCCAGCCGCGCGCGCGCCTCGTCGAGGTCGGGCGCCTCCACGAGGGCGCTGCGGACGAGCTCGCCCCACTGCAGCTCGGCGCGGTCGGCGGCGGCGGCGAGCGCGCGGGCCTCGTCCTCGGCCGCCCACCCGGGGGCCTTGCGCCCCTCGGGCTCGTGGGGCCGCGCCTCCGCGAGCAGCGTCCGGGCCTCGGCGAGCCTCGCGGCGGCCCTCGCGCGCAGCGACGTGACCTCGGCGTCCACGCGATCGGCCTCGGCGAGCCGTTCGAGCGCCCGTTCGCGACGACGCGCCCCGTCCAGCCACGCGCGGAGCAGGTCGGCGAACTCGCCCGCGTGGGCGGGGCGATCGGCGGGGTCTCGCGCCATCGCGCGCAGGCAGAGCGCGACGAGCTCGTCCGGGCCCGTCGGCGCGGGCGGCGGGCCGGCGCGCACGTCGGCCAGCACCTCCGCGGAGCGGACGCCCGCGTAGGGGGGCCGCCCGCAGAGCACCTCCCAGAGGACGGCGCCCAGCGCGTAGACGTCGGCGCGCGGGTCGGGCGAGGCGCTCGCCGCCTGCTCCGGCGGCATGTAGGCGGGCGTGCCCACCACCGCGCCGTCGGGCCCGGCGCGCACCTCGCGGGCGAGCCCCCAGTCCAGCACGAGGACCTCGCCGAAGCGCCCGAGCATCACGTTCGCCGGCTTCAGGTCGCGGTGCACCACGCCGGCCGCGTGCGCGAACGCGACGGCCTCGCTCACGCGGAGGAGCGCGTCGGCGAGGCGGCGAAGGGGCCACCCCTCCCGGACCGCGCGCGCGAGCGTCACGCCCTCGATCTCGCGCATCGTGTAGTAGGGCCGCCCGTCGGGGGTGCGCCCGAGCTCGTACACGGGGACGATCCCCGGGTGCTGGAGCCGCGCGGTCACGCGGGCCTCGGCCTCGAAGCGGGCGGCGGCCCCGGGGGCGTCGGCGCGCAGGAGCTTCATCGCCGCGGTGCGGTCGAGCTGCGCGTCGCGAACGCGCCGGACCTCGCCCATGCCGCCGAGCCCGATGCGACCCAGATCGGCGTAGCGTCCGCCCCCGCGCGCCGCGGCGAGCGCCGCCCGCACCTCCTCGAGCATGCCCGCGCCGCGCGCGAGGCCCCAGGGCGCGAGCAGATCGCGCAGGGCGTCGAGGTCGTCGCCCTCGCCGAAGCCCGCGTCGATCAGGACGACCCGGCCGCCCGGCTCCACCCGCAGGTTCCCCGGCTTGAGGTTGCCGCGTCCGCCGACCGCGAGGAGCGCGTCCACCACCTGCAGGAACGCCTCGGCCGCGACGGCGGGCGACGCCCCGGCGAGCGCGTGCAGGAGGGGCTCGCCGTCCACGTACTCGCCGACGAGCCGGTCCTCGCGTGAGACCCACACCTCCGCGAGGTTGGGGTGGCGCGGCAACGGGCGCGGAGGCGGGCTCGCCAGCACCTTCATCGCGCCGCGCCGGCCGGCCTGGCGCACCTCCCAGACGGTGCCGTGGGGCCCCGACCCGAGCCAGCGAACCACCTCCCAGCCCTCCTCGCGCGCGGCGCTCGTCGTCGCCCGCGAGGCGCCGAGCGAGTCGCCGATCTCGCGGGAGAGGCGCGCCGGCAGCTCGCCGGGGCCGATCTCCGCCGCGAACACGCGGGCGAGGCGGGCCTTCGCGCGGCAGCGAGCGCAGGTCTCGAGGTGCGCGAGCTCGGCGGGATCGAGGTCGCCGCCGAGGCGCGCGCTCGCGAGGTGCGTCATCGCGACCCCATCACGAACGAGCTCCCGTGGCCCAGCTCGGCGAGGCGGCGGCGCAGCTCGCGCTCGAGCTTGCGGCGGCAGGCCTGCAACAGGCCACGCGCGCCGCTCGCCTGCTCGATGCCCAGGAGCTCGGTGATGGCGTCCTGCGAAAGCATCTCCACGTACCGGAGGTGCACGGCCTCCTGCTCCAGCGGCGTGAGCACGGCCTCCGCGGCCGCGCGCAGGAGCTCCTCGCGCTCGTCGCGCTGCATCTGGGAGAGCGCCCCCGCCCCCGGGTCGTCGACGTCGAGCACGCCGTCCTCGGTCAGCGTGTCGCGCCGCTTGCGCGCCGCGTTGAGGCAGAGGTTGCGCGTGATGCCCCAGAGCCACGTCGAGAAGCTGGACTCGCCGCGGAACTCGGGCAGCTTCTGCCACGCGACGAGCAGCGCCTCCTGCGCCAGCTCCTCCGCGACCGCCGGGTCGCGCGTCATCCGGCGGCAGGCCGAGCGCACGGCCGGCGCGTGGAGCGAGAACAACGCCTCGAGCGAGCCTTGCAGCGAGGGGTCGGGCGAGGCCTCGCCCGCCAGCACGGCCCGCAACGAGGCGACGAGCATCGTGACTTCCGAGGCGGTCATCGGCGAGAATCCTACCAGCCCTGTGACGGGCGGGCGGGTCGCGACACGGACCTGCCGGAGGCTCCATGTCGCTCGTCCTGCTCCTCGCCTGCAAGCCGCCCGCCGACCCGCCCGCCGACCCGCCCGCCGACGTGCCGACCTGCGAAGGCGCGGCCGTGGTCGGGAATGGTGACGTCGGCGACGTCTTCGACCTGCCGGCGACCGGCGCCGATCTGCTCGCGATCGACCTCACCCTCGCGGTGGGGCAGCTCCCGAGCCCGGGGGACTGCACACCGGGCGTGCTGGAGACGGCCGACGGGTCGTGGACCGTGAACGTGACCGTCAAGGGCAAGCCCCACAACTCGTTCGATCCGCTGATCGACGAGACGAGCAAGCCCTACCTGAAGGTCGAATTCGTCGACGAGCCCTTCCACGGGCTCGGCTCGCTGCGGCTCTACAACCAGTGGCAGGACGAGTCGCAGGTCCAACGCTGGCTCGGCTACCGGATGTGGAGGGACCTGGGCTACCCGGCGCCCCGCGCCGGCTTCGCCACCGTCACCATCGACGGCGCGTGGCGCGGCCTCTACGGCCTGCAGGAGGCCGTCGACGTCCCGGAGTTCACCGCGGGGATCGCCGAGCTCGCGGACGTGGACGGGCTCTACGAGGGCGAGTACGGCCAGGACTTCACCGGCCTGCTCCCGACGGAGATGGATCTGGCGTGGGGCGAGGAAGGGAGCCGGGGGCGGCTGCTCGAGCTGGCCGAGGTCGTCGACGATCCCGCCGCCCTCCTCGCCACCGACATGGATCCGTACCTCGCGGTGGACCGCTGGGCGGACTTCTGGGCGCTGGAGCTGCTGGTGGGCGCGCGCGAGGGGTACACCTACCGCACCAACAACTTCTACGTGGCGCACCACGCGGACACGGATGTTTTCCAGCTCGTCCCGTGGGGCTTCGACCAGGTTCTGTACGACCTGAACCTCTGGCCCGATGTCCCACTCGGGAAGATCCCCGCTCGCGCGCTCGAGCCGGACCAGACCGCGTTGCTCTCGGTGCAGCGCGAGGCGCTCGCGCGCTACCTCGACGCGCTCGACGGGCTCCCCGGCGAGGACGGCGAGACGAGCCCCGTCACCTGGGCGTCGCTGGAGGCCGACCTCGACGTCGCGATCGAGGTGCTCGCGCCGATCTACGAGGTGGAGATCGAGACGTTCGGCGACGCGCGCCCCTGGCACCTCGTCGACGTCACGACCATGCAGGGCCAGGTCCGGTCCTACCTGGGGCGCCGCGGCGACCAGCTCCGCGCCGAGATCGACTAGTCGACGGGCTCTTCCTCCGGCAGCGCCCGCAGGTCCTTCAAGGTCGGCAGGTCCGCGAGGCTCCGCATGCCGAACAGCTCGAGGAAGGCGGGCGTCGTCCCGTAGGTGATCGGGCGGCCCGGCTCGTCGGCGCGCCCCGTCACGCGCAACAGCCCGCGATCGAGCAGCATGCGCAACACGCCGCCGCAGTCCACGCCGCGCAGGTCGTCGACCTCGCCCTTGGCGATGGGCTGGCGGAACGCGACGATCGCGAGCGTCTCGAGCGCGGGCCGAGACAGCCGGAGGGGCTTGCCGCCCCGCACGGCCGCGACCCACGTCGCGAGCCGCGGCTCCGTTCGGAGCTGCCAGCCTTCGCCCACGGGGACAACCCGCACCCCCGCACCGGTGCGCGCCTGCCGCTCGCGCAGCGCGTCGATGGCGCCGGCGACCACGCCCTCGTCGAGCTTGAGCGCCGCGCCGAGCTGAGCTGTCGTCACGACGCCCGCCATCGCGAAGAGGCACGCTTCCACCGCCGGCACGAGCAGCTCCGCCGGCGGCGGACCGCCGAGGACGTCCTCGGGCGCCTCGTCGGCGACGGGGCCGATCCGCAGGGGGATGACGTTGTCGTCGTCCATCAGGCTCCCTCCTCGTCGGTGTCGTCCTCGGGGAGCGCGGAGAGGTCGGCGTCGGCGAGCCGCACCTTCCCGGTGACGCGCACCGCGCCGAGGTGCATCGTCTGCTGCACGTCGACCATGCGGAGGCGCGCCATCTCCAGCACCCCGAGGAACGTGAAGATGCGACGCGCGCGCGAGCCCGCCTCGAGGAACATCTCCGAGAGCAGCATCTCGCCGGCGCCGTCGAGCTTCCCGAGCACCCAGCGCACGACCTCGGCGAGCGAGAAGCGCTCGCGCACGACCCGGTGGACGACCGCCGGCTTCGCCCGCCGCTCGAGCACCTCGTGGAAGAGCTTGAGGAGCCCGAACGTGTCGACCGTGGGGTCGATCGGCTGCTCGCCGGGCGCGGGCGGGTCGGGGGGCCGCGCGAACACGTCGCGATCGAGGCGCTCGCGCGCGCCGAGCTCGTCGGCGGCGCCGCGGAAGCGCTCGTACTCCGCGAGCCGCCGCGCGAGGGCCTCGCGCGGATCGACCTCGTCCTCGTCGGGCTCCGCCGCGCGCGCCTCGCGGGGGAGGAGCTCGCGCGCCTTCAGGTGGCACAGCGTCGCGGCCATGACGAGGTAGTCGCCGGCCTTGTCCGGATCGAGGTGCTCGGCGTCGTCGAGGAACGCGAGGTAGGCGTCGCAGATGCGGGCGACGGGGATCTCGCGGACGTCGACGCCCTCGCGCCGCACCAGGAACAGCAACAGCTCGAGCGGCCCGTCGTAGACGCCGATGTGGACCGGCGGCTCGGGTACACGCGGTGCGAGCGCTGTGGGGTGCGCCTGCTGGGCGAGCATCTGGGGAGGGGGGCGGCGAGGAGGGGGGATCGCGGGCCGGGAAGCCCGCGGTGGGGGAGCCTCTTTCTACCGGATCCGCCCTCGCTTGACAACGCCCCGCGCCGCGATAGTTGCGGCCGCCCAATTTCCACGTCTGGAGACTTCCGTGGCCCACCACAAGGACGCCATCAAGCGCATCCGCACCAGCCGCGCGGCGAACGCGCGCAACCGCGCCGACCGCTCGCGCATGCGCAGCCAGGTCAAGGAGCTTCGCGCCGCCATCGACGGCAAGGACGCCGCGGCGGCGCAGAAGTCCATGCCCGAGACGGTCTCCGAGCTCCACAAGATGGTGAAGAAGGGCGTCATCCACAAGCGGAACGCCGCCCGTCGCATCAGCCGCCTCCAGAAGGCGGTCAACCAGCTCGGCAAGTAGTCAGTCGACGGTTTTCAGTTGTCAGTGGGGCCCGCTCGCGCGGGCCCTTTCGTGTTTCTCGCAGGCACACACGGACGCCTGACGCCCGTCGACTGACGACCGACGACTCCTTACTGCGACGAAAGGCGCAGCAGGAGCGCCTCGAAGATCCGGCGATCGCCCGAGCGCGAGCTGTGCATCGCCCGGCCGACCGCGGCAATCTCCTCGAGCAGGGCGGCGGGAGACTGGGGACGGCGAGCCACCCAGTCGCGGACCGCGCGGAGCTTCTGCGGCGGCATGCGCACGCCCGCCTCGCGATCCGGGAGGCCGCGACGTTGGGCGTCCTGGACCAGCAACACCTGTCGGATCTGCCAGGTGATCGAGCCCATCAGCATGTTCGGGTGCTGCCCGTCCTCGAGCAGGTGGTGGAGCGCCGCCAGCGCGGCGTCGCGGTCCCCCGCGACCAGCGCGTCCGTCAGCGCCCAGACGTCCGCCTCCGACACGTCGACGCACACCTCGTCGACCACCGCGCGGGTGATCGTGCCGCCGGGGCCGGCGAAGCCGGCGCACTTCTCGACGTCGCCCGCGAGGACGGAGAGCTCGCCGCCGCCCATCTCGTAGAGCAGCTGCGCCGCGTCCCGGTCGATCGACACGCCGAGCGCCTTGCACCGGGCGACCGCGAACGCCACCGGGTCGATCCCCTCCCCGTCCAGCTTCAGCGCGACCCCGACCTTCTTCACCGCGTTGACGATGCGCACGCCGCGGTCGACGCCGCCGCTGGCGGCCGGGAACTTCTCGCCGGCGAGCACGAGCACCGTGGACGGCGACGGCGCCTGCACGTAGGCGAGGATCGCGTCGAGCAGCGCGGCGTTGGCGTCCTGCACCTGCCGGATCTCCACGAGCCGCCGCGACGCCATCATCGGGAGCGTGGCGGCGACGTCCGCGAAGCCGAGCGCGTCGCTCTCGCCGGCGGTGAAGACCGCGTGGTTGAAGGCGGCGGTGGGGCCCGTCGCGATCGCGCGGCGGACGTCCTCGACGGCCTCGCGCACGAGCCACGACTCGGGACCGACGAGCACGTAGACGGGCGGCGGGCTCGCGGGGACGTCGATCACGACGTCAGCCAGCTAACGCCGTCCTCCGCGACCTGCCGCGCGAGCACCTCGAAGGCCCCCTCGCGGGCGGAACGGGCGGCCGCGGCGTCTTCGGGCCCGGCCACCGTCCGGGTCCTCGTGCGGACGCCGGTGCGCCCGTCCGCCTCGAACTTCACCGACAGCGTCGCCTCCCACAGGACCTGATCGCCGCTGCGCCGGGTGGGGACCCACTCGGCCTTCAGCACGGTCACCGTGAGGGGCGAGCCCATCTCCACCAGCGCGCCGCGCGCGGCGAGCGCCCGGACGACCGCCGTCCGCACGGCGTCGTCGACGGTCACCTCGGCCGTGGGCGCGATCACCGCGTCGACGCGCCACCCGTGCCCGAGGGGCATCACGCCCGCGTGGAGCGCGCAAGCGACGAGCCACGTTGACAGGAGCGCCACGGCCGGTGGAGGATGCGGCTCGCTCACCACGCTGTCAAGGGTGCCCATGCTGACCTTCGCCCTCTTCGGTGCCGCGCTCGCCCAGGATCCCGCCCCGGAGGAAGACACGGGGTCCCCCGAAGAGCCGGTGCCCGAGCCCGAGGAGCCTCCCGAGGAGCCGGCGCCGCCTGCGGAGCCCGCGCCCCCTCCGCCGCCGGAGCCCGTCGTCGCGCCGAAGCAGCGCAAGTTCCTGATGGAGGTCAACTTCCGCGGGCGCTACCTCACCCTCCCGGACTCGATCCTCGACATCTGGTACGAGGGCCACGAGGGCGAGGCCTTCGAGCGCCCCACGATCGCCGCCTACACGCTCGGCATCGAGTGGGTCATCAAGGACAAGCAGGCGAACGGCATCTTCTACGTCGAGTACCTCGTGCCGCTGATGGAGGAGGGCTACTTCGACGACCGCGACGAGCCGCCGGTCACCACCGACGGCTCCTGGATCAAGCCCGACAAGTTCGGCCTCGTCCAGATCGGCGCCAACTACGGCTACGAGCTCCACGCCACCAACTGGTTCTCGTTCATGTTCGGCGCGGGCCTCGGCATCGGCATCCGCACCGGGCAGCTCGTCGAGTGGCAACCCGGCGAGCCCGAGGGCACTTCTCCCCGCAACAACACCGAGCCCGACTGCGGGGCGGAAGAGGCCGCGTACGAGCGGCGGGAGCACTGCGCGGACGACGGCGAGATCGAGATGCCGCCGGTCATCCCCATCGTCGACGTGAACATCGGCCCGCGGTTCAACATCTCCGACCGCGCGTCCATCCGCCTCGAGGGCGGGCTCCACAACCTGCCGTACGGCGGCGCGACCGTGGGAATCGTGTTCTGACTCTTGCGGGTCGGTGGCTCGGCGATTAACAGGCGCCGCTGCAAGTCTGGAGCGTCGCCCTTGGTCATCGTCACCGTCCGCGAGAACGAGCCCTTCGAGAAGGCCCTCCGCCGCTTCCGCCGCAAGGTGGAGCGCGAGGGGATCCGCAAGGACATCAAGAAGAACAGCTTCTACCTGAAGCCGGGCGAGAAGCGCCGCCTGAAGCAGCGCCTCGCGGAGAAGCGCCGCCGGAAGGCCGCGCGCCGCGCGATGCGGAAGCAGCCGCTCAAGGGCACGCCCACCCCGATGGGTGGCGCGGGTGGCCCCGGCGGGCCGCCGAACCCCTCCTGAACCCTCAGGGCGCCTGAGAGCCTCCGGCCGCATCGCCGGGGGCTTCGTCTTTTTTGGCGCGCGCCCTCGCCGCCGCGTTCTCCAGCGCCCACGGGTCGGGGGACGACGCCTCCGGCAGCGCCACGGCCTCGTCCGGAAACGCCTCGGCGAGGTCGACCCGGAACAGCAGGAAGCCGGGCTCCGCCGCGATCGCTCGCTCGAACGCCGCGCGCGCGGCGGCGCGGTCCCCGCCGGTCAACACCAGCCACCGGGCCTCGGCGCGGGCCACCATGCCGCCCTCCCCGGCCGGCGCGAGCGCCGCCGCCCGCCGCACGACGAGCGCGAGCCCCTCGAGGTCCAGCGCCCCGCCCGGCCCGCGGAGCGCGACGCGGTCGAGCCCGTTGTTGGCGAGCCACGCGAGGCAGGGCACGGCGTCTCGGCCGAGCGTGCCCACGGCCTCCTCGTCCACGCGGTACCCGGACACGGCGGCGGCGGAAGCGAACGCGGGGAACGCGTACAGACAGCGCCACCCGTACTCGGTGCCCGTCTCCAGCGCCTCGGCCGCCTCGTCGGGGCGGGTCAAGGCCCGGACCCACTCGGCTCGGGACAGGCGAGCGAGCGGCGCGGGATCCTCGGGGTCGTCCGCCGTCGCGGCGAGCCAGCGCTCGACGGCGGCATCGAGCGCCGCGGGGTCGCTCGCGCGCGTTGCCCAGAGCGCGTCGCCTTCCGCCAGCGCCGGCGAGGGCGCGTCGTCGCCCGCCCCGTCGCGGCGGTGCGCGCACGCGAGGAGAAGCGCGAGGGTCACTGCGCCGCGTACGCGTCCTGGGAGACGTCCTCCCACCCGTCGCGGGAGTACCCGCACGCGTCGGCCTCGCGGGCGAGGATGACGGGGATCTGCTTGTGGTCGATGACGTCGGTCGGGTAGCTGTACGGGAGCCGGAGCGCCTTGCCGAGCCACTGGCGCCCCTCGACCTTCGCGGCGTCGTCGCCCTGCTTGTAGCCCTTGCAGAGCAAGGCGACGCCGAGCTCCTTCAGGCCTTCCAGCCTGTTCGGGTCGTCCTCGACCATGAGGCGGAAGTAGTGGACCGACTTGTCGATGTCGCCCCGCGTGCCGGCGATCCACTCCATGATCGTCCAGTCCGGGCACAGCCGGTAGAACTGGCCGAGGGCGTTCCACACGTCGCCCGGGAAGCTGGAGATCCCGCTCTCCATGCGGTACCGCGTCTTCTTCGTCAGCGCGGTGAGCCACAGCCGCTCGATGTCGTCGGCCGTGGAGAGCTGCGAGAGGACCCCCTTCGACGTCGCGATGCGCCCGAGGGCGACGCCCTCCCAGAGGTAGCCCTGGCCGTTCTCCGGATCGAGCTTCTGGACGCGCTGCGACAGCATCCGCACCCGCTCGTAGATCGGAAGGCGCTGGTTGTCGGGGACCTTCTGCGCGAGGACCTCGCCCCGCTCGTACAGGGCGCGGGCAAGCCGCCAGAGCGCCTCGGGATCGTCGGGGTTCGTCGCGAGGTAGGCCTCGAGCGCGGCGATGCAGCCCTCGATGTCGCCGCGGTTGGCCGCGGCCTCCGAGGCCTCGACCTCCGGCGCGAGCGCGAACGCGAGGTTCGACATCAGGAGTCCGACCATCGGTCCCATCGGGAGCCCTCCGAGGGCGGCGCTTAGCCCGGCGTCGCCGCGTCGGGTAGAAAACACCGTGCTCTGGACCCTCTTCGGCTGCGCCCACGCCCCGCCGCCGGCCGCCGTGCCGTCGCCCGCGCCCCCTCCCCTCGCCGCGCCGCTCGCGCTGGATGAGCCCGGCCTCGCCGCGCTGCTCGCCAACGCGGGCGACGCGCCGCTCGTCGTGAACTTCTGGGCCACCTGGTGCGGCCCCTGCGTGAGCGAGCTGCCGGAGCTGGCGGCGGTCGCGGGCGAGCACCCCGAGGTCGACTTCGCGTTGATCGCGGTCGACGAGCGCGGGCAGGGCGCGCGCGTGACCGAGTTCCTGACGACTCGTGACATCCGCCTGCCGGCGTGGCACCTCACCGTCGACGACCCCTCCGCCACGCTCGCCCGCACGGTCCCGCGCTGGCCCGACCTCATCCCGGTGACGCTGATCCTCGAGCCCGGCGGCGAGGTGCGCCGCCGCTTCGACGGCACGTTCGACGGGGCCGCGCTGCGCGAGGCGCTGCGTTAGGACGGGGCCGCCGCCCCGGTGGTGAAACGGCAGACACGGGGGATTTAAAATCCTCTTCCCCTTCGGCGGAGTGCGGGTTCGAATCCCGCCCGGGGCAGCGGGACCGGCGCGTCCGGGGACGTTTGTTTGACATGGCCCCGACGAGCAGCCTACGATGCAGGGAGCGCGGCGAGAGGGATGGGAAAGATCATCGGCATCGATCTCGGGACGACGAACTCGGTCGTTGCCTACCTCGATCGAAACGAGCCGCGAATCATCATCAACGAGGAGGGCGGGCGCATCACCCCCTCCGTGGTCGGCTTCTCCAAGAACGGCGAGCGCTTCGTGGGCGACGTCGCAAAGCGCCAGATGCTGATCAACCCCGAGGCCACGATCCACTCCGTCAAGCGCTTCATGGGCAAGCGCTTCAAGGAGGCGGGCAAGGACCTCCCGCTCGTGAACTACAAGGTCGTCGAGACGCGCAACGGCGACTGCGGGTTCGAGGTGGGGACGCGCGTGCACACCCCGCCCGAGGTCAGCGCGATGATCCTCCAGAAGCTCAAGAAGAGCGCGGAGGACTTCCTCGGCGAGACCGTGACGGACGCGATCATCACCGTCCCGGCGCACTTCAACGACCGGCAGCGCCAGGCCACGAAGGACGCGGGCACCATCGCCGGCCTCAACGTCCTCCGCATCATCAACGAGCCCACGGCCGCCGCGCTCGCCTACGTGCACGACCGCCGCAAGAGCGCCACCATCGCGGTCTACGACTTCGGCGGCGGCACGTTCGACGTGTCCATCGTCCGCATCGACCGCGACGTGGGCGAGGTCCTCTCGACCCGCGGCCACAACGCGCTCGGCGGCGGCGACATCGACCGCCTGCTCATGGAGTGGCTGCTCGAGCAGTTCCACCGCGAGCACAACATCGACATCTCCCACGACAAGGTGGTGCGCCAGCGCCTGCGCGACGCCGCCGAGCGCGCGAAGGTCGAGCTCTCCGCGGCGCTCGAGACGGAGATCCAGCTCCCCTTCCTCACCGCCACGCCGGCGGGGCCGCTGCACCTCCAGTGCACGCTGACCCGCGCGCAGTTCGAGGCGATGGCGATGCCGCTCTTCGAAAAGACCATCGAGGAGTGCCGCCGCGCCATGCAGGACGCGCGCCTCGGCCCCGAGGAGGTCGACGAGGTCGTCATGGTCGGGGGCAGCAGCCGCATCCCCCGCGTCAAGGAGCTCGTCCGCGACTTCTTCCGTCGCCCGCTGAACCAGGCGTTCAACCCGGACGAGGTCGTCGCCATCGGCGCCGCCATCCAGGGTGGGGTGCTCGAAGGCGAGGTCAAGGCGGTCACCCTCCTCGACGTCACCAGCCTCTCGCTGGGCATCGAGGTCGAGGGCCGGCGCTTCGCCAAGCTCATCCCGAAGAACACGCCCATCCCGGCGCACAAGATGCAGCTGGTCTCCACCGTCGTCGAGAACCAGAAGACGGTGAAGATCCACGTGCTGCAAGGCGAGAGCGCGCTCGCCGCCGAGAACACCTCGCTCGGCGAGTTCGAGCTCCAGGGCATCGAGCCCGCGCCCCGCGGCGTGCCCCGCATCGAGGTCAAGTTCTCCATCGACGCGAACGGCATCGTCAACGTCAGCGCGCGCGACGGCCGCAGCGGCGTCCACGGCAACATCACCATCACGGCGCCGACCGGCCTCTCGAAGCTCGAGCTCGAGCAGCTCCGCGCCGAGGCCGCCGAGTACGAGGAGAAGCAGGCGCACGCGGGCGAGCTGAAGGAGCTCCGCTTCCAGATCGAGCGGCAGCTCGTCACGCTCGAGACGATGCACCGCGAGCAGAAGGCGGTCCTCCACAAGATGGACCTCACCGAGCTCGAGCACGCGCTGAAGCGCGGGCGCATGGCGCTCGCCAAGAACTCCGACCGGGCCAACCTCGAGGAGGTGGCCGCCTGGCTGAAGCGCTTCCACGCGCACCTCGCGGAGAAGGTGAATCAGCAGTCGTCGATAAACTGAGGCTTCAGGCTTCAGGCGAGGAAGTCGAGGACGGCTTCGGCGGCTCGGGTGGAGGCTCCGCGGGGGCCGAGGAGGGCGCGTAGCTCCTGCGTGGGTGGCGGCTCGGCCGACTTCAGGCTCCGCCTCAGCTGATCGGGCGTAAAGCGCTGGACGTACTCGCGGATCGCCTCGCGCTCGAGCAGGATGTTCGGCAGCGCGAGGTGTCTCACGCCGCGGACGAGCGCGCGGCCGAGGAAATATGTCAGCCACGCGACCCGGTGGGCGACCACCGTGGGGATGCCGGCGAGCGCGAGCTCCAGCGTGACGGTGCCGCTCTTCGTCAGGGCGCGGTCGGCGCGGGCGAGCGCCTCGGCCGACGGCACCGCGCGCGCCCACGACGGCAGGGGCGGCAACGGCGCCCCCTCGGCGACGAGCACCTCGCCCATCCCCTCCACCGCCGCGAGGAACGGCGCGAGGTGCCGCGCCACCTCCGCGCGCCGGGACCCCGGGAAGATCGCGACCACACCGGGCTCGCGGGCGGAGGGCGACACGCGGTCCACCACGGGGTGGCCCACCCAGCGCGCGTCCAGCCCGTAGGGCGCGTAGATCGCGGGCTCGAAGGGGAAGAGGCACAACAGGCGGTCGAGCGAGCGCGCGATCCCCTCCGCGCGCGTCCGGCGCCACGCCCAGAGCTGCGGGCTCACGTACTGCACGACCTTCACGCCCTTGCGCTTCGCCTCGCGGGCGAGCGGCAGGTGGAAGTCCGGCGCGTCGATCGTCACGAGGACGTCGGGTCTCTCGGCGATCGCCGCCGTCAGCGCCGCGGTGTTGCGCGAGATCGTGGCGAGGTGCCGCACCACCTCCCAGCCGCCCATCACCGGGTCGAACACGGTGCCGGCGAGCCGCACGAGCCCGGCGGCCTCCATCCGGGGGCCCCCGAGCCCCGTCGCGAGGAAACGCGCTCGCGCCGCCATCGCCACCACGAGCTCGGCGCCGAGCAGGTCGCCAGAGGCCTCGACCGCGCTGATCAGGACCCGCTTCAACGGCAGGCGTCCCGCACGCGCATCGCCAGCTCCAGCGCGGCGACGCCCTCGGACGCGTGGACGCCCCGTCCGGCGAGGAAGGCGTCCAGCTGGTCGGCGAGGGCGTCGCGCGGCGCGACGGCGACGACCTCCTCGGCCAGCGCGCCGTCCCGCCACGTGACGCGCGCCGCGCGCTTCTCGCGCAGATCGAGGCTCCAGTAGGCGCCCGGCGCGAACACACGCATCCGGCGCGAGGCCGCGCGGGCGAGCCGCGAGGCCGTGAAGGTGCCCACCTTGCCCGAGGCGGTCTCCACCCGGGCGTGGCAGATGTCGATCCCGCCGGTCGCGACGGCGATCCCGTTGGCCCGCACGTCCGTCACCGGCTCGCCGGCGAGCGCGAGGAACAGGTCGAGGTCGTGGATCATCAGATCGAGCACCACGTCCACGTCCACGCCGCGGCGCTGGAACGGGGCGACGCGCTCGGCGGCGACGAAGCGGGCGTCGCTGTCCCGGACGAGCGCGACCGCCGGGTTGTGGCGCTCGACGTGCCCCACGAAGCAGCGCGGGAACGCGGCGAGCGCCCGCGCCTCCACCAGCGTCGCGGCGATCGGCTTCTCCACGAGGCACGGCACCCCGCGCCGCAGGAGCGGGAGGGCCACCTCCGCGTGGAGCGGGGTAGGGACGGCGACCACCGCGGCGTCGACGTCGTCGATGGGGGGCGCGAGGCCCTGCGCGGGGTCCACGACCACCACCTCCGCCCTCGCGGCGAGGTGGCGCGCGTGAAGGCGGCCCATGTGGCCGTGGCCGTAGAGGGCGATCCTCATTCCTGGGGCTGTTCGGTCCCCGTCGAGCGGCAGATCCCGCGCTGGCTGTCCTCGCAGAAGTCCACGAGCTCGACCACCTCGGGCATGTCGGCGTAGACCTCGCGCACCTGCTCGAGCGCGATGCGCATCGGCCGCCCCTCGTGGAAGAGCTCTCGGTACGCGGCCTTGAGCGCCTGGAGCACCTCGAGCTTGAAGCCCGCGCGGCGCAGCCCGACGATGTTCAGCCCGAAGAGGCGCGCGCGGTCGCCCTGCGCGATCGTGAAGGGCGGCACGTCCTGCGCGGCCATCGCGCCCGCGCCGACCATCGCGCAGCGCCCGATGCGCGAGTGCTGGTGCACCCCGGCGAACCCGCCGAGGATGGCGCGGTCCTGCACGGTGACGTGCCCGGCGATCGCCGCGCAGTTCGCGAACACGCAGTGGTTCCCCACGACGCTGTCGTGAGCGACGTGGCTGCCCGCCATGAACAGGTTGTCGCTGCCGATACGCGTGACGCCCCCGCCGTGGCCGGTGCCGCGATTGATCGTCACCCCCTCGCGGAAAGTGTTGCGCGCGCCGATCTCGAGGCGGGTGGTCTCGCCCTTGTACTTGAGGTCCTGCGGATCCTCGCCGATCGACGCGAAGGGGAACACGCGCGACCCCTCGCCGATCACGGTGGGGCCGGTGATCACCGCGTGGGGCCCGATGCGGACCCCGTCGTGCAAAACGACCCCGCCGCGGATGATCGAGTACGCCTCGACCTCCACGTCTCGGCCGAGCTCGGCACGGGGGTCCACGATCGCGGTCGGATGGATGGCCATGAGCGCTCCCGCCGCCACACTAACCCGGGCCGCAACGCGTCCGCGCGCACTACGGCGGCGGGACGGTTGACATGCCTTCTGCCGTGTAGACGTTCGCCACCATGCCTCCCCCCTCCGACGATCCCCGGGTCGCCGGTGTCGCGACGAGCGGGTCCGCCTTCGAGACCGGGCTCCGCGTCGACGGCGCCGAGCGGCTGCGCTTTCTCGCCGAGGCACCGCCCGGCGACACCCTCACGACCTTCACGCGGTGCGCGATGGACGTGGCGGACGCGGACTTCGCGGCGGTCGCCGTGCTCGTGGGGCCGGGCGCGCAGATCCTCACCACGTGCGCGAACGACCCCGGGCTGGCCCAGACGTTCGCGCGCACCGTGGGGCCGCGCCTCCACGCGTTCGCGGCGCAGGCCGAGGCCGCGATCGCCGAGTGCGGGTGCCTGCTCTGGGAAGCGGGCGCCAGCACACTCGTGACGCTCCGTGCGCACGGGCGGCCCCAGGGGCTCCTCCTGCTGCACGACGTCCGGGACCGGGACGCGCTCGTGTCGGGGAGCACGTTGCCCGGGCTCGCGGCGTTCGGGGGGCTCGCCCTCGCGGCGCAGGAGGCGACCTCGCGGTTGCAGGTTCGCGAACAGCAGGTGGAGCGCCTGCGGGCGGACCTGGCGAAGGCCGAGGACGAGGCCGGCGTGGGACTCGCCGCGGCGTCGCTCGCGCGCCGGGCCGGCAACCCGGTGGCGTACCTCCGTACCCAGCTGGCCGTGGCCACGCGCGCGGTGACGCACGACGGCTTCCGCCCCCCGCCAGACCTGCGCGGCGCGCTCGACGAGGTGGCCTCGGGGCTTGCGCGGCTGGAGGAGATCGAGCACGACCTCGACCGGCTCTTCAGGGGCCGCCCCGCCGCGTTCGAGGTCGGGGAGGCGGTCGCGATGGCGTGCCGCATCGCGGGCGTCGGGGCCGTGGAGCTCGACGTGCCGGCGCTGTACGCGTCGGGCAAGCTCGGGGACCTCGCGCGCGCCGTCGCCTACGTGCTCGAGAACGCGGACGAGGCCGTCCGACGGAAGGGCAGCGGGCGCATCCGCGTCGACGCTCGCCGGCTCGGCGAGCGGGTCGTGGTCCGGGTGTGCGACGAAGGGCCGGGGGTCGCGCCGGGGGTCCGTCTGCTGGAGGCGGGATCGTCCGGGTGGGGCCGCGCCGGGCGCGGCCTGGTCCGCGCGGCGGCGTTGGCGTCGCGCCTCGGCGGCCGGCTCGAGGTGCGGTCGGCGAAGGACGTCGGCACCATCGCGACGATCACCGCACCCGCCGCGGAGGCGGACGCCGGCTACGAACTCGTGGTGGAGGACTGACCTCGCGACGGCGCGGGTTATCCCACGTCCCGAATGAGCCTCGTGTCCCGCCTCCTCGACCGCGTGCGCGCCGCCGCGACGCTCCCTCCCGAAGCGCCGCCGTCGCCCGCGCCCTCGCCGGTCTCGACGCGCCCCGACCCCCCGCCGGGCGCCTCCAACTACGTCATCCTCGTGCTCGACTCCTGCCGTTTCGACAGCTTCGTGAAGGCGAAGCCGAAGAACCTCGCGAAGCTGGGCAAGGTCGAGAAGCGCTACACCTACGCGACGTGGACGTCGCCCTCTCACTACAACCTGCTCATCGGGCTGCTCCCCCACGTCTCTCCCGCGCACGTCTACGCGAGCGAGTACTACAAGGACGACTTCCTGATGTTCAAGCGGCGCTTCAACGTCGCCGAGATGAGCTTCGGGCAGATGGTGCCGAACCTCTGGTTGCCGTCGTATCTGCGCAACCGCCTCGGCTACCGCACGAACATGTACGTCTCGATGCCGGTCCTGAACCCCGCGACGCCGATCAACCGCGACTTCGACGACTACGCCCTGATGGGCCACCACAACGACGTCTCGGCGATGTTCCGCAGGATGCGCTTCTACGAGGAGCGGCCGAGCTTCTTCGTGCTCAACACGGGCGAGACCCACTACCCCTACGCGACCCCCGACGAGCCCGAGAACGAGTGGCCGCGCATCAGCGGCGTCAACGGCGTCTTCAAGCACCTCGACGACCACGTGCGCGCGGGCGGCCTCGTCCACGCGAGCGAGGCGCCGCGCTTCTTCGACGACGAGAAGATGAAGGAGCTGCACGCGCGTCAGGTCCGCGCGGTGGAGTGGGTGGACCGCGCGATCGAGGAGCTCTACGACACCGTCCCCGACGACACCTGGATCACCGTCACGGCCGACCACGGCGAGATGTTCGGCGAGAAGGGCTACTTCGGGCACGGGCCGATCAACCACGAGAAGGTGATCGAGGTGCCGTTCGTGGAGGGGAAGCTTCGGTAGGGGAAAGGCAACCGCCAAGACGCCAAGGAGACGCCAAGGTCGCCAAGAGGGGGAGAGGGCTTCGCCCCTTCTCTCATCTTGGCGTCCTCTGCGGACCTTGGCGCTCTTGGCGGTTGCCTCTCCTTCCCTGGGATAGCGGTGCCTCTTGTACGGCCCGCCCCCCGACCCCCGCCAGGCGCTCGCCCCCACCGGCCCGGTGGAGGCGTGGTACGCGTGGGTGGCCTGTGTCGTGGTGGGGCTCGCGATCGCGCTGATCGCCCGCCCGAGACGGCCGTTCCTCTTCGTCCTGGGCATGACGATCGCGCTCACGACGCCCTTCGCGTGGTTTCTGCCGACGTACGTGTACGGGGCGTTCCCGACGACCGACAAGGCGGGGAGCCTGCTCTTCTACCTGCAGGGCGTACACCGCCACGTGCTGGACGCCGGCGACCCCGCCGTGAAGCTCATCGGCGTGCACGTCGGGCACCTGTGGGTGACCGCGTTCTTCGACCTCTTCCTGCAGCCGTTCGCGGCGATGAACGCCCAGGGCCTCTGTAACCTCGTGCTGAATTGGTGGTGCGCGTTCCTGCTCTTGCGCGAGCTCTCCGGGAACCGCGACGCCAGCCTCTTGTTCGGGGGGGTGTTCGGCCTCGGGCTGCACGTGTTCCGCGACCTGAACTGGTACACGATCGAGAAGTCGGGGGTGTACTGGCTCCCGCTGTTCGCCTTCGCGCTCGCCCGCGCGCACCGCGATCGCCGGTTCGTGGGGGTCGCCGCCGCCGTCTACCTCGGCGGCGCGTTCTACAACCTCTACTGGGGCGTGCTGAACGCGGCCGTCGGGGCGCTCGCGCTGCTCTACCCGTCGCGAAACGTGCGCCTCGCCGTGCTCGCCGGCGCGCTCGCCGGCTTGCCGCTCGTCGCGCTGCAGCTGCGCGTGATGCAGGGCCCCGACGCGCTCGGGGACCCGGAGACGTTCCTCACCCAACGCGCCGCGCTCGACGTCTTCGAGGTGTGGCCGCCGCGGTGGAACCGGCTGGAGGCCTGGCGCGCGCTCGACCTCGTCGCGCTCGGGCTCGCCGCGTGGGGCACGCCGAAGAACCTGCGCCTCGCCGGCGTCGCCGCGGTGTCCTTCGTGCTCTCGCTCGGGCCGCAGACGCCGGTCTACACCACCCTCGTGTCGGTGGTGCCGGGGTTGTGGCGGTTCGCCAAGCCGGAGACGTTCTTCCACCTCACCTGGCTCGCGCTCCTGGCGATCGCCGCCCGGACGGCGCCGGCCTCGCCCGGGAAGCTGCGCGTGCTGGCGGCGCTGATGGTCGCCGGCTGGCTCGCCAGCGTCCGGACCCACCCGGTGTACCCCCGCTTCACGCAGCCCGTCGAGGTGAAGCTCGCGCCCGACTGGCAGCGTTCGGGGCCGAAACCGGGTACCCTCGGGCGATGATCCACTACCGCCCGCACGGCAACGAGGTGCAGGTCTTCCGCACCGCCGCCGCGCGCAAGCTGCCCGTCCTGCTCAAGGGCCCGACCGGCTGCGGCAAGACGCGCTTCGTCCGGTACATGGCCGAGCAGTTGGGTCGCCCGCTGATCACCGTGGCGTGTCAGGAGGACCTCGCCGCCGCCGACCTCACGGGGCGCTTCCTGCTCGAGGGCGGGGCCACGGTGTGGCGCGACGGCCCCCTCACCCGCGCGGTCCGCGAGGGCGCCATCTGTTACCTCGACGAGGTGGTAGAGGCGCGCGCGGACGTCATGACGCTGCTCCACCCGCTCACGGACGACCGTCGCATCCTCCCGCTCGATCGCCTCGGCGAGGAGCTCGCCGCGCCCGAGTCGTTCATGGTCGTGGTCAGCTACAACCCGGGCTACCAGGCGGTGAGCCGCGAGCTCAAGGAGTCCACGCGCCAGCGCTTCGTCTCGCTCGCGTTCGAGTACCCCCCGCCCGAGGTCGAGGCCGAGATCGTCGCGAAGGAGTCGGGCTGCGATGCCGACGTCGCGAAGACGCTGGTGAAGCTCGGCCTCGGCTCGCGGAACCTGCGCAGCCACGGCCTCGGCGAGGGCGCGTCCACCCGCCTCCTCGTGTACGCCGGCGAATTGGTCGTCGCCGGGCTGTCGCTGAAGGAGGCCGCGGAGGCCACGCTCGTGGGCTCGCTCACGGACGACGTGGAGATGACCAAGGCGCTCCGCGAGCTGACGCGCTCGGTGCTCGGGTAACGTTTGGGCGCGCCGACGGTCAGCGGCGAGGAGATCGACCGGCAGACCGCCGAGGAGTACGGTCTGGAGCAGCTCACGGAGGAGGAGGCCGAGCGCGCGCTCCTCGCCCGCTTCCTGTTCGAGCCGCCGAAGCGCCAGTCGGTCGCGGGCGAGCGCAACGGGCTCGCGCTCGACCGCGTCGCCCGGCAGCTCGAGGCCTTGTTGCGCATGTTGTCGGGCCTGCCGCTGAAGCTCGCCTACAGCGACCCGGCGGCCACCGACAACGTCAACGTGTACCTCCCCCGCGCGGTGCCCGCGCCCGAGGAGCCGAGCGACTTCCTCGTGTACCGCTGCATGGGGCTCGTGCAGACGGGCTTCGTCGTACACGGGCTCTTGCGCGAGCGAGCCTTGCTCGCGGAGCTTCACCGCGACTGGGTGCTCCGCAGCGCGTGGCACCTCCTCGCCGCCCGGTGGGTGCTACGGAAATGGGGCGAGCGGTTCCCCGGGCTCGCCGACGACGTGCGCCGGGTCGCGCTCGTCGACAAGGCCGGGCAGATGCGCGTGAACGTGACCGAGGTGCCGCGCGACGGCATGCCGGGCGCGTTCCTGCCGCTCTACGAGGGGCTCGCCACCTGCCTGAACTGGCGAACGCCCGGGACCGAGGCCGACCCCGCCCGCGTCGCGATCCGCGCGGTGGACGGCTACGCGGGCGACCACGTGGGCCCGACCCTCTTGGCGGAGGCCCGCAAGCTGCGCGAGCACTTCCGCCGGCTGCGCCTCGGGCCCCCTCCCCTGCCCTGGTTCGTCGGGATCGTGCGTCCGGAGTGGATCCTCGCCGACCTCGCCCGCGACGTCGCGTACGAGAACGAGTGGAAGAAGGGCAACCTCCCCCTCCGGCAGCTCATGGAGGCGATGGCGCGGAACAAGCTGCCTCCCCCCACCCCGGAGCCCCCGAAGCCCGGCCTGCGCCAGCGCCTGTTCGCGAAGCTCGCGGGCCCGTCGATGGAGAAGGCGCCCGCCTACGGCGCCCTGCGCGACGAGTTCGTGGCGAAGCAGCAGGAGCGCGCGCCCGACGCGCCGATGTTCGACGCCGCCGACAAACCCGACGACGACGGCGCCCGCGACCACGACGAGTGGGACGACGCCGCCGGCGCCTACCGGCTCGCCGCCGTCCGCGTGCTGGAGAGCGAGGCGCCGCCCGGTCCCGTGGAGGGGTACACCCGCATCGTCGAGGCCAACCGCCGGCAGATCGCGCAGATCCGCCGCCGGTTCGAGGCGCTGCGGGTCGAGGAGCGCTGGCTCCACGGCGAGCCCGACGGCCCCGAATTGGATCTGAACCGTGTCATCGCCGCCGTCGCCGACCTCCACGCGGGGCAGCAGCCCGACGACCGCATCTACGCGCGCTTCGTCCGCGAGAAGCAGACGGTCGCGATCCTCACGCTGGTCGACCAGTCCGGCTCCACCCAGGGCCACGTCATCCACCTCGAGCAGGAGGCGCTCGTGCTCTGCGCCGAGGGGCTGCGCGCCCTCGGGCACCCCCACGCCTTCTACGGCTTCGGCAACGCGCGCCCGGACGTGTGCGACTTCTGGCGCATCAAGGGCTTCGACGAGCCCTGGGGCGAAGCCGTGCACAAGCGGCTCGGCAACCTCCGCGCCGCCGGCGCCACGCGGCTCGGCGCGTACCTGCGCCACGCGGGCTGGCTCCTCTCCCAACGCCCGCAGGCGCGCCGCATCCTGATGGTCGTGAGCGACGGGCGCCCGGAGGACCGCGGCGAGTACCGCGGCAAGCAGGGCGTCCGCGACGCCGCCATGGCCGTCCAGGAGGTGCGGCGCGTCGGCGTCCACCCCTTCTGCGTCAGCCTCGATCCTGCCGAGGACGCCGACACCTACCTCGAGCCCATCTTCGGCAAGGGCCGCTACCTGAAGCTGGACAACCCGGATCAGCTGCCGAACCGGCTCCCCGAGGTGTTCCGCAACCTGGTGCGGTAGCGTCGTCCCGACACCCCTCACCCGGCCTTCGGCCACCCTCTCCCCGCTTCGCGGGGCGAGGGGCGTTCCTCCGGAGCCCCCTCAGTCCAGCCACCGCCCGAGAAAAAGGTCGACCTCCCGGCAGATCCGCGGGATCGACGCGGTCAGCTCGTGCTCGTCGTCCACCTCCACGAGCGTGACGTTCGGCCGCTCGGCCGCCCACACGCGAGAGGAGCCCGGCGTCACGACGGCGTCGCGTGTGCCGTGGATCACCAGCGTGGGCACGCGCAGATCGGGCCAGCCCACGTCGGCGGCCAGCGCGTCCTCGAAGAAGCCGTAGTCCACGCGCGCGCGGCCGCCGGTCGTGTGGTCGTCGACCTCCAGCCAGCCGGTCTCGCGCCACCTCCGCAGCTGCGCCGGATCGCGCTCCGCCCAGCGGCGGGCGAGCTGGAACGCCGGCGCGAGCAGGACCGCCGCGACGACGCCGGGGTTGCCCTCCGCGGCCCGCGCCGCCGTCAGCCCCCCGAGGCTCGACCCCATCACGATCGCCGGGCCCTCGCCGATGGCGGCGCGCGCGCGGGCGACGCCCTCGGACAGGCGCAGGTGCTCGAACGACGGGACCCGCATGTCCAGGAGCTGGACGTCCGCGCGGCCGCGGAGGTGCGCGCGGATCTCGGTCCCCTTGCGGGAGGCCGGGCCGGAGGCGAAGCCGTGGAGGTAGAGCCAGCGCATCAGGTCTCCAGCAGCGGCCAGCTCAACGCCAGCCCCTGCGCCACGCTCGTGAACACGTCCCCGGCCTCCACCCGCGCGAAGCGCTCCTCGAACACGCGCCGCACGCTCGGGATCTGCGAGGTGCCGCCCGTCAGGAACACGCGCGACACGTCCCCCGGGGCGAGCCCCGCCCGCGCGAGCGCGTCCTCCATCGCGACGCGGATCGCCTCGCGTGGTCCCGTCGTCACGCGCTCGAACTCCGCGCGGGTCAGCGCGAGATCGATGTCGCGGAAGCGCAGCCGCGCCTCCGTCTCCGTGGACAGCGCGATCTTCGTCGCCTCGATCTCCTGGGCCAGGTAGAACCCGAGGTCCTTGAAGATGAGGTCGTGGAGCCGCCCGACGGCGACCGGGTCCGACACGCGCGCCCGCATTCGCGTGAGGTAGTCCTCGGTCTGGCGGTCCTTCAGCATCGGGATGTGCCAGAGGTCGACGACCTCCTGCAACAGCGACGGGCTCCAGTCGGTCGACGGCAGCTCCGCGGCGAGCGAGAAGAGCGCGCCCTTCCCGAACCACGGCAGGAGCACCTCGCGCATCACCGCGGAGTCGAACGCGTTGCCCGCGACCGGGACGCCGCCGACGGCGAGCACGTCCTTCGCGCGGTCGCGCAGACCCCGCCCCGGCCCCACCCGGACCACGGCGAAGTCGCTCGTGCCGCCGCCGAGGTCGCCGACGAGCACGATCTCGTCGGTGGTCACGGTGCGCTCGTACGCGAGCGCGGCGGCGATGGGCTCGTACTGGAAGGCGATCGCGCGGAAGCCGGCGGCGAGCGCGGCGGCCCGAAGGCGCGCGGCGGCGCGGGCGTCCTTCTCGGGATCCGCGGAGAACACGACCGGGCGACCCAGCACGGCGCGGTCGAAGGTCTCGCCCGTCGCCTCGCGCGCGGCGTCGCGCAGGTACCGCAGGAACAACGTGACGAGGTCCTCGAGCCGGACCCGCGCGCCGACGAGCTGTACGTAGTCGAGCGACGACGGGAGGTAGCTCTTGAGCGACTGCATGAGCCGCCCTTCCATGTCGGTGCCGTAGTAGCGCTCGATGCCCTCGTTGCCGTACACGAGCGGCGGCCCGCCGTGCGGCGCGAAGATCACGGTGCGCTGGAGCACCTTCCCGTCGGCGAAACGCACGCTCTCCGCGCCGGTCCCGTCCGAGACCGCCATCGCCGAGTTCGAGGTGCCGAAGTCGATGCCGAGGTACACGAGCCGCGGCTTCTAACTTCCCACCGCCAGCCACATCGCCAGCGTGTTGTTCACGAGGTGGCCCGTGACGCTCGGCCACACCGACCCGCTGCGCATCCGCAGCCACGCCAGCGCCCCGCCGATCAGCGTGAGGACGGGCACCACGGCGGGCTCGGAGAGGTGGAACGCGCCGAAGCAGAGCGCGCTCGCGACCGCGGCGATCGCCGGCCCCACCCACCGCGCGAGCTCGGTCTGCACGTAGCCGCGGAACACGAGCTCCTCGAGCAGCGGCGCGCCGGCGACCACGAAGCCGAGCGTGACGAGCCGCCCCGCCCCCGCGGGCCCGCCGACGACCTGCGCGACGATCTCCTGGTCCTCCACGACGAGGCCGAGCGCCGCGAGCGCCTCGACCCAGAGGCCCGACACCACCACGCCCAGCGCCCCGGCGGCGACGCCGGCGAACACCCAGCGGAGCGACACCAGCCGCGTCGCGAGCGACGCGCCCACCCCCCGGGCCCAGCCGAGCAGCGCGAGGTGCCCCGCGACGGTGCCGGCGAGCGCGGCGGTGAAGAACGGGTCGTCGTCGCCCGTGCCTGTGCGAGGCAGCACCGCCCCGGTCCAGAGCCACATCAGGGCGAACGTCATCGTGGACGCGACGCCGAGCACGCCGCAGATCGCCAGCGCGACCTCCACGAGCGGCACCGGCCGCGCGTGCATGCGTCGCCACGTGGTCCCCGCGACGACGCCGGCGAGCAGCGCCCCCGCCGCGGCGACGATCGACGTCAGAGCGATCACCGCGGCACCTCCACCACCACGCCCGACGGCTCGCCGTGGGCCGGGTGGTACGGCGCGCCGACGATCAGCGTGGCGTCGTCGCCGTCGAGGGTCAACGGCTGGATCTCGGCGCCCTCCTCCATCGCGTACACGATGCCACCGTGGAGCGGCACGACGCGAGCCCGCGCCGGCACGATCCACTTGTTGAACGAGCCCGCCGCGAACCCCCCGCCGATCGCGGCGCCGAGGTGGTCGCCGGCGAGCCCCTCGACACAGTCGCCGGCCTCGCTGCACACGCGCCCGGCCCCGTCGTCGTCGTCGAGCTGGGGGTCGCCGGCCCACGCGACGCCGTCCCACTCGCCGACGTCGCCGCCCTCGCCCGCGGCGAGGTCGATGTCCAGGGGCTCGCCGGTGAGAT
>JBMOQZ010000062.1:0-30858 GCA_049322475.1 Myxococcota bacterium | reverse complement strand
CCGCCCCCGCGACGGCCTCGTCCCCGACGCCGAGCAGCGCCGCGAGCGCGACGATCGGCGCCGTCGCCAGCGCCACGAGGCCCGTCCCCGCGTACGCGCGGAGCGGCGCGAGCCCCGCGCCCGCCGGGGGCGCGTCCGGCCACCCCGTCGCCAGCGCGACGACGAGCGGCGGCGTCGTCGCCACGACCGCCACCGTCGCGCAGATCGCCGGCATCGCCGCGAGGGGCGGCGACGCCCGCCCCAGGAGCGCGGCCCCGCCGAGCGCGCAGAAGCCGAGCGCGCCGGCCGCGACACCTCCGACCGTCGCCTCACGCACGCGCCACCTCGAGCCCCCGCACCTCCTCCAGCGCCCGGGCGCGGGCGAGCAGCCCGGCGAGCCGGTCGCGCACGGCCTCGGCGTCGCCGGCGAGCGCGGCGATCCCCAGCAGCACCCGCACGCGCGCCACCTCGGCGACCACGGCGTCCACCTCGGCCGCCGCCTGCTCGCGGGCCGCGCGCAAGGGCTCGAGCTCGGGCGAGCCGGCCTCCTCGGCGAGGAGGCGGTCGACGTCGGCGATGCGGCGCTCCGACGCGAGGAGGGAGTCGCGCAGCGCGGCGAGATCGGCGGGGACGGGCTCGCCGGCCTGCCGCAGCGCGTGCTCGAGCCGCGCGAACGCCTCTCGGACCCGCCCGCCTTCGCCTGGCCCGGCGACCAGGAGCGGCGCGAGCAGGGGCCAGAGCCCGAGCGCGCTCGCGGCGGTGACGGCCGGCTGCCCGCGCCTCGCCAGCGCCGCCCCCACGCCCGCCCCGGCGACGAGCCACAGCGCGGCGATCGCGGCCCAGCTGACCGCGCTCACCGGACGTACCCCATCGCCGAGAGGCGCTCGGCCTCCTCGGGGGTCGCGGCGTAGGGCGCCGCCACGGTCTTGCGCACGAGTGACTCGAACGCGTCGCCGTCCGTGCCCCGCAGGAACACGACCGGCATGTCGGGGCGGGCGTGCCCCACGACGGCCCCGAGGACCTCGGACGGACGGACCATGATCGAGCCTCTCTCGTGGTCCGGAGCGTACGGAGGCGAGCGAGGAAGACCCGAGGACCGGTCGTGCAGATCCGGTGCAGGTGGAAGGGTTCACGAGCGGGTTCACGTTCGCGTCGGCGTCCTCGTGCGCGGGATCGTGCGCGTGCGCGTGCGCCTGCGCGTGCCCGCTGCTCCCGAACCGCGCACCCGCACCCGCACCCGCACGCTCTCGGGCTCCGCGAACGCGAACGCGGACGCGGACGCGGACGCGGACGAAGCTACGCCCCTCCCCTCACCACCGCGACGATCTCGTCCACCACCCCCGGATCCGCCAGGGTGGAGGTGTCCCCCAGCGACCCGAGCTCGCCCTCCCCGATCTTCCTCAGGATCCGGCGCATGATCTTGCCGCTGCGCGTCTTCGGGAGGCCGGGGACGATCACCACGCGGTCGGGCGAGGCGATGGGGGAGATGGTGTGGCGCACGTGGTCGCGGAGCGCGCTGGGCTCGACCTCCCAGCCGGGCTTCACGATCACGTAGGCGAGGATGGCGGTGCCCTTCAGGTCGTGGGGCACACCCACCACCGCGGCCTCGGCGACGGCCTCGTGGGCGACGAGCGCGCTCTCGATCTCGGCGGTGCCGAGGCGGTGGCCCGCCACGTTGAGCACGTCGTCGACGCGGCCGGTGATCCACCAGTACCCGTTCGCGTCGCGGCGGGCGCCGTCGCCGGTGAAGTAGAGGCCCGGGTACGCGCGCCAGTAGGTGTCGCGGAAGCGCGCGTGGTCGCCGAAGAGCGTGCGCGCCTGTCCCGGCCAGGCGCCGGCGAGGCAGAGGTTGCCGCTCTCCTCGGCGGGCTGCCCGTGCTCGTCGAGCAGCACGGGCCGCACGCCGGGCATCGGCAGGCCGGCCGCGCCCGGCTCGCTCGGGAGCGCGCCCGGGAGCGTCGTGACGAGCACGCCGCCCGTCTCGGTCTGCCACCAGGTGTCGACCACCGCGCAGCGGCCCTCGCCGACGACGTCGTGGTACCAGCGCCACACCTCGGGGTTGATGGGCTCGCCGACGCTCCCGAGCACGCGGATCGAGGTGCGGCGGTGCTTGCGGACGTGCGCGTCGCCCTCGCGCAGGAGCGCCCGCAGCGCGGTCGGCGCGGTGTAGAACGTGGTCGCGCCGACGTCGTCCACCACCTGCCAGTATCGGCCGGGGTCGGGCCAGGTGGGGAGCGACTCGAACATCACGGTCGTGACGCCGTTGCAGAGCGGCCCGTAGACGATGTAGCTGTGGCCGGTGATCCAGCCGCAGTCCGCCGCGCAGAAGTGCACGTCGTCGGGGCGCGCGTCGAACACCCACGCGAAGGTCGCCGCGGCGTAGACGAGGTACCCGCCCGTCGTGTGCAACACGCCCTTCGGGCGCCCGGTGGAGCCCGACGTGTAGAGGATGAACAGCGGGTCCTCCGCGTTCATGGGCTCGGGCGGGCAGAACGCGCGCTGCTTCGCGAGCTCGTCCTCCAGCCAGAGGTCGCGGCCCGCGCGCATCGCCACGTCGAGGCCCGTGCGCTTCGCGACGAGCACGGTGGCGACGGGCCCGCCGTAGTGCAGCGCCTCGTCCACGACGTGCTTGAGCGGGATGTGCCGGGCGCCGCGCACGCCCTCGTCGGCGGTGATCAGGACGCGCGCGCCGGCGTCCTCGATGCGCCCGCGCAGGGCCTCGGCGGAGAAGCCGGCGAACACGACCGAGTGGACCGCGCCGATCCGCGCGCACGCGAGCATCGCGACCGCGAGCTCGGGGATCATCGGCAGGTAGATGCAGACGCGGTCGCCCTTGCGGACGCCGTGGGCCTTGAGCACGTTCGCCATGCGCCCGACGTCGAGCTGGAGCTCGCGGAACGAGATGCGGCGGTACTGGCCCGGGTCGTTGCCCGCCCACACGATCGCGGTCTTGTCGGGCGTCGCGCGGGCGTGGCGGTCGACGCAGTTCGCCGCGACGTTCAGCGTGCCGTCGGGGAACCACGCGAAGTCGGCCGACGCCGGCTCGACGTCGAACGCGACCGTGGGCTTCGCCGTCCAGTCGAGGCGCGCGGCCTCGCGGAGCCAGAAGGCGGCGGGGTCGGCGACGCTCTCGGCGTACATGCGCTCGTACTCCTCGCGGGACCGGACGCGGGAGAGCGCGGCGACGTGGGGCTTGACGGGGATCATCGACCCCGCCTAACGGGGGGCGGCCCGGCTTGCGGGTCGGTCCCCATCCGTCAGGTCTTGCCTGTGTTTCCCCCAACCTGCGAGGGCGGCGACGTCCGCGGGGAGCGTGGCGGCGCCGCGGCCGCCTTCGGGTTGACGGGGGCCTTCGACGCGTCGGCCGAGACCGCGCGGTTCCGTGTCTGGTACGACCCCTCCACGGTCGGCGAGGCCGACGCGGTCGCGACCGGCGAGGCGCTCGAGGCCGCGTGGGACGGCCTCGTGGGCGCGCTGGGCTGGCCCGCGCCCCCGTCCGCCGGCCTCGTGCCGGTCGTGATCGGCGACCTCGCGAGCGCCCTCGGCTCCACCACCGTCGAGAGCCAAGGGGTCAGGACTCTACTTTTGACCCTTTCGGCTCGCGCGCTCCGTCCCGGGGCGAGCACATGGAAGCCGATCCTGCCGAGCAGGGGTGGCCTCGGTGACCGCGGGGCGGTCATGGAAAGGGGACCTGCCGAGCAGGGGTGGCCTCGGTGACCGCGGGGCGGTCATGGAGAGGGGACCTGCCGAGCAGGGGTGGCCTCGGTGACCGCGGGGCGGTCATGGAGGGGGGACCTGTCGAGCAGGGGGGCCTCGGTGACCGCCGCCGGCCGGCCCGGAGATCGTCAAAAGTAGAGTCCCGACCCCTTCAGTGACGGCACGCGAACCACGCCGGGAACTGCGGGTCGTACGTCCGGTCGTTCAGCAGCGCGTTCCAGTCTCTGTCCGAGAGCGTGAGGCGAGGACCGCGTCGGGGCCGAACGGACCGTCGCACCCCGGCCCGCTGGCGAGCCCGTCGGCGTCGTAGACCTTCGGCTCCGCCCAGCGCTCCGCCTCGCTCGCCGCGCAGGGGAACAACCCCACGATCCCGACCATGTGAGCCCCCCACCCGACCGTAGGGACGGATTTCTCACCGGCGAGCCCTTGCGCGCCTCGGCGTAACACTGTTACACGTAACAACGTTATGGACGACGCCCGCCGCATCCACGACGCCCTGCTCGCCGGCCGCCTCGCCCGCGAGGACCTCACCGCGCGGGGCCTCGGCGCCTTCCTCGGCGCGACGACCTCGCGCGTGTACCACCACTACGGCTCGCTCGACCGGCTGCTCCACGCCGTCGCGACCGAGGGGTACCGCACCCTCGCCGCGCACCTCGCCGGAGCGCTGCCCGGCGGGCTCGCCGCGGTGGCCGAGGCGTTCGTCGCGTGGGGCCTCGATCACCCCGTGCTCTACGAGCTCATGTTCGTGCGCGCCTACGACTGGGCCGCGCTGCGGGCCGCGGGCGCCTTCGCCGACGCGCCCGGCCTCGCGATGTGGGGCGCGCTGCAGCAGCTCCTCGCCGGCGCGGAGGACCCGCGTACGGACGCGCTGCTCTTCTACGCGGGGCTGCACGGCCTCGTCTCCCTCGCCCTCGGCGGCCGCGCCAACATCGGCAGGCTCGACGTCACCGACCGCGACGCGGCGCTCGCCGCCGCCCGCGCCCTCGCCACCCGCCTCCTGGAGTCGCCATGACCGCGCCTCACGTCCTCGTGCCCGCTCTCGCCTCCCCGCTGCGGCTGCCGTCGGGCGCCGTGCTCGCCAACCGCATCGCCAAGGCCTCGCTCAGCGAGCGCCTCGCCGAGCCGAACGGCGATCCGGGCGAGCGCATGCTCCGCCTCTGGGACCGGTGGGCCGCCTCCGGGGCGGGCCTGCTCCTGACCGGCAACGTCATGGTCCAGCGGGGCCGGCTCGCCGAGCGCGGCAACGTGGTGGTCGACGGCGACACCGGCGGCGACGCGCTCGCCGCGTGGGCCCGCCGCGCGAAGGCCGGCGGCAGCGCCGTCTGGATGCAGATCAACCACCCGGGGCGCCAGACGCCGCGCACCGTCGATCCCGCGCCCGTCGCGCCCTCGGCGGTGCCGATGACGATCGGCGGCGGCGTGTTCGCGACGCCCCGCGCGCTGGACGACCGCGAGATCTGGGCGATCGTCGCCGCCTTCGGCGTGGCCGCGGCGCGCGCGCGCGACGCCGGTTTCGACGGCGTCCAGATCCACGCGGCGCACGGCTACCTCGCGAGCCAGTTCCTCTCGCCCCGCACGAACCTGCGCGACGACGCCTGGGGCGGCGACGCCACGCGCCGTCGCCGCTTCCTCCTCGAGGTCCTCCGCGCCGTGCGCGCCGCGGTGGGCACGAGCTTCCCGGTGGGCGTGAAGCTCAACAGCGCCGACTTCCAGCTCGGCGGCTTCGACTCGGGCGAGGCGCTCGACGTGGTGCGCAGGGTCGTGGACGAGGGCGTCGACCTCGTCGAGGTGAGCGGCGGCACCTACGAGGCGCCCGCGATGTGGGCCGGGTCCACCGGGCGGCGCGAGGCCTACTTCCTCGACTTCGCCGAGCGGGTGCGCGCCGTCGCGAGCGTGCCGCTGCTGCTGACGGGCGGCTTCCGAACGGCCGCGGGCATGGAGGCCGCGCTCGCGTCGGGCGCCGTCGACGTCGTGGGGCTCGGGCGCCCCTTCTGCATCGACCCCGTCTTCCCCGCCGGCGTGCTCGCCGGCCGGGTCGCCGAGGTGCCGCGGGTCTCGCTCGAGACCGGCTGGCGGGCGCTGGACGCGATGGTCCAGGGCGGCTGGTACCAGGCCCAGCTCCACCGGATGGGCAGCGGCGAGCCGCCGGACCCCGAGCTGTCCCGCCTCCGCGCGGCGTGGACCTACCTGTCGGCGGGGGGCGCCTCCCGCGGGCGGTGATCGTTCGCCCCTTCCGAACAATCACGTTCCGATCGTCGCGATTCCGGCGCCGCCGCGGAGCGGGCACGCTGGGGATCCGGAGGTCCCCATGCTCGTCCTCGTCGCCTGCGCGCCCGGCTCCATCCCCCTCGACCCCGTCGCGCCCGAGGAGGATCTCGCGGCGCCCGGGGTCACGCCGCTCGAGACGTGCCTCGCGGACGGAGGCGAGCTGGTGGAGGAGACCTCGCACGACCTCGGCGGCGGCGAGGTCCGCGATCTCGACGTCGTCGACGGCGACACCCTCGCCTTCGTGAACCTCCTCCGCACCGGCACCTTCGCGCTCGACGACCCCGCGGGCGCGACCGGCGCGATGCTCTACGCCGTCCCCAGCGTCGTCGACGCCGCGGGTGCCTTCGTGGTGATGGGCGACGAGTACGGCTGGGCCCATCGCTTCGACGCGGACGGCGGCTTCGACTCCGCGCTCGTCGGCGACATGGACGGCCCCACCGTCGCGGTCGCCGGGGAGACCGACGGGCGTCTCGCCTGGGCCGACGCCGCCGGGCACCTCTGGAGCTGGATCGAGGGCGACCCCGTCGCCTTGACGACGACGCTCGACGCACCGCGGAGCCTCCACTGGCGCGACGACGGCACGTTGTTCGTGGGCGGCGCCGCCGGCGGTGGGCCGGCGATCGAAGCGCGGCCTTCCGACCTCTCCGAGGGCACGTCCGGCGCCGTCTCCTACGGCCCCGGCCCGGTGCTGGACCTCGCGGGGCGCGGCGACGCGGTCGTCTACGCCGGCGGCGAAGGCGGCGCGGGCTTCCTCGGCGTGCTCGACGGGGAGCGCGTCGACTTCGGGGGCATCGACGTCACGCCGCGACGCGTGGCGGCGGGGCCCACCCTCGCGTGGACGGTGGACGGCGCCGGGCTCGCCGCGTGGGACACGGCGTTCTTGCCGGTCGCGGACGTGGAGGTGGACGCGATCAGCGTAGCCGTGGGCGACACGTGGGTGGTGACCGGCGGCGCGGACGGCTTCGTCAGGCGGTGGGCGTGCGCGGAGTGAGCGCGTAGGGGACGGGCCCGCCGGCGAGGAGCGCGCGGACGGCGACGGCGACGCCCTCCGAGACCATCTCCCCGAGCCTCGGGTGCCACCCGGCCGCGTGGGGCGTGAGGATCACGCGGGGATGCGTCCAGCGCGAGAGCGCCGCGGGCTCGGTCGGGAACACGTCCACGCCGAGCCCCGCGAGGTGGCCGGACCGCACGGCGGCGACGGCGGCGTCGACGTCGAGCAGCTTGCCGCGCGCGGTGTTCACGAGGATGGCGCCCTCGCGCAGCCGGCGGGGGTCGACCAGCCGCAGGTTCGCGGGCTCCATGCCGCAGTGGAGCGTGAGCACGTCGACGTCGTAGGGGACGGGCTCGCCGCGGCGGCACTCCACCACCTCGGCGCCGAGCGCGCGCAGCACCTCCACCATCCGGGCGCCGATGACCCCGACGCCCACGACCCCGACGCGCCCGAGCAGCGTGGCGCCGTGCGCGTCGAGCCGGCCGCGGTCCCAGCGGCCGAGCTGCGCCGCCTCGCCGAGCGAGCCGAGCCGCCGCGACAGCGACAGCATCATGCCCAGCGCCGTCTCGACCACCGCGTCGCGCCGGGCGAGCGGCAGGCGCGCGACGGGGATGCCGGCGGCCTGCACCGCGGCGACGTCGACGTGGTCGAAGCCGGACGTGGTCGTGAGCACGAGCTTGCAGCGGGCGAGCCGCGGGACGTGGGCCGCCGTCACCTTCGTGACGCTGGGGACGACCACCACGTGCGCCTCCTCGAGGGGCGCGTCCTCGCCGGCGGCCGTCACGACCTCGCAGCCCTCCGGCAGGCCCGAGAGCGGCGCCCGCTCGTACTCCGCCTGGCCCCACCTCAGGACGACCATGTCGCGATCCTCTCGTGGAGCCACTCCACGCCGTCCACCAGCCGGGGGCCGGGTCGCCCGAAGTACCGCTCCTCCGCAGCGTACGCCACGCCGGACCAGCCCGGCCGCTCGAGCATCCTCTCGGGCTTCTGGCGCTCGTGGGGCACGCCGCACCAGCAGGTGAGCAGGATGTCCGGCCTCCGCGGCGGCACGGCGTCGGCCTCGATGGGGGTCGAGCGCACGTCGAGGTCGGCGAACAGGGGCTCGCCGCCCGCGATGCGGATCATCTCGGTGGTCCAGCAGCGCCTCCCCGGCACGATCACCGGCTTGGGCCACCACTCGAGGAACACGCGGGGCCGCTTCGGCAGCGTGCTCGCCCGCGCCTCCACCGCGTCGAGCCGCGCCTGCATGCCGGCGACCACCTGCTCGGCGAGCAGCCCGCGCCCGAAGAGGCGCCCGACGAGCCGGATCGACCGGAACACCTCGGCGATCGAGGCGGCGTCGAGCACGACGTGGGCGACCCCCGCGCGGTCGAGCGCCTCGAGATTCTTCTCCATGCCCGGCACGGAGAGCGAGGAGAGCACCAGATCGGGCTTCAGCGCCGCGATCGCGTCGACGTCGACGGACAGATCGGGGCCGACGCGCGGGAGCTTCTCCGTCACCTCGGGCGGGTGGTCGCTCGATCGGTCGAGGCCGACGAGCTCGTCGCCGAGGCCGAGGGCGCAGGCGATCTCGGTGTTCGACGGGCAGATCGAGACGAGGCGCATCGGGGGCGATTAACGCCCCGCGGTGACCGAGTACGTGGCCATCCCCGCGCTCGCGCTAACCCTGGTCGCGCTGTGGTGGGAGCGGCGCCGGGCAACGCAGGCGCTCGCGGCGCGGCTCGGGTTGCGGTTCGAGCCCGGCGGGCTCCGCGACGTGCTCGTCGGCGAGCGCGACGGCGTCGGCGTGCGGGTGGTCCTCGGCCAGGAGGCCCGCATCGAGGCCGGCGGGGCGCCCACCGGCGTGCGCGTCGTGGGCCGCGGCGTGGCCCAGCGCTACGGGATGGGCGAGGTCGCGCGCGGGATGACGGGCGACCCGGGCTTCGACCAGATCGTGCAGGTCGACGGCGACCCCGAGCGGGTGTCGGCGGCGCTCGACGCGGAGACGCGCAGGAACCTGCGCCACCTCGTCGGCGGCTTCGGCGCGACCGTCTTCGACGGGCGCGTGGAGGTATCGTCGCGCCGTGAAGACCTGCGCGAGCGGCTGGACGTGGTCGTGCAGGTCGCGGGCGCGCTGGCCGCCGGCGCGATCGCCGAGCGGCTACGCGCCAACGCGCGGGACGATCCCTCCCCCGGGGTCCGCCGCCGCTGCCTACGCCTGCTCGCCGACGCCGGCGACCTCGACGCCGCCCGTGCCGCCCGCGCGGACCCGGACATGCTCGTCCGGCTGCAGGCGAAGGTGCTCCTCGGCGAGCCCCTCGGCGACGTGACGGTGGCGCTGCTCGCCACGATCGCGCCCGAGGACCCCGAGCGCGTCTTCGCCGCCGTCGCCGGCGACGCCGAGCTGCTGCGCGCGCTCGCCTCGCACCCCTCGCCGGCCGTCCGCTCCGCCGCTCGGTCCCGCGTGGGCGACGCCGGGGGGAGGCTCACGACGTCCGCCGAGGAGGGTGGGACCGTCGCGATCGCGGCGGAGGCGGGGGCGGTGTGCGCGGTCCCCGGGACCGGCGACCGGAAAGTCGCCACCTGACCGGAAGGTCCCCGAGGTTCCGGCCGTGGCGACCGGAAAGTCGACACCTGACCGGAAGGTCCCCGAGGTTCCGGCCGTGGCGACCGGAAAGTCGCCACCTGACCGGAAGGTCCCCGGGTTTCCGGCTCCCCGGACCGGAAAGTCGCCACCTGACCGGAAGGTCCCCGGGTTTCCGGCTCCCCGGACCGGAAAGTCGACACCTGACCGGAAGGTCCCCGGGTTTCCGGCTCCCCGGACCGGAAAGTCGACACCTGACCGGAAGGTCCCCGGGTTTCCGGCTCCCCGGACCGGAAAGTCGCCACCTGACCGGAAGGTCCCCGGGTTTCCGGCTCCCCGACCAGCCCCCGTGCGCCCCCACCCTGGATCGCGCGATAATCCCGCCCCCATGTGGGCCCTCGACCTCGGCACCACCAACTCCGCGCTCGCGCGTTGGGACGCCGGGGCCCGCAAGCCCGTGCTGGTCGACCTCGCGGCGATTGCCCGGCTCGGCGACGGCGCGCTCGACGCGCCGCGGATGGTCCCCTCGGCCACGCACCTCCTCGAGCCGGACGTCTGGGCGCGCTTCGGGACCTTTCGCCTGGTCCAGAAGCTGGCCTTCGTCGGCACCCAGGCCGCGATCGGGCGACCCGCGCTCGAGCGCAACGAGGCCTTCCCGAGCCCGTCGTTCGCCCCCGGCTTCAAGTCGCAGCTCGCCCACGACCCCACGCGCGTCGTCGCCCGCGTCGGCGATCGCACGTTCACGGCGCGGGAGGTCGCCCGCACCTTCGTGCGCGAGCTCTTCGCCGAGGCGAAGGCGGTCACGGGCGAGCGCGTCCGCGACCTCGTCGTGACCGTCCCCGTCCGCAGCTGGGACGCCTACCGCGCCGAGATCCGCGCGATCGCGGACGACCTCGGCGTCCGCCGGCTCCGATTCCTCGACGAGCCCGTCGCCGCCGCGGTCGGGTACGGCCTCGGCATCGAGCGCCCGCGCCGCGTGCTGGTGTTCGACATGGGCGGCGGCACGCTCCACGCCGCCGTGGTCCGGCTGGAGGCCCGCGGGCTGGAGGCCGGCCACTGCGAGGTGCTCGGCAAACACGGGCGACAGGTCGGCGGCGACCTCGTCGACCGCTGGCTCCGCGAGGCCTTCTGCGCCGAGCTCGGCGCGCCGCTGTCCGACCCGCCCTCCGACGAGACGGAGGCGCTCTGGCAACGCCTCGTGCTCGCCGAGGCCCGCCGCGTGAAGGAGGCGGTGCACTTCGCCGAGCAGGACACCTTCACGATCGTCGTGCCCGACGAGCTGCGCGGCGTGCGCGCGCGCATGGCCGACCGGCCCCACTCCCTCGTCGTGACGCGGGCGCGCGTGACCGAGGTCCTCGAACGGCGCGGGCTCTACGCGCTGATCGACGAGGCCGTGGGCGACGCGCTCGCCGAGGCCGGCGGCGACGTCGACGAGGTGCTGCTGGTCGGCGGCTCGACCCTGCTCCCGGGCATCTACCCCCGGCTCGAGGCCCGCTTCGGCCGCGACCGCGTGCGCGCGTGGCAGCCCTTCGAGGCCGTCGTGCTCGGCGCCGCCGTCTACGCCGGCGACGGCTGGGCCCAGTCCGACTTCATCGTGCACGACTACGCCCTGCTCACCTACGACGCGAAGTCGGGCGAGCCGCGCCACGACGTGGTCGTCCCCCGCGGCACGCGCTTCCCCACGAAGCCGGACGTCTGGCGCCGCCAGCTCGTCCCCACCTGCGCGCTCGGCGAGGCGGAGACGCTCTTCAAGCTCGTCGTCTGCGAGATCGGCCGCCACGGCGGCGACGGCAGGCGCTTCGGCTGGGACGCGCAGGGCGGGCTCGTCGCGCTCTCCGGCGAGGACCGCGTGGTGGTGCCGCTCAACGCCGCCAACCCGACGCTCGGCTTCCTCGACCCCGCCCACCAGCCCGGCGACCGCCGCCCGCGCCTCGAGGTGTGGTTCGGCGTGAACGCGAACCGCTGGCTCTGCGCGACCGTGAAGGACCTGCTCACCGGCCGGAAGCTGCTCGAGGACGAGCCCGTGGTGAGGATCCTGTGACGGAGCTCGTCTGCGCCGCCGCCGCGCTGGTGCTGGTGGCCCTCCTCCTGGCCGCCGTCTTCGGCGTCCGCGCCTCGCTGCGGACGCTGGCGGACCCGCTCGGCCTCCGCTGGGAAGACGGCGAGGCGCTCACCGGCGAGCGACGAGGGGTGCCCGTCCGCGTCGAGCGCTACCAGGTCGGCACCGGCCGCTCCCGGTGGGGGCGCACGCGCATCGTCGCGACCGGGCCCCCCGCCGGCGTACGCGCCGCCCGCGGCGCGACCCCGGGCGAGCACGTCACCGGCGACGTCGACTTCGACCGCGCCGTGCGCGTGGAGGGCGATCCCGCGCGGATCGCGGCGGCCCTCGACGCGGGGACGCGCCGCGCCCTCGCGGCGCTCGTGGAGCGCGACGGCGGCCGCGTCGAGGACGGCGCCGTGGCCATCGACTTCGCCGGCTGGACCGACGACGTCGGCCGGCTGAGCGCCGCCGTCGAGCGCGTGACCGACGTCGCCGCGCGCCTCTCCGTCCCCGCCCGCGACGAGGTCTCGCGCCTGCGCGCCATCGCGCTGGAGGATCCGGTCCCGGGCGCGCGGGCCCGGGCCCTGCGCTCGCTCCGGCGCCTCCACGGACCGGAGGTGGCCGGCCCGGTCGCGACGGCGGCGCTCGGCGACCCCTGGGCCGCGGTGCGCCTGACCGCCTCCCTGATCCTCGGGCAACCCATCGACGCCTTCGCCGACGAGACGCTCCACGCCTACGCGCCCGCGGCCCCGGCGGCGATCGCGCGGGGGCTCGCCGGCGACGAGGCGCGCCTCGCCGCCCTGCTCGACGTCGACGACGAGGAGGTCGCCGTCGCCGCCCTCGAGGTGCTCGCCGAGGTGGGCACGGTCGCGTCGATCCCGCGCCTCGCCCCCCTGACGACGGGGGTGTTCGCCAACGGCCGCGTCAAACGCGCGGCCACGGGCGCCATCCTGTGCATCCGCGACCGCGTCGGCGACGTCGACCCCGGGCGCCTCGCGGTCGCGGAAGGCGAAGCCGGACAGGTGTCGGTCGCCGAGCCCGGCGGCGTGAGCGTCCTCAAGGAGCGGCCATGAACCTCGTGCTGGTCACCCGAATCGGGGAGCCCATCGTGGCGGTGATCGTCCCGATCCTGCTCGCCGTGGGCGCGCTCGCGATCGCGCACGCGACGCGCCAGCGCGCGAAGGTGGTGCGCCGCGCGATCGCGGAGGCGCTCGGGCTCGCCTACGGCGAGGGCGGCTGGGGCGAGGACGACATGCTCACCGGCGTGCGCGACGGGATCGGCGTGAACGTGCGGTGGCACCAACGCGGCGTCGGCCGGTCGAAGACGAAGTGGACCCTCCTCACCGCCGCCGGCCCGCCATTCGGGCTCACGGTCAAGCGCCAGGGGGTGGGAACCACCTTCCTCCGCAGCCTCACGGGCGGCGACGACCACCTCGTCGGCGACCCGGCGTTCGACGCGGCGCACGTGGTGGACGGCGACCCCGTGGCCTTCACGCTCCTGCTCGACGGCGACACGCGCGCGGCGGTGGCGCGCCTCGTCCGGGAGCGGGGCGGGGAGGTGGACAACGGCGTCGTCCAGGTGGAGCGACGCGGCCACGTCTGGGATCCGGCCACCCTCGCCGCGCTCCTCGACGACCTCGCGTCGCTCGGCCGGCGCCTCGGCGAGCCCGTGTCGGCCGGGCGGCTGCGCGCCGTCGCGGTCGGCGACCCCGAGCCCGGCGTGCGCCTGCGGGCCCTGCGCGCGCTCGGGCGCGGGGGCGACTCGCTCGTCGCCGCGGCGGCCGCGAAGGAGGCCCTCGCCGACGCGGCGACGGAGGTCCGCCTGCAGGCGACGCTGCTCCTCGGCGAGCCCCTCGACGCCTTCGCCGACGAGGACCTGCTCGCGTTCGCGCCGTTCGACCCCCCGGGGCTCGCCCGCGCGCTCGCCCGGCGCGGCGACGAGGCCCGCCTCTGCCGCCTCCTCGACGTCGACCACGCCGGCGTGCGCGCCGCCGCGGCCCGGGGCCTCGCGGAGGCCGGCACGGTGGCCGCGATCCCGTCGCTCGTGCCCCTCACGAACGGCCTGCTCGCGGACGACGACGTCAAGCGCGCCGCCCGCGCCGCCGTCGAGGCCATCCGCGGCCGCCTCGGCGACGTCGACGCCGGGCGCCTCGCGCTCGCCGACGGCGAGGCCGGGAGCGTGGCGATCGCCGAGGGCGAGGCGGGGGCGGTGAGCCTCGCGCGGAAGCAGGGGACCACGCCGTGACGGAGGCGGTCCCCACGCTCGCGGTCGCGGTCTACTTCGTGCTGCTCGTCGCCGTCGTGCTCACGATCCTCCGCGGCCAGCGGCGCTTCGATCCGGCGACGATCGGGCTCCCGCGAGAGGGCGAGCTCTCCCGCGGCGAGTGGAACGGCGTGCCCGTCCACGTGATGTGGGACGCGCTCGGCGCCGTCGTGTCCGCGCCGGCGCCGGACGACGTGCGGATCGGGCGCGGCGGCCTCGTGATGCCGGACGACGTGAAGACCGGCGACCCCCACTTCGACGGCGCGGCCTACGTCCGCGGCCCGCGCGAGCGCCTGCTCGCCGTGCTCGACGCGAGCACGCGGGTGCGCGTGCTGGAGCTCGTGGCGGCGGGGCGCGGGAGCGTGTCGGAGGGGACCGTGCAGCTGCGCGTCGGCTACGTCGACGAGGGCGGCCTCCGGCTCGCGCTCGAGACCGTCACCGCCATCTCCCGGGCGCTCGCCGCGCCGTCGGCGGAGCGCCTCGCGGACACCGCGCGCCGCGACGTCCAGCCGCGCGTCCGCCGCAACGCGGCCGCGCTCCTCGCCCGCGATCACCCGGATGTCGCCCGCGCCGTCGCGGTCGAGCTCGCCGCCGACGCCGACCCCGGCGTGCGCGCGGAGGCCGCGATCCTCTCGCGGCGCCCCCCCGTCGCCGAGGAGCTGGACGCCGCGATGGCCGGCGACCCCGACGGGTTCCCCGCGCGGCTCTCGACGCTCGGCGAGGACGTGTTGCTCGCCGCGCCGATGGGGCTCGCCGTCGCGCGCGCGCTCGCCCGGGTGGGCACCGCGCGCGCCGTCCAGCCGCTGCTCGCCGCGGGGTTCGAAGCGGAGGCGCGGACCATCCAGGCCCGCCTCGGCGCCGACGCGGGCCGGCTCGCGGTCGCGGAGGGCGAGGCGGGGTCCGTGGCGATCGTCCGCGACGCAGGCGCCGTCGAGCTTCTCGCGACCCCGGACAGAATCTGTCCGCCCTCGGGGCGCCCCTCCGGATAGGGCCTCGGCATGGCGAAGAACCGGCCCGTCCACGTGTGCCAGCAGTGCGGCCACGTCGCGGCGATGTGGGTGGGGAAGTGCCCCGGGTGCGGGGAGTGGAACACGATGGTCGAGCAGGCGGCGAGGCCCGCCGCGGCGTCGCGGTCGCCGGCGCCGGCGTCGCGCGCGCTGCCGCTCTCGAGCGTGCCGCTGGGGGACGGGGGCGAGGTGCGGCTGCGCATCGGCATCTCCGAGCTCGACCGGGTGCTGGGCGGCGGGCTCGTCACGGGGGCGCTCACGCTGCTCGGCGGCGATCCGGGCGTGGGCAAGTCGACGCTCCTGCTCATGGCCATGCAGGCGTTCGCGCGGAAGGGCGTCCGCGTGCTCTACGTGAGCGCCGAGGAGTCCGCGCGGCAGGTGCGGCTGCGCGCCGACCGCCTCGCCATCGCGAGCGACGAGCTCTACCTGCTCGCCGACACGTCGATCGACGCCGCGATGCAGGCGGTGGACGAGGTGCGCCCGCGCGTGCTGGTGCTCGACTCCGTGCAGACGCTGCAGAGCGGCGCGCTCGACGGCGTGCCCGGCAGCATCGGCCAGGTCCGCGAGGTGGCCACGAAGGCGATGGGCGTGGCGAAGGGGCGGGACGTCGCGACGTTCCTCGTGGGGCACGTCACGAAGGAGGGCAGCCTCGCCGGGCCGCGCGCGCTCGAGCACCTCGTGGACACCGTGCTCTACTTCGAGGGCGACGGCTCCTCCCAGCTCCGCATCCTCCGCGCGACGAAGAACCGCTTCGGCTCCACCGGCGAGATCGGCATGTTCGAGATGCGCGAGGAGGGCCTCGCCGAGGTGCCCGACGCCTCGGCGCGGCTCCTGCGCGAGCGGGCCGCCGACGCGCCGGGAACGGCGGTGACGTGCTCGATGGAGGGGAGTCGCCCGGTGCTCGTGGAGGTGCAGGCGCTCGTCGGCCGGCCCACGAACGGCACGCCGTCGCGCACCGCGGTCGGGGTGGAACGCGGGCGGCTCGCCATGCTGCTCGCCGTGCTCGGGAAGGCGGGCCTCGATCTGTCCGACCGCGACGTGTTTGTCAGCGTCGCCGGGGGCCTGCGCGTGCAGGAGCCGGCGGCCGACCTCGCGATCGCGATGGCGCTCGCGTCGAGCGCGCGCGGCACGCCGCTGGCGAGCGACCGCCTGTTCTTCGGCGAGATCGGGCTCGTCGGAGAATTGCGCGGCGTGCCCTCGCCCGTGGCCCGCCTCCGGGAGGCCGAGCGTCACGGCTTCCGCAGCGCGATGGTGCCCGCGTCGGTCGCGCGCGAGGCGGCGGGCGTACGGCTCGTGGCGGCCCGGTCCCTGCTCGAGGCGTTGGCGGAGGGCCTGCTGTAGGGCGCTTCAGCCCAGCGGCACGCGCGCCGGCCGCGCGATCCGCCGCGGCGCCGCCAGCATGGGCCGGGCCCTCGTGGGCGGCGGCGCGGGCGGACCCGCGGCCTCCACCGTGGTCGCCGCAGGCGCGTCGAGCGGCACCACCCGCTCCAGCACCGCGCGGGCGCGCACGAGCGTGCCGTCCTCCAGCAACACCGCGCGCTCCCGGGCGGCGCGCAGCACCACGCTCCCCCCGCGCGCGGGCACCGCCCACCACGGCAGCGCGACCCCCTCGGGGCCGGCGCCGCAGCGCAACGTGCCCGCCGGTCCGGTCGCGAGGAGCTCGGCGCCCTCGAGGTAGTCCCACCGCAGCCGGACGCCGCCTTCGGGCTCGCGCTCCACCTCGCGCACCTCGGGCGGCGCGCCGAAGCGCACCACGCCCTCCGCGGCGCGCGCGGTGTCGCCGATCTGCCAGCGGAGATCGCCCACGGCCCACGCCGCGTCCACGGCCCGGCGCGGCCCCGCGGTGACGTAGGCGCCCGCGTCTTCCCGCCAGGCCAGCGCGACCTCGTCCGGCGCGGTGAGCGAGACGCGCTCCACCGGCGCCAGCCCCCGCAGGTGAACCTGCTCCGGTCGCCGGCACGTGCCCTCCGGCACGGGCTCCGGGTCCGGAGGCCGGTCCACCGAAAAGCGGACCTCCGCCGTCCAGGCGGCCGGCGCGAGCGGCGCCTCCGCCCTCGCGACGATCTGCACGTCCACCAGCGCGCGCGGGGCCTCCGCCGGCGGCGTCGAGGCCGACTCGGGCGTACAGGCGCCGGCGAGGAGGAAGAGCACAGGACCCTCGGAGAAGGGAAACCCGATCCGGGAAACGTCCATCCCCAGCATCGCCTGAGCGCGCGGCCGGCACCACCCCCGCGCGCTTGACCGAGCGCGGCGGGCGCCATATTGAATGATGATTCATTCACTGCCCCGAGGTGCCCGTTGAGCGCGACCGAGTACACCCTGGACCTCCGCGACATCCGCTTCGTCCTCTTCGAGCAGATGGGCATCCAGGAGCAGCTCAAGTCCGTCCCCCGCTACGCGGACCACGACCGCGAGCTCTACGAGACCATGCTGCAGGCCGCCGCCGACTTCGCCACCGGCGTCATCGCCCCGCTCAACAAGATCGGCGACCGCACCGGCTGCAAGCTCGACGCCGACGGCAACGTCACCACGCCCCCCGGCTACAGGGAGGCCTTCCACCAGATCGCCGAGTCCGGCCTCGTGGCGGTCGGGCTCGCCCCCGAGTGGGGCGGGATGGGCCTCCCCCACGTGATCGACGTCGCGATGGGCGAGCTGCTCAACGGCGCCTCCACCGCGTTCAACGTCTACCCGGGCCTCACGCGCGCCGCGGCCAACCTGCTCACCACCCACTACTGTCCCGACTGGCTCAAGCAGATCTGCGTGCCGCGCATGGTCGGCGGCAAGTGGGCGGGCACGATGTGCCTCACCGAGGCGGGCGCCGGCTCCGCCGTCGGCGACAACCGCTGTCGCGCCGAGCGCACCGAGACCGAGGGCCTCTACAAGCTCACGGGCGAGAAGATCTTCATCTCCGGCGGCGACAATGACATGACGGAGAACATCGTCCACCTCGTGCTCGCCCGCACCGCCGACGCGCCTCCGGGCACGCGCGGGCTCTCGATCTTCGTCGTGCCCAAGTACAACTTCGACGCGAACGGCACCCTCGGCGAGCGCAACGACGCGAAGGTCGTGGGCATCGAGCACAAGATGGGGCTCAACGGCTCCGCCACCTGCACCCTCGCGCTCGGCGCGAACGGCCCCTGCTACGGCTGGCGGCTCGGCAAGGAGTGCGAGGGCATGGAGATCATGTTCCACATGATGAACGAGGCCCGCATCGGCGTCGGCATCCAGGCGCTCTCCACGGCCTCGGCCGCCTACCAGAACGCGCTCAGCTACGCGAAGGAGCGCGTCCAGGGCTCGTTGGTGGAGCGGATGCGCGAGGCGGACCCCCCGCGCGTCACCATCAACCAGCACCCGGACGTGCGCCGGATGCTCATGACGCAGAAGGTGTACGTCGAGACGATGCGCTCGCTGATCTACAGCGTGGCCAACCGCCTCGACCGCGCGGAGAACGGCCAGGAGGCCGAGCGCGAGTACCTCCTCGGCCTCGTCGAGCTCATGACGCCCATCGTGAAGGCGCACTGCTCCGACCTCGGCTTCGAGGTCTGCTGCCTCGCGCTGCAGACCTTCGGCGGGTACGGCTACATCGGCGAGTACCCCGTCGAGCAGCACGTCCGCGACTCGAAGATCACGTCGATCTACGAGGGCACGAACGGCATCCAGTCGATGGATCTCCTCGGCCGCAAGATGCGCAAGGGCAACGGCGCGCTCTTCATGAGCTGGCTCGACGAGTGCAACAAGGAGCTCGAGCGCGCGAAGGCGACCCACAAGCTCGACGAGGAGGTCTCCGCGCTGGAGCGCGCCCGCGATCAGCTCGGGCAGACCGCGATGTACCTCGGCGGCCTCGGCATGCAGGGCAACATCAACGGCGCGATGGTGCAGAGCTACCCGTTCCTCCAGCTCTTCGGCACGGTGGTGCTCGGCCTGCACGCGCTCTGGCAGGCCCGGGTCGCGATCGAGGCGCTCGAGAAGGGCCCCGCCGACGACGACGCTCGCTTCTACCGGGGCAAGGTGCTCGGCGCGCGCTTCTACGCGAAGAACATCCTGCCCAGGGCCACGGCCTTGGCGAAGAGCATCCAGGCGGGCGACGAATCCTGTCTGGAAGCCGGTTTGTTCGACTAGGCGACAAACGCTGACGGCGCCGCGGGTCGACAAGCGTTGGCCGTGCGGTAGGATTTCTGTCACCGCCACGTCACCACACGCATGCTCGATGGTCTCCGTTTCCTGACCCAGGGCGTCCGCGAGGCCGCGACGGTCGGCGCCGTCTGGCCGTCCGGCAAGCCGCTGTGCCGCGCGATGGTGACCTCCGCGCTCGAGAACGCCCACGGCCCGCTGCGCATCCTCGAGGTGGGCGCGGGCGTGGGGCCCGTCACCGCCGAGCTCGTGGAGCGCCTGCTCCCCGGCGACACGCTCGACGTGGTCGAGCTCAACCCGCGCTTCTGCCAGATCCTCCGGCGTCGCTTCGAGGGCGCCGCGATCCAGCCGCGTGTCCACGCCGTCGACGTGCTCACGTTCGACCCGGGCGAGCCCTACCACCACATCGTGAGCGGACTCCCCCTCGCCAACTTCCCGGCGCCGATGGTCGAGTCCATCTACCGGAAGTTCTTCGAGCTGCTCGTCCCGGGCGGCACGCTCACGATGTTCCAGCACATCCTCGCCCGCGAGGTCATCCGCGCCTTCGCCACGCCGAAGCACCGCCGGCGCGCGCGCCAGCTCATGGAGATCGAGGCCCGCCTCTCGCCGCTGGTGGTCGACGAGCGCACGGTCATGCTCAACATGCCGCCGGCGAGGGTCGTCGTCCGGCGGAGGCCGGTGCAGCTTCCGACGATCGGAGCCGTGACTAGCCTCTCGGCGTGAGGACGCGCTTCCGCAACCGAGTCGACGCAGGCCGGGCGCTCGCCGCCGAGCTCGTGAAGCGGCCCCCGGGCGGATCGCCCCTCGTGCTCGGGCTCCCGCGCGGCGGCGTTCCCGTGGCCTTCGAGGTCGCGCGCGCGCTCGGCGCGCCGCTGGACGTGCTCGTGGTGCGCAAGCTCGGCGCGCCGATGCAGCCCGAGCTCGCGATGGGCGCGATCGCCTCGGGCGGCGTCCGCGTGCTGAACGCCGACGTGCTGCGCATGCTGGGCCTCGGCATGGACGACGTGGCGCGCGTGCAGGCCCACGAGGCGCGCATCCTCGCCCAGCGGGAGCAGATGTGGCGCGGCGCGCGGCCCTGGCCCGAGCTGCGCGGGCGGACGGTCATCCTCGTGGACGACGGCCTCGCGACCGGGGCGACCATGCGGGTCGCGATCCACGCCGCCCGCCAGCACGGCGCCGACCGCATCGTCGCCGCCGTCCCCGTCGGCGCGCCGCAGACCTGCGAGCTCCTCCGGGACGAGGCCGACGAAGTCGTCTGCCTCCACCGCGAGCCCGACTTCGTCGCGGTGGGCGCGTGGTACGACGACTTCAGCGAGACCCCCGACGGCGAGGTGCGGCGCCTGCTCGAGGTGGCGCGGAGCTGGAGCCCGGAGGAGCCCGAGCTAGCCTGAGAGGGCGCGGGCCCCGAGCAGCGCGAAGCTCATCACCGGGATCATCGTGTGGGTCGACGCCGACGTGGGGAACACCGACGCGTCCAGGACGAACGCGTTGTCCATCCCGACGACGCGGAGGTCGTCGCCCACGACCTCGCCGATGCGGCAGGTCCCCTGGGGGTGGGCCGAGATCAGCGAGAGGTCGCCGGGACGGACGTCGTCCGGGACGCGGATGTCCTCGGCCTTGCGGACGGGCGGAGCGCCGACGAAGGGCATCGACACGCCGTCCGCGCCCGCGGCGAGGTAGGCCTCGGCGGCGGCCCGGACCGCGCGCTTCAGCTGCGCCGTCCACGTGTCCTGGAACGCATAGGTGATGCGCGGTCGCCCGTCTCGCCCGCGCGTGACGCGCCCGCCCGGGCGGTCCGGCACCAGGCACAGGCACGCCGCGGTGTGGCGGTACCGCGCCATCCACGTCGCCAGCTCCTTGCCCCACAGGGTCGCCGACGACGCCGCCATCGCGGGGGCGGCGCCGACCGCCTCCAGCCGGAACCCGCCGAGGCCACCCTCCGCGGTGACCTCGTCCGCGTGGGCGTAGGCGGACTGCGGCACCCCCCGGAACAGCACGACCTCGTCGGGAAACGTGGCGGCGACGATGGCCTGCGGCTGCAGCGTGAGGTTGCGCCCGACGTGCTCGCCGCCGAGCCCGGAGGCGAGGAGCAGGAGCGGCGTGTGGATCGCGCCCGCCGCGAGCACGAAGCGGTCGGCCTCGACCCGGAAGGCCCCCAGCGGGCGCGCCGTGCCGCGCTCGACCACGTGGCCCACCGCCGCGACCACCCGCCGGCCCTGCCACTCGAGCGACTCCACGCGCGCGTCGGCCTGGACGAGCACCCGTCCGGTCGCGACCGCCCGAGGGATCCACGTCACCGCGACCGAGCGCTTCGCGTCGTACCGGCACCCGATCAGGCAGTACCCGGAGCCGCGGCAGTCCACGCGGTTGTGCACGAACGCGCCGCCGGCGAGCCCCGTCTTCGCGGCGCCGTCGAGCAGGAGCTGGTTGTTGCGGTTGTGGAAAGCGATCGGGTTCGCGCCGACGACCTCCATCACCTCGCGCGCGGCCGCGTCCACCTCGGCGTAGCCCCATCGGCGCACGCCGAAGCGCTGGGCCCAATGGGCGAGCACCGGCTCGGGGATGGGCACGCAGTCGGCCATGTTGATGACCGTGCTCCCGCCCACGCACCGCCCCTGGAGCACGCTCACGCCGCCGTCGTCGGTGTACTGCTGCCCGCCGTCCCGGTAGAGCAGCGGGTACATCTCGTGCTCGCGCTGCGTCATGCGCTCGCCCGGGACGTGCGCGCCCTCCTCGAGCACCACGACCTCGCGCCCCGCCTCGGCGAGCACCGCGGCCGCGACGCCGCCGCCCGCGCCGGAGCCGATCACGCACACGTCGGTGCGGAGCGTGAACCCGCCGGTGACGCCGTCGCCCGCGCGGATCATGCCCAGGGCCCGTCGTAGCCGATGGCGCCCCAGCTCCCGGCGTCGGCGTACCACGAGAACGACGCGGTCCGGCGCAGGCCCTGGAAGATCTGCCGCTTCAGCGCCCAGCGCGAGCGCTCCCACGCGCGCAGCACCTCGACGCGCGCCTCGGGCGAGCGACGCGAAAAAGGCACGAGCCCCGCGTGCTCCAAGACCCCGAGCGCCAGCCGCAGCTGGGCCGCCGCCGCGGGGTCGCCGGCGGCGAGGAAGGTGTCGACGCCCTCCGCGTACGCCGCGGCCTTCGCCCCGTCGGGCAGGAGCACCTCGAACGCGGCCTCCAGCGTGGCGCGCGCGGACTCGCCGAGGCACGGGCTCCCGACGCGTCGGGTGCCCACGACGTGCAGCCCCACCCAGCCGACCGCGGCCAGCGCGACCCCGCCGAACAGGAACTTCCGGCGCTCCATGCGCCGGAGTCTACTCGAAGCTCTGGATCCCGGTGATCCACCGCCCCAGGATGAGGTTGTGGATGTCGTGCGTCCCTTCGTACGTCTTGACCGACTCGAGGTTCGCCATGTGCCGCATCACCGGGTACTCGTCGAGGATCCCGTTCGCACCGTGGATGTCGCGGGCGACCCGCGCGATCTCCAGCGCGATGTCCACGTTGTTCATCTTCGCGAGCGAGACCTGCTCGGGGATCAGGGTGCCGTCGTCCTTCATGCGCCCGAGCTGGAGCGCGAGGAGCTGGCCCTTCGTGATCTCGCGCAGCATCCACGCGAGCTTGTTCTGCACGAGCTGGAAGCTCGCGATGGGCTTGCCGAACTGGATGCGCGAGAGGCTGTACTCGCGCGCGCTGTGGAAACACGCCATCGCCGCGCCGAGCGCGCCCCACGCGATGCCGTAGCGCGCGTTGTTGAGGCACGAGAACGGGCCCTTCAGCCCCGACACGTTCGGCAGGATGCGGTCCTTCGGGATGCGGCAGTCCTGGAAGACCAGCTCGCTCGTCACGCTGGCCTTCAGCGAGTGCTTGCCGTGCATCTCCGGCGCGCTGAACCCGGGGTCGCCCTTCTCGACGACGAAGCCGCGGATGACGCCGTCGAGCTTGGCCCACACCACCGCGAGGTGCGCGATGGTGCCGTTGGTGATCCACATCTTCGCGCCGTTGAGGACGTAGCTGTCGCCGTCGTCGACCGCCTTCGTCACCATCCCGCCGGGGTTGCTGCCGTAGTCGGGCTCGGTGAGGCCGAAGCACCCGATGAGCTTCCCCTGCGCCATCTCGGGCAGGTACTTCTGCTTCTGCGCCTCGCTGCCGTGTTTCCAGATGGGGAACATCACGAGCGAGCCCTGCACGCTCGCGAAGCTGCGGATGCCCGAGTCGCCGCGCTCGAGCTCCTGGCACACGAGCCCGTACGCGACGTTGCTCATGCCCGCGCAGCCGTAGCCGTGCAGGTTCACCCCGAGGAGCCCCATCTCGCCCATCTGCGAGACGAGGTGCATCGGGAAGGTGCCGTTGCGGCAGTGGCCCTCGATGACGGGGATGACGTTGTCCTCGACCCACTCGCGCACGAGCGCGCGGACGGCCTTCTCCTCGTCGGAGAGGAGCCGGTCGAGGTTGTAGAAGTCGACGCCGTCGAACTTACGCATGGGTCAGCTCCTCGAGCGAGCGGGCGAAGAGGTCGACCGCGACGGCCGCCTCCTCCTCCGTGAGAACGAGCGCGGGGCAGAAGCGCACGGTGTTCTGGCCGCAACCGAGGATCACCATCCCGTGCTTGTGGAACGCGTGCATGACGAGCTTGTTGCGCAGGTCGATCGCGCGCTTCTTCGTGGCCCGGTCCTCGACCAGCTCCACGCCGATCATGAGGCCCTTGCCGCGGACGTCGCCGACGTTGGGGTGGTCACCCACGCGCGCGCGCAGCATCTCGGTCATCGTCGAGCCAACCCGCGCGGCGTTGTCGATCAGCCCGCCTTCGAGCAGATCGAGGGTGGCGTGCGCGGCGGCGCAGGCGACGGGATTGCCGCCGAAGGTGCTCGCGTGGGCGCCGGGCTTCCACTTCATCACGTCCTCGCTCGCGAGCGTGGCGCAGAGCGGCATGCCGCTGGCGATGCCCTTCGCGAGCGTGAGGATGTCGGGCTTCACGCCGAAGTGCTCGTACGCGAACATCTTGCCGGTGCGGCCCATGCCGGACTGCACCTCGTCGAACACGAGCAGGATGCCGAAGCGGTCGCAGACGGCGCGCAGGCGCGGCAGGAAGTCGTCGGGCGGCACGACGTAGCCGCCCTCGCCCTGGATGGGCTCCACGAAGATCGCCGCCACCTCGTCGGGCGGGAGGATCGTGCGGAACAGCCGATCGAGGTGCTCGAAGGCCTGGTCCGTCGCGCTGGCGCCCATCCGGTAGGGGTCCGGGTACAGGGTGTGCGTGACCGGGAGGAAGGGGCCGAAGCCCTCGCGCTGGCGCACCTTCGACGCGGTGAGCGAGAGCGCGCCCATCGTGCGGCCGTGGAAGCTGTCGAAGAACGCGACGAAGTTCTTGCGGCCCGTCACCCAGCGCGCGAGCTTCAGCGCCGCCTCGTTCGCCTCGGCGCCGGAGTTGCCGAAGTACACGCGCGACCTGTCGCCCCGCACCGCCTTCATCGCGACGAGCCGCGCCGCGAGCGCGGACTGCACCGGGTAGTAGAAGTCCGTCCCGCTCATGTGGATGAGCTTCTGCGCCTGCTCCACGATCGCGGCGACGACCTTCGGGTGGCAGTGGCCGGTGCTCGTCACCGCGATGCCCGCGGACATGTCGAGGAACTCGTTGCCGTCGGGGTCCATGACCCACACGCCCTGCCCGCGCTCGGCGACGAGCGGGTGGTCGCGGGTGTACGACGGAGAGATCGCGCCGTCGCTCCGTCGCAGGATGCCGCTCGCCACCGGACCGGGGAGCTCCGTACGAAGGACCGGGCGGCGTGACAAGGAGCACCTCGCGGAAGGGGGCGCGGTCTAACTCGACGCGTCGGTCCGGGCCAGAAGCGAACGGCCGACGCTCAGAGGCCCGGCACCGTCAGCGCGGGGATCGCGCGCTTGCGCAGGATCTCCCGGAGGCGGGCCTCTTCCTTCGTGTCGCACATCCCGAAGCCGGCGCCGCGCTTCAGGTCGGCGAGCGCCCTATCCTCGTCGGTGGCCGCCGCGCCCCGCAGGCAGTAGGCGCGGCCAAGCTGCTCCCGGTCCTCCCAAGTGAAGGGCGCGCCCTTCCCCTCGAGCGCCTCGTACGCGGCGATCACGGCGTCCGGATCGCGCGTTGAGAGCTCCCTGGCCACCTCCAGCTCGATGGGCGGCGGACCTTCGCAGGCGACGAGCAGGGCTATTCCCACGGAGACCCGTCCGTGTCCCTCTGCTCGCAGTCCCAGACGCGTGCGCACTCGTCGGCGCCGTCTTCGTAGAGCTCCTCGCAGGAGGCCTCGCGGAGCTGGGTGAGGCACTCGTCCGCCTGTTCGTCGTCGAACTCACAGTCGTCGTAGTAGTCGGCGGCGTCCTCGGACTGATCTTTCAGATCGTCGGTGCAGTCCTCGACGTCGCTCCACTCGGAATCGAAGTAGCCGCGCGAGCACTCCCGCGTGCGCTCGCAGGTCGCCTTCGCGAACCGCTCCCAGTACTCGTCCTCGTCCGCCCACGGCAGGGTGCAGCTGGCGAGGACCGCGAGCAAGGACATGGGGGGCTCCGTGCCGCGACAACATAGCCCGATGGCGACGGTGCGCGAGCGGGCGATCACGCGCGTCGCGGTGCGTCCGCGTAGTCGTCGGGGCGCCACGTTCAAGTCCAGAAAAGGAGCAGGGTGAGCGCGGCCCCGACGACCCACGTGGGCCACCCCGGTGGCGTCACGAAGGTGAAGCCGAGGAGGGCGCACCCGAGCACCATCGCGCGCGCCGACGACCGCCTCCGGCCGATCTGCCAGGCCGCGAGGCCCACGCAGCCGAACAAGACGCTGGCGAACATGCTCGACCCCGAGAGGTCCATCCCCCGAGCGTACACCCCTCCGGCGTTACGGTCCCCTGCATGGACCCCACCCCACAGCGCCGCTCCGCGATCCCCGGCTGGTTCGGCGCCGTCGTCGTGATCCTCGTGGCCGTGTTCCTGTGCGCCGGCGCGGTGCCGGTGATGGGCATCGTCGCCGCGATCGCGATCCCCAACTTCGTGTCGATGCAGCTGAAGGCCAAGCGCGCGGAGGTGCCCGCGACCGTCGACGCCATCAAGGTCGCGGAGCTCGCCCACCACGCCGCGTTCGACACCTGGGTCGCCGCGGGGAGCGAGCGCGACGCCCGGTCGCGCGTCGGCAAGCAGAAGCAGCTCCCGCCGCGCGACCCCGGCTGGGAGAAGCTCGGCTGGGCCCCCGCCGACCCGCAGTACGGCGCCTACTGGGTGGTCGTCACGGGCGACGGCTTCGAGGTGCACGGCGTCAGCGACGTCGACGGCGACGGCGTGCTCGCCGAGTACGTCGCGACGCAGGATCGCAACGCGACGCTCGTCAGCGAGGGCTGGGCCTACTGACCCGCCGTGGGGCGGGCGCTCCCCTCCCGCCGCGCCATCCGGGGCGCGGCTCCGGGGGCGGGCTACGGGCCTGGGGCGCCGTCCTGGGCGCCCCGCGCTCGCAGTGCTCGCGCCGGCCCTCCGCGACGCACTTCGTGCGTCCGCCCGCCCCCACGTTCAGCCCCCGAAGCCTGTAGCCTGAAGCCTGAAGCCTCTCCTACAGCGCGATCTCCCACTCCCCGTCCGTCGCCGTGTTGCCGGCGGCGTCGGTGCTCTCGATCGTGAACGTGTAGGTCGTGCCGCGGCTGCCGGTGAAGGTGAGGCTGTGCGACGTCGTGAGCGTGGCGTCGCCGTAGGTGCCGATGCCGCTGAAGTTCACGTAGCTGTCCGCCGGCTCGTTCGTGGTCCACAGGATGGTGAACTTCTTGCCCTGCGTGTAGCCGTCCACGTTCGAGATCGTCGGGGCCGTCGTGTCCGAGCCGCTGGTCGGAGGCTCCTCCTCGGGCGCCGGCTCGGGCTCCGTCGTCGTGGAGCCGCCGCCGCCGCCGCGCGCGAGCAGCACCGCCGCCGTCGCGTCGACCTCGCCATAGCCGTAGCTCGTGTCGTACCCGGCGGTGCCGCGGTCCTTCGCGGTGCTCGTGAGGATGGAAGCCACCTCCGCGGGCGACGTCACGCCCTGCGCGACGACCAGCGCGGCCGCGGCGCTCGCCAGGGGCGTCGCCATCGAGGTGCCCTCGTAGAACGTGTAGGTCCAGGCGCCGTTCTCGTAGGTCTCCTGCAGGATGCCGTCCGGGTAGCCGTCGCCGTTCTTGTCGGCGCTCATGTCCCCGCCCGGCGCGACCAGATCGATCCCCGTGCCGCGGTTGGAGTAGCCGGCGCGGTAGCCGCCGTAGCCGGTGGCCCCGACGGCGATCACGCTCGAGTACGCGGCGGGGTAGCCGATGCTCGTCGCGTACTCGTTGCCCGTGGCGGCGATCAGCACGGAGCCCTTCCCGTACGCGTAGTCGCACGCGCTCTTGAGCGTCGACGAGCTGTACGCCGAGCCGAGCGACATGTTGATCACGTCGGCGCCCTGGTCCGCGGCCCACACGATGCCGTTCGCGATGGCGCTGACGTCGCCCATCCCGTCGTCGCCGAGCACCTTCACCGGGAGAATGCTCGCGCCCGGTGCGACCCCGGCGACGCCGACGCCGTTGCCGGTCTTCTGCGCGATCTCGCTGGCGACGAACGTCCCGTGGCCGTTGCCGTCGCTCGGGTTGGAGTCGCCGTAGTAGAAGTCGTAGCCGGCGAGCACGTTGGCGATGCCGTCGGGGCCGCCGGTGCGGACGCCGGTGTCGAGCACCGCAACGACCACGCCGCTGCCGGTGCCGTAGGCCTGCGCCTCCGTCGCGCGCATCTGCGAGAGGTGCCACTGGTACCCGGCGTACGGATCGCTCGCCTGCCCGCGGACGAGCAGGTTGGGCTCGGCGATCTCGACGCGGTGGTCCTCGGAGAGCTTCTCGATCACGCTGCGGACCGACTTCCCCTCGGGGATCCGGACCCGTTTGACCCCGATCGCCTCGATGCGCTCGGCCTCCTCGAGCCCGTTCTCGTCCTCGACCTCCATGCCGCCGACGTCGTCGTGGAACTTCACGAGGAGCTCGCCGTCCACGTAGGGGACGGTGTCCTCGAGCACCGGGGCGTCGGGAGCGGTGTCGCAGGCGAACAGGGCGAACAGGACCATGCGGAGCCTCCAGCGTGAGCGCGCGGGGGAGTAGCAACCGCCGTGCCGCGTGGAGGTCGGGGTGTGGGGCGCGCTTTGCGCGGGTGGGGTGCCGGTGTCCCACCCCCAGCGGGGCACGCGTGCCCCGGATATGCGACTCGGATGGCGCAGCGGGTGTGGGTCGACGGGATCGAGGGCGCCGGGCTCCCCGCCGACGACCCCGGGCTCACCGAAGGGCTCGGCGTCTTCGAGACGATGCGGACCTACCGCGGGGTGGTCTGGCGGCTCGACACCCACCTCGCGCGGCTGCGCGCCAGCGCGGAGTTCTGCGGCATCCCGTGGCACGACGCGCTCGCCGGCGAGCTCGCCGCCGCCGCGTACGCGGAGTGCCGGCTGCACGCGATCCTCACCGAGGGTGGCCACCGCGTCGTACGTGTCGGGCCGCTCGACCTCTCCCGCGTCGGCCAGCCCGTGCGCCTCGTCACGCGCCCGTGGTCGCCGCCCGCGTGGCTGCCCGGGCGCGTCAAGCACGTGAGCCGGGCCGCGTGGGTCCTCGCGGCCCGGCAGGCCGGGGTGGACGAGGTGCTCTGGGAGGTCGACGGCGCCTGGACCGAGGCGTCGCGCTCGAACCTGTTCGTCGTCCGCGGCGGCGTCCTGCTCACGCCGCCCGACGACGGCCGCATCCTCCAGGGCGTCACCCGCGACAGCCTGCTCGAGGCCGCGCGCGCCGCCGGGATCCCGTGCCGCGAGGAGCCCGTCCCCGTCGGCCCCTGCGACGAGATGTACCTGTGCGGGACGCTCAAGGAGCTCGCGCCCGTCGCCGAGCTCGACGGCCGGCCCGGTCCGGGCGCGGGCCCCGTCGGCGCCGCGCTCCTCGGCGCCTTTCGGCTGATAAGTGCGTCGCGATGATCGACCCGACCCTCTTCAAGCAGGCCCTGTCGCGTTTCCCGAGCGGGGTCACCGTGATCGCCGCGCGACACGCCGGCGAGGTGCGCGCGATGACGGTGAGCGCCTTCAGCTCGGTGTCGCTGTCGCCGCCGCTCGTGCTCGCGTGCGTGGACCTGCGGGCGGCCACCCTCCCGCTGATCCGCGCCGCGCAGCGCTTCGGCGTCAGCGTGCTCGCCGCCGACCAGGAGGCGCTCTCCTCGCGCTTCGCCGGGTTTGGTGACGCCGAGCCCACGTGGGACGAGATCGGCCCCAGCGCCGTGCTCGCCGGCGCGCTCGCCCAGCTCGACTGCGCGGTGCATCAGATCGTCGAGGCGGGCGATCACGCCGTGGTGATCGGGCGCGTGGAGGGCGCGCGCGTGGCGGAGGGCGAGCCCCTCGCGTACTGGCGGGGCGGCTACCGCACGATCTGCGGCGGGACCACGGTCCCGAAGTAGCCGCCGCCTCCGCGCGACTCGGTCTCGAGGTCACAGACGTAGCGTACGGAGATGCTGCGGCCGCTCGCCGGGCCGTTGGCGCACACGTCGTACACGACGGCCGTCGCGAAGCCGACCACGTCGAGGCCGGTCCCGTTGTAGCGCGTGCTCGTGCACTCGCTCGCGTCGCGGAAGACCGGGATGCGGCCGATCACGACCCGCCCGTACTTCGCCGGCGGGATGGAGCTGCACGCCTGCTGCGGCGGGAGCGTGCCCCAGGCCTCGACGTCCCACATCTGGGTCGACGCCGACACCGTCGCGGACATCGCGTCCGTCGCCGAGGCGATCACGCCGTTGTTGAGGCTGATCTCGCCGTTCACGGTGGTGGGGGTCGGGCAGTAGCCGTAGATCGCGTTGCGCGCGGTGTTCGCGCTGGGGCGCTGGCTCCCGACGCGCGACCAGCCGGCGTTGTCGTTGTTGTCGGGGTTGAGCTTGGTGCGGATGTCGCAGAGGTTCGCGGCGCGGTCGATGCTGCAGTGCGGCACCGCGATGGGGAGCGGGCAGTCGATCTCGGCGGGCCCGCCGCCGAGCACGGTGGAGCTTGCCGACACGTTCAGGTTGCGGTAGTCGATCTCCTCCGCGAACGCGACCGGCGCGAAGTAGGTGCGCAGCCCCCGCGCGGTGGCGGTCACCTGCACGGTGGTCACCCGGGACGGGTCGGCGTCGTAGGCGTAGAAGACGTCGTCCTCCCAGTAGCCGAGCACCACGTCGCCGGAGGGGTCGTTGCCCGGGTTGAGATCGACGGCGACGGCGTCGCCGCCGGCGGAGTTGGCGCCGGCCACGAGCACAGCGGCCTGCCGCGCGCGGGCGAGGCCCTCCTCGGTGCCGTCGAGCTGGGTGGTGCCCGCGTGCGCGCCGGCGTCGACCGCGCCCTGCAGCTGCTGGCGCCAGAGGCGGAGGAGCCCGACGTCCACCACGAACGCGGCCATCGAGACGAGCGCGATCATGAACACCGCCACGAGGATCGCGACGGCGCCACGCCTGCGTGCCGAGTGGGACGTGTCCATGTCCCCCTCTACGGCACGGGACCTTCGGAGCTTGAGGACGATTTCGCATGGCCGCCCCTCGTGCCCCCGGGCCTCGGCCTCGCCGGAGAGGCCGAGCAGGCTCGACGGGCGGCCGGCGGTCCGGAGGCGCGAAAATGCTGGACGAGGGGGAGCACCCACGACGGGTCGTCGAGCGTCGCGCACGGGGACCAGAGCCCACCTGAATGTCGCGAGCCGGGACCAGAGCCCATCCGAGTGTCGCGCGCGGGGAGGAGGCAGCGCCAACGGTCTCTCGCGCGACGGACAAACGCCGGTAATCTGCGGCGCCGCGCGGGCGCGGGCCCGGATCCCCGACACTCGGACCGGCTCTGGTCCGCGCGCGCGGCATGCGAATCCTGTCCACGCGCGCCGTCGCGGGGCCGGCCGCCTCGCCGACGAGGCC
>JBMOQZ010000061.1:0-3354 GCA_049322475.1 Myxococcota bacterium | reverse complement strand
CGCCGCCGCCGCCTCCGCCCCAGCCGCCGCCCGCGCCCCCCTGCCCCGTGCAACACGCCGTGTACACCTCCGTCGCGGCCGCGCCGCCGCTGCCGCCGCCGCCCGCCGTGCCGGGGTTGCCCCACGTCCCGCCGGTCCCGGCCGAGCCGTCGTAGAGGCCGGGATCGCCGCCCGCGACGGTGCCGAAGCGTTGCCCGCCGTAGCCGCCCGTGCCGTCGATCGCGTCGCCGCCGCCGTCGCAGCCGAGGCCGCCGCCCGCGCCGCCGCCGCCCCCGCCGGGGTCGTCGCCCGCGCCGCCGCCACCCCCGCCGCCGTAGATCGCGCCCGATCCGTTGTCGATCACCACCTCGACCGTCGCCTCGATCGCGTCGCCGCCGTCCTCGCCGTCGCCGCCGTAGCCGCAGGCGCCGTCGCCGCCGCGCCCGTGGATCGTGCCGAGGTTCGTGAGCACCACGATCGAGCCCGCGGCGAGCCCGTCGGTCGTGAACGCGGGCTCGCCCGTCGAGGCGCTGGAGACGGTCACGCCGCTCGCGACGGTGATCTCCACGCGCACGGGGTCGGTCGGGTAACCCAGCGCGTCGGCGACGACGTAGCTCTCGACGTCGGCGGCGATCGTGAGGGTCGTGGCGCAGTCGGCGTCGTCGAGGTCGGCGTCGCCGTCGCAGTCGTTGTCGCCGCCGTCGTCGCAGACCTCCGCGGCGAAGCTGTCCCAGGCGAGCGGATCGCCGTCGTCGCAGTCCCAGCCGAGCGCGTCGTCCCACGCCGTGTAGCCGGCCGGCACCGTGCACCACTCGCTCGGCCAGATGTCGGTGTAGAGGTCGCCGTCGAGGTCGATCGCGGCGGTGGTGGTGCCGGTGACCGAGGCGTCGTCGTCGTCGGCGAGCCCGTCGCAGTCCTCGTCCACGTCGGCGTCGTCGCAGACCTCGTCCGCGCCGGGGCCGATCGCCGCGTCGCCGTCGTCGCAGTCGCCGGCGAGCGCGACGTAGCCGGCGGGCGCCTCGCAGGCGGCGAGCGCGGCGTCGCCCCAGCCGTCGCCGTCGGCGTCCTCGTAGAAGGTGAGGAGCACGTCCTCGTCGATCGCGCCGTCGCAGTCGTCGTCGGCCCCGTCGCAGACCTCGGGGGCGCCCGGGTACGCGGTGACGTCGGCGTCGTCGCAGTCGCCCGCGGCGTCGGCGAGCCCCTCGGCGAGCTCGCAGGCGAGCACCTCGGCGACACCCCAGCCGTCGCCGTCCGCGTCGGACCACCAGGTGGCGAGCACGCCGTCGTCGGCCTCGCCGTCGCAGTCCTCGTCGTCGCCGTCGCAGACCTCGGGGGCGCCCGGGTACGCGGTGGCGTCGGCGTCGTCGCAGTCGGTGCCGTCGAGCACGAGGATCGGCGGCGGCGAGCAGATCGCGCGCCCGGTCTGCGGGTCGCCGTAGCCGTCGCCGTCGACGTCGTCGTACCAGGTCTCGCCGCCCTCCTCGTCGGCCTCGCCGTCGCAGTCGTCGTCGACGTCGTTGCAGACCTCGGCGGCGCCGGGGTGGATCGCGTCGTCGCCGTCGTCGCAGTCGCCGTCGGCCTCGACGCGGCCGTCGCCGTCGCAGACGCGGCCCTGCTCGCCCGCGCCGTGACCGTCGGCGTCGGCGTCGGCGTAGGTGAGCGGCGCCTCGCCGACGGAGGGGTCGGCGTCGTCGCAGTCCGAGGTCGCGGGGACGCCGTCGTCGTCGGCGTCGCCGTCGGTGGGCGTGGTCGCGCTGGGCGTGGTGTCGTCGAGCTCGACCTTGTCGGTGCGGCAGGCCCAGAAGAGGACGAGGAGCATGGGCGGAATTCTACATGGAGGGCGGGCGCTCGGCGCGGCGGCGTACGACGCCGGACCCCGGCCTACGCGTCCGCCCGCACCTCCGCCGCGATCGCCCGCCGCAGCTCCCCCATCCCCGCGACGTCGCGCGGCCGGGCCTCGGTCACGTCGAACACGCGCCGCACGCGCGCCGGCCGCGGCGTCACGACGACGACGCGATCGGCGAGCCGCAGGGCCTCGTCCACCGAGTGGGTCACGAGCAGCATCGTGGTGCGGTCGCGCAGCCACACCGCCTCGAGCAGGTCCTGCAGCCGCTCGCGCGAGAGCGCGTCGAGCGCGGCGAACGGCTCGTCGAGCAGCAGCACCTCGGGCGAGACGGCGAGCGCCCGGGCGAGCGCGACGCGCTGCTTCATCCCGCCCGACAGCTCCTTCGGGTAACGACGCTCCGCGCCGGCGAGCCCGAGGTCCGCGATCAGCGAGGCCACGCGCGCCTCGTCGTGGCGCCCCTGCGCGCGGAGCCCGAACGCGACGTTGTCCGCGACGGTGAGCCACGGGAAGAGCGCCGCGTCCTGGAACACCATCACCCGCCGCGTCGAGATGCCGTCGACCGGCGAGCCCCCGCAGGTCACGACGCCGGCGTCCGGCCGGACGAAGCCCGCGACCATCTGGAGCACCGTCGTCTTGCCGCACCCGCTCGGCCCGAGCAGGGCGACGATCTCGCCGTCGCCGACCTCCAGATCGAACCCGGCGACGGCCTCCACGCGCGCGCCTCCCCGCGCCTCCGCGAAGGTCTTGCGCAGCCCGGCGAGGCTCACGCCCACGCGGTCACCCTCCCCTGCGCGCGCCGCAGGGCCGCGTCGGTGAGCGCCCCGCAGGCGGCCAGCGCGGCCATGCCCACGAACGTCCGCGCCGGCGCGAGCATGTCGCGCCCCTCGAGCACCAGCACGCCGAGCCCCTCGCTCGCCGACACGAACTCCGCGGCGACGAGCACGAACCACCCCGTCCCGAACCCCTCGCGCACCGCCGCGAGCACCGCCGGGAGCGCCGCGTTCGTGCGGACGCGCCCGATCGCCGCCTCGCCCGCGCCGAGGTTCCGCGCGGCGAGCAGCACCGCCGGCGAGACCCCGCGCACCGCGTCGGCGACCCCGGCCGCGACGACGTGGAAGGTCGCGCCGAACAGGATCGCGACCTGCTGCAGCTCGCCGACCCCGAACCAGAGCAGCGTGATCGGGATCCACGCGACCGGCGGGACCGGCCGCAAGAGCGCGAGCGGGGCCTCCAGCGCCCGGCCGAAGCGTTCGCTCGCGATCGCGGCCCCCGCGCCGACGCCGGCGAGCGCGCCCAGCCCGGAGCCGAGGAGCACCCGGATCGCGGAGTGGGCGACGTCGCGGGGGAGGTCGCCCGCGAGCAGGAGCTCCCAGCCCGCGAGCCCGACGGTGGTGGGAAGGGGGACGAACAGCGAGGACCGCTCGTCGAGGAGCAGGCGGCCGAGGAGCTCCCAGACGGCGAGCAGCCCGAAGAGGAGCCTCATCGCGCGAGCCCCTCACCCGGCCTTCGGCCACCCTCTCCCCGCGTCG
>JBMOQZ010000060.1:0-31041 GCA_049322475.1 Myxococcota bacterium | reverse complement strand
CAAGTGAGCCAGCCGTCGCCGTCGGCGTCGAAGCCCTCGTCCACCGTGTCGTCGCAGTCGTTGTCCACGCCGTCGCACACCTCGGCGAGGTCGGGCGAGCGCTCGGGGTCGTCGTCGTCGCAGTCGCCGGCGCAGTCGCTCGCGCCGTCGCCGTCGCCGTCCCAGGGCTCGTCCGCGGCGCCGGAGCAGTCGTTGTCGACGCCGTCGCACGCCTCGGGCGCCTCCGGGCTCACGAAGGGGTCGTCGTCGTCGCAGTCGTCGCAGGCGCTCACGCCGTCGCCGTCGGCGTCCTCGGCGTCGTCCACGCGGCCGGAGCAGTCCTCGTCGACGCCGTCGCAGGTCTCCTCGGCGTCGGGGTGGACGGCCTCGTCCGCGTCGTCGCAGTCGACCGGCGAGCCCAGCGCGCGGCAGTCGGCCTCGTCGGCGTAGAAGCCGTCGCCGTCGAGGTCGAACGTCTCGTCGACCGCGCCGTCGCAGTCGTTGTCGACGCCGTCGCAGAACTCGTGCGCGCCGGGGTGGACGTCGGCGGTCGCCGGCGCGCAGTCGTCGTCCACGAAGCCGTCGGCGTCGGGATCGTCGCCGCCGTCGCACGCGAGGAGGAGGAGCAGCACGGGCGGAGGGTACCACCTTGACCGGCCGCCCGCGGCGTGTCCGAATGCGCGCGGAGGCAACCCCATGCTCGTTTCCCTGCTCGCCCTCGCCGCCTGCGGGCCCTCCCGCGAGGCCTTCCAGGAGCAGTCCGTCGAGATCTCGTGCCAGCGCACCGAGGAGTGCGCGCCGGACGAGTTCGCGATGTTGTTCGACGACGTCGACGAGTGCGTGGCGTTCGTGCAGCTGCTCGACCAGGACGACTGCTACGACGACTGCGACTACTCCTCGGCCACCGCCGCGAAGTGCATGAGCGCGCTCGAGGACGCCAGCTGCGACGAGGTGATGGAGGGCGAGTTCGACGACTGCGAGGACGTCTACGAGTGCGAGGACCAGGACGCGGTGGACGAGTGCATCGCGGAGGGGCTGAGCTGACGCGATAGCTTCGCCCGGATGGACATCCGCATCCGCGGCGCCAGCGAGCACAACCTGCAGCACGTCGACCTCGACCTGCCGCGGGAGAAGCTCGTCGTGTTCACGGGCCCGTCGGGGAGCGGCAAGTCGTCGCTCGCGTTCGACACGCTGCACGCCGAGTCGCAGCGGCGCTTCGTGGAGGCGCTGCAGGCGTACGCGCGCCAGCAGCTCGGCGCCACGAGGAAGCCGGCCTACGAGCTGCTGACCGGGCTCACCCCCAGCATCGGCGTCGCGCAGCGCGGGCTCGTCGCCCCGGGGCCGCGGGCAACGGTGGCCACGCTCACCGAGCTCCACGACCTGTTGCGTGTCCTGTTCGCCCGGCGGGGGGTGCAGCACTGCCCCCGCTGCGGGCGCGAGGTGGTCCGGCGCACCCCGGACGCGATCGTCCGCGAGCTGATGGCGCTCCCCGACGGCACGCGCCTCGTGATCTGCGCTCCGGTGGCGCGGCAACGCACCACCGGCGTGAAGGCGCTGTGCGACGAGCTCGGGCGGCAGGGGTTCGCGCGCGTGCGGATCGACGGGCAGGCCGTCGCCATCGACGAGCTGCCGGCGCTGGACGCGCGCGTGCCGCACGACGTCGACGTGGTGGTCGACCGCGTGAAGATCGACCGCGACAAGCGCGACCGGCTCCAGGACGCCGTCGCCGCCGCGATCACCGCTGGCGGCGGGCAGATCGTCGCCGAGGTCGACGGGCAGGACCACGCGTGGAGCACCCGCACGCGCTGCGTGCCCTGCGACCTCGACCTGCCCGCGCTGGAGCCGCGGCTGTTCTCGTTCAACTCGCCGGTCGGGGCCTGCCGGACCTGCGACGGGATGGGGGTCTCCCGCAGCGTCGACCCCGACCGCCTCGTCGACCCCGAGCGCTCGCTCGAGGAGGGCGCCGTCGACGTGTGGAGGGGCGCCGTGAAGCGCGCCGTGCTCGCGGAGTGCCAGCGGCGCGGCATCCCCACCGACGTGCCGTGGAGCCGGCTGCCCTGGGAGGCGCGCGAGGTGCTGCTCCGCGGCGACGACCGTCTCGACGGCGCCCTTCGGCTCGCCGAGAAGACCCTGCCGCCGGACGCGACCGTGGAGTCGCCGTGCGCCTCGTGCAACGGCGCGCGGCTCAACGCATCGGCGCGCGCGGTGATGGTGGGGACGCGCTCGCTGCCCGTGATGCTCGGGCTGACGCTCGCGAAGGCCCGCCACGTCTTCGACCAGCTCCCGAAGGACCCCGTGACGAACGCGGTGCGCGAGGAGCTCGTCCGTCGCGTCGAGTTCCTCGTGCGCACGGGGCTCGGCTACCTGACGCTGGAACGCCCGGCGCAGACGCTCTCCGGCGGCGAGCTGCAGCGGCTGCGGCTCGGCGCGCAGGCCGGGAACCAGCTCTCCGGCGTGCTCTACGTGCTCGACGAGCCGACGGCCGGGCTGCACCCCGAGGACACGCGCGCGCTCGTGAAGGTGCTCGAGGAGCTCCGCGACGCCGGCAACACCGTGCTCGTGGTGGAGCACGACCCCGAGGTGGTCCTCGCGGCGGACCTCTGCGTCGACTTCGGGCCGGGGGCCGGGCGCGAGGGGGGCCACGTCACGTTCGTGGGCTCGCCCGAGGAGCTGCTCGCGTCGGACACGCTGACGGGCCGCTGGCTCTCGGGCCGCGAGCAGGTCCCGGGGGCGCCGGAGCGCGATCCGACCGGGTGGCTCGTCGTGAAGAACGCGCGCGGGCACAACCTCAAGGGCGTGGACGTGCGCCTGCCGCTCGGGGTCCTGTGCGGCGTCACCGGCGTCAGCGGGTCCGGGAAGAGCTCGCTCGTGGAGGACACGCTCGCGCGCGCGCTCGCCGGGCAACATGCGCTCCCTCACGACGGCGTCACCGGGCGCGAGGCGGTCGCCCGCGTGGTGCGCGTCGACCAGTCGCCGCTCGGGCGGTCGTCGCGCTCGATGCCGGCCACCGCGACGAAGGTGTGGGACCCCATCCGACAGCTCTACGCGCGCACCGCGGCGGCGAAGATGCGCGGGTTCGGGCCCGAGCGCTTCTCGCTGCAGGCGCCCGGCGGGCGGTGCGAGGCGTGCCAGGGCGAAGGGGTCCGGCGCGTCTCGATGCAGTTTTTGCCGGACGTGTCGGTGACCTGCGAGGTCTGCGACGGCGCGCGCTTCGAGGAGGCCACCCTCGCGGTGACGTGGAAGGGCGCGACGGTGTCGGACGTGCTGCGCATGCCGGCACGGGAGGCGCGGCGCCACTTCTCGACCGTGCCCGCGATCGAGGGGCCCCTGCGGCTGCTCGACGAGCTCGGCCTCGGCTACCTGCCGCTCGGGCAGCCCGCCGACACCCTGTCCGGCGGCGAGGCGCAGCGCGTCAAGCTCGCGCGCGAGCTCGGCAAGCCCGGGGAGATCGCGGGGACCCTGTACCTCCTCGACGAGCCCGCGGTCGGGCTGCACCCCGCGGACGTGTCGATGCTGGTCCTCGCGTTGCGCAAGCTCGTGGCGCAGGGCGGCAGCGTGATCGCCGTCGAGCACGACCCTACGCTCCTGCGCGCCTGCGACTGGATCGTGGAGCTGGGGCCGGGCGCCGGGGGCGAGGGCGGCGAGGTCGTCGCGGAGGGCGCGCCCGCCGCCGTGCGGGCCACGGTGCGCTCGCGGACGGGCAGGTACCTGTGATCGTCGAGGTGCTGCGGCGGCTCCTGCAGAGCCCCTACACCCGGCGCTACCTCTGGCGCGAGCCCGTGTGCGTCGGCCTCGACGCGGGGGAGAAGTGGGCGATCCGCGGGCGCGGCGTGCTCGCGTGGGAGGGCGAGCCCGTCGACGCCTGGATCCGGTGCTCGCCCGAGGACCTCCGGCGGATGCTCGACGGGCAGGCGCCCGGCGAGGTCGTCTACCGCCTCGGCGACCGCGAGCTGGCCGACCGGCGCAAGCAGGCGCACGCGGTGCTGGTGCTCGCCGCGCTCGGGTGGGTTGGTCCCTGGCCCGACCCCGCCGCGGGCGACGACCACGAGGCGCTCGTGAGGGCCGCGCTCTACGACCTCGGCATCGGCCCGGCGGACGCGCGCGCGCCGCTCTTCCCGGAGGGGGGCGAGACGGTGCGGCTGTCGCACGGGGCCCGCAACACCGTCGTGACCGAGGGGCTCGCCGGCCCCTGCGAGCTCGCGGTGGACGGCCGCGAGCCCGACCTGCGCGCGCTGCGCGCGGCGGCGCTGTTCGTGAAGGAGACCGGGGAGCTGCCGCCGCGCCGGCTCACGGTGGGCGGGCTCGCCCTCGCGAGCGAGGTGCACCCCCGGTTCCCGGACGGCTTGCCGCTGGCGAGGCGGCACGTGTGGCTGGTGAGAGTGACCGCAGCGTGAAGGGGCCGCAGGCCGCGCCCGGCCTGAAGCCCGGAGCCTGAAGCCCGGAGCCGGCCACCCGCGTTAGCGAGGGGCCCATGCGGCTGCCCGCCCTCGTCGTCGCCGTCGTGCTGCTCGAGGCCGCGTCGGGCCTGCCCTTCGGGGTGGTGAACGACCTCGTGCCGCTCTGGCTTCGGGCGGAGCGCGGGACCGACCTCGGGGCGCTCGGCGCGCTCACGCTCGTGGGGCTCCCCTGGACGTTCAAGGCGCTCGCCGGGCCCTTCGTGGACCGGCACGGCACGTTCCGCGCGTGGATGGTCGGCGGGCTCGTGGGCTGCATCGTCGGGGCCGGGCTCCTCCCGCACGTGCCGGACATGCGGCTCCTCGTCGGGCTCATGGTGGCCGTCGCGGTCTGCAGCGCGATCCAGGACGTCGCGATCGACGGCTGGCTCGTCGGCGCCGTCCCGGCCGAACAGCAGGGGCGCGTGACGGGCTTCCGCATCGCCGGCTACCGGGTCGCCATGGCGCTCGCCGGGGGCGGCGCCGCCGTCGTGGGCGAGCGGCTCGGCTGGGACCGCGCGTTCCTCGTGGGCGCGGCGCTCATGGCGTGCCTGCTCTTCGTGCAGCTGCGGCTCCCCGAGCCCCAGCGCCACGCGAAGACCGACGCCGCCGACTGGCTCGGGACGCTGCGCGCGTGGATCACCGAGCCCGGCGTCGGGATGCTCTTCCTGTTCGTCCTGCTGTACCGTCTCGGCGACAGCGCGATGGCGCCGATGGTGAAGCCGTACCTGCTCGACGCCGGGCTGGGCGCCGGCGAGGTCGGGCTCCTCTCCAGCACGGCCGGCGCGGTGCTCGTGTCGCTCGGCGCCGTGCTCGGCGGCGACTTCACGAGCCGCTTCGGCCTTCGCGAGGGGCTCTGGGCGCTCGGCGCGCTGCAGGCGCTCTCGAACCTCGGGTACGCGGTGGCGGCGTCGCTCGGGGGCCGCGCGCCCGCCTACGTCGCGAGCATCGCGGAGAGCTTCACCGGCGGGCTCGGCGCCGCCGCGCTCCTCACGCTGGTGATGCGGGCGAGCACCGGGGCGCAGATGGCGACGCGCTTCGCGCTCCTCACCTCGATGGTGGGGCTGACGCGCTCGCTCGCGGGGGCGATCTCGGGCTTCGCGGTCGAGCGCGTGGGCTACGCCGGCTGGTTCGCCTTCACCTTCGCGCTCGCCCTGCCCGCCCTGCTCCTCGTGCGCCGCGTGGCGCGTCCGGCGGCCGCGTGATCGACCCGCGCGCGCAGAAGGCCCACGACGACGCCGTCGCCCGCGGCCAGCCCGGCTACCGCGACCCACTCACGGGCTGGTTCGTGTTCACCGCGAAGTCGCTGAAGGACCGCGGCTTCTGCTGCGGGAAGGGGTGCCGCCACTGCCCGTGGCCGCCCGAGGAGCAGAAGCGGGCGGGGCGGCCGGGGAGCTAAGCGCCCGGGAACGCCTTCTCGATGAGCTCCTTGAGCTCGCCCGAGTCGTGGAGCTGGCGGAGGATGTCGGCGCCGCCGACGAACTCGCCGCCCACGAACACCTGCGGGATGGTCGGCCAGCTCGTGTACTTCTTCACGCCCTCGCGGATCTCCTCGTCGGCGAGCACGTTGACGTGGGCCAGCGGCTTGCCGTAGCCCTGCAGGATGCCCGCGGCGCTCGCGGAGAAGCCGCACTGGGGCGAGCTCGGCGAGCCCTTCATGAAGAGCACGATCGGGTTGCCCTTCACGGTCTCCTCGATGAAGGCAGCCACGGGCTTCCCGCCGCGGGGCGACTTCTCGACGGCCTCCTCGGGCTCGGGCGGCGGCGCGTAGGGGCGCGCGGACGCGGCGGGGCGGGCGGGCTGCGGCGCCGGCGACCCGACGATCGGCAGGCGGCGCTTGATGCGGTCGATGAGGCCCATGACATCCTCCAACGCCTTCGTTGTAGCGTCACGCGAGCCGCTGGTGCGGTGATCCCTGCTACGCTCCCGGGCCATGCCGATCGTGCTCCTCCTCCTGTCCGTCGTGTGCGCGACCGTCCCCATGCTCGTGTTCCTCGCGTTCGTCTGGTGGCTCGACCGCCACGACCGCGAGCCCATCTGGCTCTTCGGGCTGACCTTCCTCTGGGGCGCGCTGGGGGCGACGTTCCTGTCGCTCATGGGGAACGAGACGTTCATGGGCATCGCGTCCGCCGTCGTGGGGCCGGTCATGGGCGACGCGCTGGGCACGGTCATCGGCGCGCCGCTGATCGAGGAGCCGATGAAGGCGTTCATCCTCTTCGCCATCATGTTCTCGCGGCACTTCGACAACGCCACGGACGGGTTCGTCTACGGCGCCGCGGCGGGCCTCGGGTTCGGCATGACCGAGAACTTCCTGTACTTCTCGAACGTCGCGATGATGGGCGACGTCGTCGGCTGGCTCATGACCGTCGTGATCCGCACGCTCTACTCGGCCGTGATGCACGCCACCGCGAGCTCCTGCGTGGGCGCGATGCTCGGCTGGGCGCGCTTCCGCGGGCCGTTCGCGAAGCTCCTCGCCCTGCCGATCGGCTTCGGCGTCGCGATGAGCATCCACGCGCTCTGGAACGGGCTTCTGACCGTCGACCAGTTCGCCCAGGCCGGCGTCTTCACGCTCGCGAACTTCGTCCTCTTCCCGGTCGAGGTCGCCGTCGTGTTCGTCGTGTTCCAGCTCGCGCTCTGGGACGAGCGCGCGACGATCCGCCGCGAGCTCGCCGACGAGGTGCAGCAGGGGCTCCTGCCGCTCGACCACGCGCGCCGCATCGCCAGCTACTGGGGCCGCTCGCGCGGCGCCTGGGTGCCCGCGGGCGTGCCGCACGGCCAGTACGTGAAGGCGGCGACGACGCTGGCGCTCCGCAAGCACCAGTGCCGCAACGCGAGCTCGTCGAGCTACGGCTTCTACAGCGAGGAGGTGCTGCGCCTGCGCAAGGAAGTGCAGGCGCTGCTGGCGCTCGCGAAGTAGGCCCGCGCCGCTACTGTGCCCGCTCCCGCTTCTCGGCCGGCGTCACCTCGGCCTTCGGGGCCTCCTTCACGGGCCGGTGCACGACGACCGAGCGCGTGGTGGTCAGCCCGTCGACGTCGCGCGTGAGCACGACGAGGAGATTCTCGCCCTCGCCGAGCGACGCGGTGGCGGTGAAGGGGATCGTCTTCAGGGTCTGCCCCTCGGCGGCGCCCCCGTAGGCGATCTTCTGGACGCCGTTCGCGTTGTTCGGGTTGACCGCGTACACGACCACGTCGCGCACGCCCACGTCGTCCTTCACGACGCCGGAGATCGTGACCTGCGTCTCGGCCGAGGTGAGGCCCGGGGCCTTCGTGACCTCGATGGACGGCGGCTCGCGGTGCGCGGCCGGACCGACCGAGCCGACGGGGAAGGAGAGCTTCTCGACCTCGTTGAAGTACCCGTAGAACTGGGCCTTGACGACGCTGGCGTAGTCGTAGCGCTCGCCGTCCTGCACCCGCAGCTCGAACGGGAGCTTCCCGTCGGCGGGCTGGGCGAGGACCTTGAACGAGACCTCGCCCGCGGCGCGCGCGCCCGGCGCCAGCAGCGGGGCCTCGAAGTCGCCCTGCAACAGCTCCACGCTCTTGCCGATGCCGGCGCCCTTCTTGAGCACGAAGCGCGCGACGCCGCCGGTGCCTTCGCCCACGTTGAGGACGTCGATCTTCAGGCGGACGGTCTCGCCGACCTCGATCGTGCCGTCGCCGTCGCCGTCGGCCGTGCTGTAGCTCCACGCGTAGCGCGGGAGCGGCTGGCCGTCGGCGATCACCGGGACGGTGTGGGTGGCGAGCACCCGCCGCGTGGCGTCCATGATGTCGAGCCAGGCGGCCGACTCCTCGTCCGGGTACCCGTCCGCGAGGCCGACGAGGACGTCGTAGCCGCGCGTCTCGCCCGCGGGGATCTTCCCGAGGTAGAACTCCTGTCCGTCGAGCTGGTCGTTGCCGCTGCGGGCGATGGCGACCACCTGACAGAGCGGCTTCTGGCCGAGGTTCGTGACCTCGACGCGGACCTTCTCCTTCTCGCCCGCGTCGAGCTCGCCGTCCTCGCCGAGCTTCATCGCGACCTTCACGTCGGCGTGGTCGGGGTTCTGGCAAGCGGTCCAGTCGATGCCGACGCCCGGGCTGGCGAACGCCTTCTCGACCTTCGCGCCCTCGGCCTTCGCGCGCTGGGCGACGACGGCGGCGGCGTCCCGGAGGACGTCCGGGCGACGCGGACCGGTGGCCGCGAGCAACACGTCGCGGGCCAGCATGACCTCGAAGTCCTTCTTGAGGTCCTGACGGTCGGTGCGGGCGGTCGCCTCGTCGTCCTCGGGGTCGTCGCGGAGGTAACGGAGCGAGTACACCGGCGGCGGGCCGCTCTCCTCGACGGAGAGGAGGTGCCCGTTGAGGTCGGCCTCGCGCTGGATGCGGTCGCGGCCGTAGAGGGACACGCGCGGGCCCGTCGTGACCTTCTGCTTCTGCCCGCCCTTCTCGTACTCGATCTCCTTCGGGGGGCGCACCCACGCCTGCTCGAGCGCGATGTCGGGCGGGATGCCGACGGACTGGATGGAGTGGTCGCCGGGCGTGAGGTAGCGCGCGACCGTGAGCTTCAGCCGCGAGCCGTCGGCGAAGGGGTAGAGGTTCTGGACCGAGCCCTTGCCGAAGCTGCGCTCGCCGATGATCACGGCGCGCTCGGTGTTCTTGAGCGCGCCGGCGACGATCTCCGAGGCGGAGGCGCTGTTGCCGTCCATCAGCACGGCCATCGGGATCATCGGGAGCTCGGTGCCCGTCTCGCGGGCCTCCTTCTGCTCGCGGTTGCGCCCGTGGCGCTCGACCGTGCTGACGATGGTGCCGTGGGTGAGGAACTTGTCGACCACGGCGACGGCCTGGTGGAGGAACCCGCCGGGGTTGCGACGCATGTCGAGGACGAGGCCCTTCAGGCCGTTCGGACCGGCGTCGCGCTGGAGCTTCGTGAGCGCCTCGTCCAGCTGCGGCTCCACCTGCTGGTGGAAGCTGTCGATGCGGACGTAGCCGATGCCGCCCTCCAAAAGCTGGCTCTTCACCTTCGCGCTCTTGATCGTGTCGCGGACGATGGTGAAGTCCTTCGGCGTCTCGAAGCTCGTCCGCATGATCGTCAGCGTGACGGGCGTCCCCGGGTGGCCGCGCATCTTCGACACGGCCTCGTCGAGGTCCATGTTCAGCGTACCCTCGCCGTCGATCTTGAGGATCCGGTCCTGGGCGAGCAGGCCGGCCTTGAACGCGGGCGTGTCCTCGAGGGGGTACTCGATGGTGAGCCCGCCGTCCTTCATCTGGATGGTGATCCCGAGGCCGCCGAACTCGCCCTCGTTGTCCTCCTCCATCTTCTTGCTGCCCTCGGGCGGGAGGAAGATGGAGTGGGGGTCGAGCGTGCGCAGGACCCCGTTGATCATCGTGTACTCGATCTCCTCGAAGGAGACCTCCTCCTCCTCGTCGTGCTCGCTGGGATCCAGGTGCTCTTCGAGCACGCTCGCGACACGACGCAGCTCGTCCTCGAGCGCGGTGAAGTCGTCGAGCTCCTGGACCTGCAGCACGGTGGAGTAGCCGTTGACCTCGACGTGGAGGCGGCGACCGCCCTCCTGCACGGAGAGGAGGACCTCGGGGAGCACCGACTCGACCGACTGCATCGCCGAGCGGAACATCTCGTCGTAGTCGACGCGCTCGGGGTCGACGTAGCTCTGGCTGACGAAGCTGTCCGCGCGCCGCAGGTTCTTCAGCGAGGAGAGGTCGTAGCCGGAGCCGAGGGCCGCCGCCCGGATCTGGCGGAAGCGCTCCATCATCCCGGGGGGCTCGGGATCGTCCTGCATGGACGCGACGACCGACTGCGCGCTCGCGGCCACGTGGTAGCCCGCGAGGACCAGCACGGTGAGGCCGCCGAGGACGGCGACGGTTCGAATGGCTCTCTTCATCCGGTCTCCTCTGCGGGGCCGGTGCCAAAAGCGTGCGACGACGGCATGCAGATACCCGCAAGATAGGCCCCGCTGGCGCCCTACGCAACACGGCGGGTGGGCACGGCCTCGTCAGGATTCGTCTCGCCCACGCGCGTGGCGATCGGCCTGGGATGCGGGCGCCAGCGTGCTGCGAGGCGGGTCGGAAGCTTGCTTGCCGCGGGGTGGGTCGGCGGGTACGTGCTCGCGACCCCCGTCCCCCTATGGCGCTGACCATCACCTGTCCCCATTGCGGCAGAAAGATCGTGCTCGACGAGCCGTACCCACTGCCGGGGACCGAACGTCAGTGCCAGTGCGGACGCGCCCTGTCGATCACCTACCCGATGGGGATGATGGTCGACCTCCGGGGTCGGGGGGCGAAGTTCGCGGCGGAGGACGAGGATCCTCCGGCGCCCGCGCCCGTCAGCGAGCTGCCGCCGGAGCCGGCGGGGCCGGTCGCCGAAGGGACGGCGGCGATGGCCGGCGGCGGCCTGCGGGCGCGTGAAGACGAGGGGAACCGCACCTCGGCCATGCCGCTCGGCGGTCTCCGCGCGCGGCTGGGCGCCGAGGAGCCGCCTCCCCCCGCGCTGACGCCCGGTGCGTTGCGGGCGAAGGTCCCGCCGCCGGATCCGACGGCCGCCGCCGCGAAGCCCCCTCCGCCGCCCCCGTCGCTGAAGACCACGCTCCCGATGGAAGCCGGTGGCCTGCGCGGTCGCCCCCCGGGCGACGAGCCCACGGTGATGGAGCGCGGGGTTCCCCGCGACGCGAACGAGCGGACCACGCAGTTCGCCGGCGCCCAGCTCCGGCGGGCTATGGTCGACGCCGACGTCGCCGAAGGCGCGCTGATCGACGAGCCCTCGGTGGCCGTCCGTCCACAGCGGGCGACGGTGCCCCCCTCGAAGCCGCCTCCCCCCGCCGGCCGGACGAAGTCGAAGAAGCCGAAGCGCGGGGGCTGGTTCTGGAAGTTCGCCGCCGGCGGCTTCGGCATGACGGTGATGGGCGCCGTCGCCGCCGCGCTCGCGGTCGTGGGCGTCTTCTGGTGGTACGGGCGCGACCTCCCGACGCTCGAGGAGCTCGCGCAGTACCGCCCGCCCACCGTGACCGTGGTGCTCGACCAGAAGGGGCAGCTCCTCGGCGAGATCTACGAGAAGCGCCGCTACGTCGTGCCGCTCGACCGCATCCCGAAGCACGTGCAGGAGGCGTTCATCTCCGCGGAGGACGCGTCCTTCCACGAACACGACGGCGTCGACTACATGGGCATCGTCCGCGCGATCCTGCGCAACGCCGCGAAGGGCAAGAAGGCGCAGGGCGCGTCGACCATCACGCAGCAGGTGGCCCGCAACTTCCTGCTCACGAGCGAGAAGACCTACACCCGCAAGATCAAGGAGGTCCTCCTCGCCTGGCGCATCGAGGACGCCTTCGAGAAGGACCACATCCTGTACCTGTACCTGAACCAGATCTACCTGGGCTCGGGCGCGTACGGGGTGGAGGCCGCGGCCCGCGTGTACTTCGGCAAACACGTCGAGGAGCTCGACGTCGCCGAGGCGGCCATGATCGCCGGCCTGCCCCAGCGGCCCAGCGACTACTCGCCCCACCGCCACTTCGAGAAGGCCAAGGGCCGGCAGGAGTACGCCCTCGGCCAGATGGTCGACAACGGCTACCTCACGCGCGAGGAGGCCGACGCCGCGCTCGCCAAGCCGCTCGACATCGTCGAGCGCCGCAACGAGTTCCTGCTGCAGGCCCCGTGGTTCACGGAGCACATCCGCCGCTACATCGTCGACACGTACGGCGCCGACAAGGTGCTCAACGACGGCCTCGTCGTGGAGAGCACCTGCGACCTCGCGCTCCAGAAGGAGGCCCAGCGCGCCGTTACCGAGGGTGTGACCGGCACCGACGAGAAGACCGGCTGGCGAGGCGCCACCGAGACGATCGCCGAGGCCGACATCCCGAAGAAGCTCGAGGAGCTCGGCGAGAAGCTCGCCGGCGTCGTGGAGGACGATCGCTACACCGCGGTCGTCCTCGACGTGCAGAAGAAGCACGCGATCGTCGGCCTCTCCCCCGAGGACAGGGCGATCATCCCGCTCGCGTGGACGGAGTGGGCCTACAAGCCCGACCCCAACCGCAACAGCAAGTACCGCAAGCAGGACGACCTCACGCGGGCGCTCAAGCGCGGCGACGTCGTCACCGTCGACATCCGGAACCGCCATTTCCGCGACGCGAAGCCGCTCAAGGACTACAAGGACGCCGGCGAGGGCCCCTTCGCCGCGGCCGACCTCTACCAGGCGCCCGAGGTGCAGGGCGCGCTCTACAGCTACCGCCTCTCCGACGGCGCGGTGCTCGCGATGGTCGGCGGGGTCGACTTCAAAGACACCCAGTTCAACCGGGCGATCCAGGCGAGCCGGCAGGTGGGCTCCACCTTCAAGCCCATCGTCTACGCCGCGGCGATCGAGTCGAAGAAGTTCACGGCCGGCACGATCGTCCAGGACGCGCCCCTCATCTTCAATTCGCTCAACTCGCAGCTCTGGAAGCCGGAGAACTTCGACGAGGAGTACCTCGGCGACATCACGTTGCGCCACGCGCTGTCGATGTCGCGCAACGTCGTCACCGTGCGTGTGCTCGACGTGATCCGGCTCGAGCCCGTCGAGCAGATGGCGCGGCGGCTCGGCATCGAGAGCCCCATGGAGATCGACCTCTCGATGGGTCTCGGATCCAGCTCGCTCAAGATGCCGGAGCTCGCCCGCGCCTACTCCGCGTTCGCGACGAACGGCCGCCTCGTCGAGCCGCACTACGTCAACCGCGTCGTCGATCGGGACAACAGGGTGCTCGAGCAGTGGACGAAGCCGGCGGAGTGGAAGCAGGTGCTCGACCCCCCCGTCGCCGGCGTCATGAACTGGCTGCTCCAGGACATCGCCCAGACCGGCACCGCCGCGAAGGCGCAGAAGCTCGGGCTGCACGTCGGCGGCAAGACCGGCACCACCAACGGCATGCACGACGCCTGGTTCGTGGGCTTCACGCCCACCGTGCTGACGGCGGTGTGGGTCGGCTACGACCAGCCGAAGTCGCTGGGCGCCTCCTCCACGGGCGGCTACACGGCGCTGCCGATCTGGATGGACTACATGGCGGACGCCGCGCCCAAGGCGGAGGACAAGCCCTTCCCCATGCCGGGGAGCCTCGTGTGGGTCTCCATCGACGAGCGCTCCGGGCGGCCCATGGCCGGAGGGCGCTCGATGCCGTTTCTGCCCGGCACCGCTCCCACGGGCGTCGCCGTCGAGGCGGGCCAGAAGACCACCGAAGACCTGCTCAACAGCGGGGAGTTCTGATGCCGCCCCGCCTGCTCCTCTTGTGGCCGCTCCTGTCGTGTGCCGCCGAGGAGTACGTCTACGTGCCCTCCTGCACGCTCGACGCCCCGCTCGCCGCGCCGGCGACCGCCGCCGTCGGCGACGCCGTCGTGCTCACGTCGTCGCCGCTCACCGAGGTGTGGGACACCGTCGTGACGATCGGGGGCGTGCAGGCCGAGCTCGTCTCGCTGGATCGGACCGACTGCGACGACTGCGACGAGTGCGTCGCCGACGCCGGCTGCACCGAGTGCGACGTCCAGTGCGAGGACTGCACCGAGACTTGCGCCACCTGCGTCGAGACCGTGACCGTCCTCGTGCCCGCCCTGGCCGCGGGGTCGCACCCCGTGCAGGTCTTCAACCGGCACGGCCACAGCGACCTCGGCACCTTCGAAGTCCTCGCCGGCGACACCGGCGACACCGGCGCTGCCGACACCGGCGGCGACACCGGGGGCGCCGACACGGGCGACACCGGCGACACCGCGGGTTCCGACACGGGCGACACCGGCGGTGCCGACACCGGCGCCGGCGACACCGGCGATGGCGGAGACACCGGCGCCTGATCGTTTCCGATACGAAACGGTCTGTCGCTGTCGGCCGGTCTAATCAACGACGCGATCGCCCCATACGGTTCCTTCACCAACAAGGAGCCCCCGATGTCCTGGCAGATCGACCGTTCGCACTCCTCCGTTCGCTTCTCCGTGCGCCACCTCATGTTCGCGAAGGTTCACGGCCGCTTCCGCGACTTCGACGCGAAGGTGGAGCTCGACGGCGAGCGCCCCGTCGCCGTCGAGGCGCAGATCCGCGTCGCGTCCGTCGACACCGACGAGCCCGCGCGCGACACCCACCTCCGCTCGGCCGACTTCTTCGACGCCGACACGCACCCGCTCATGACGTTCCGGGGCGAGAACGCCCGCGAGCAGGGCGCCGGCCGCTACACGCTCGAAGGGCAGCTCACCATCCGCGGCACCACCCGCCCGGTCACGCTCCAGCTCGAGTCCCTCGGGCGAGCCCGCGACCCCTGGGGCAACGACCGCGTCGCGTTCACCGCGACCACGCAGATCGACCGGCGCGAGTTCGGGCTGACGTGGAACCAGGCGCTCGAGACGGGCGGCGTCATCGTCGGCGATCGCGTCGACATCTCGCTGGAAGTGCAGGCGGTGCCGGTGAGGGTGGCGGCCTGACGCCGTCGGCCCGGCGAAGCCGGGCCGCCAAAAAGCAGCGAGGCGCCCGGTGGCCCGAGCGCCTCGGTTGCCTTTTTGGCGGGCGATCTACTTGGAGACGCGCTCGCGAAGGGTCTTGCCCGGCTTGAAGAAGGCGTACTTCTTGGCCGAGATCTTGATCTTCTGGCCGTTCGCCGGGTTGGTGCCGGTACGGGCCGCGCGGGTCTTGGTGCCGAAGGTGCCGAAGCCCGGGATGGTGACCTTGCGGCCGGCGTCGAGCTCGGTCGCGAGGATTCCCTTGCCGCTGTCCGCGTCGAAGAGGGCGTTGAGGACCTCCGCCGACTTGGCCTGGGAGAGGCCGGTGGACTTGGCGAGCTTCGCGATCAGTTCCTTCTTGTTCATCTGACTCTTCCTCCGAGGATTGCGTTGTCGTCGGCGTTGCCTTGCCGCTCTGCCACGACGCGACGTGTATACCAGAAAAAGTTTCGCGAATGGCCGGGGGCATGAACTCCTAAAAACCGCGTCACAGCGCGATCGCGGGCGCAGCGACGGCGTCATCGGCGAATTCAATTTCCGGGATTTGTCGAAATTACGGCTATTTACCGTCCGACCTCCTCTGCAACGCCGAAGGGAGGCTCTTCCCAGGCGCCCCCCCGATCGGCTGCGCGAGGTCCAAAAGGGCGAAAAATCAGCCGACGGATTCGTAGTGTAGGATACAAAGCCTGCCTGCCCTCCGTGCGCGCGGCGACGCGGTTGATCCTGACGCTGAGATGGTGTAGAGAACGCCTTCTCCACCGGGAGCCACCCCCCGATGCGTTTCCTCGCCCCCGCCCTCGTCCTCGCCGCCCTCCCCCTGCCCGCCTGGGCCGGCGGCATCGGTGTCATCGGCAACTACGGCATGCACGGCGACACGGTCTACCCGTACTACATGAAGGACAACGGCGACTTCGAGCAGTGCGACCCTCAGCACCAGATGAACGGCAACTTCGGTGGCGGCATCGAGGTCGTCCTCGGCGACCGCGACAACAAGATCCTCGGCATCTTCCGCGGGTACTACATCCAGGACGCCGCCCAGCGCGCGCCCCGGGCCGGCGGCGAGTGCAAGCAGCCCGTGTTCGACGACGGCACCCAGCCCGACGGCCTCACCTACGCCATCCGCGAGACCGGACGCGACGTGGGCGTGATCAACGCCGGCCTCCAGTTCGGCGTGCTCGGCGACCCGAACAACATCCAGCTCACGATCGTGAACACGTACGGCGCCGGCCTGTACACCAACGACCTCACCGAGTTCGCCACGGTCGAGCTCGGCGTCGGCGGCACCTGGATGGCCGAGCGCCGCGTGCAGGTGCACGCGTCGGTGACGGGCGGCCTGCGCTATCGCAAGAGCTTCTACCCCACCGGCAACGCCTATGCGGGCGTGCGGTACCTCTTCGACTAGCGCGTGTTCCTCTGGCTCGCCGGTTGTGACTTCGCGCCGACCGGCGAAGACTGGTCCAGCCAGCTCTCGCCCTCGGGCCCCTGCTACGAGGCCGACCTCCTCGACGGGCTCGACGAGACCTCGACGGCCGAGCTGCACGCGCTCTACGCCTGCCTCAACGGCGACGGCGCCCTGGACGCCTACGCCGGGCTCGACGCCGCGCTCGACGCGGACACGCGCGACGGCCCCGTCGGGATCGTGCTCGCGCGCTGGGTGAACGACCTGCCGTCGCTGGACGTGGACGTGGCGGCGGCGCTCGACGGCGCCGTGGCCGTGCTCGAAGACCCCGCCGACCTGCTCCTCGGCGCGCGCATCGCGCTCGAGCTGATCTACGCGGAGCCGTACGCCGCGCTGGGCGTGGACGTCCCGCTGAACTCCTCGGTCTCGCTCGAGAACGGGCTGCTCGTGCCCGCGCTGCCCACCGCGGGCGCGGTCGCCGGCGTGGTGCTCGACGACGAGCTCGCGCCCCTCGCGCCGATCGTCGAGCTGCTCCGCTCCGACGCGCTGCGGCAGCTCGCGTGGACCGGCGCGCTCGCCGCCTCGTCCACCGACCCCGCGCTCGCCGCCTTCGCGGAGGCGTGGCCCGACGACGTCGCCGACGCCGTGTTCCGCACGCGCGACGCCACGAACGACCGCTGGGCGGACGCGAGCGGCGACTCCCTGCGCGACCTCGCCGCCGCGCTCTTCACGCGCACCGGGAACGACGGGCGGCCCGTGATGGAGCACCTCGGCGATCCGTTGCGCCCCGTGCTCGCCGACGTGGAGGTGCGCGACCGGCTCGAGACGGCGGTGCGGGACGCGGTGGCAGCCGACCGGCTCGTGAAGGTCCCCGTCGAGCTCGCCTACCTCGCCTCCGTGGACTCGTTCGGCGGCGTGCTCTCCGACGGCGAGGACAGCGCGCTCGTCGCGCTCGTGCGCCTCCTCCACGACGGGAACACCGAGGTGGTCTGCACGATCGACCTCGTCGTGTACCAGTGGGACATCGAGCTCGGGAACCTCTCGGTCTCGCTGCTCCAGCGCTTCGCCGAGGCCGATCCCGACACGACGGTCAGCAGCGTCGCGCTGCTCGGCGACGTGCTCGGCTTCTCGCTCACGGACGACCTCCTCGACGCAGTCGCGGACAGCGGCACCTGCCCCGTCATCGACGCGCAGCTCGTGGCCGATCTCCACGCCCTCGACCGTTTCAACGATGCGGGCGCCGGCGAGGTCCTGTACGTGCTCGTCGACGTGCTCGCCGCCTTCGACGATCGCATCCCCGAGCTGGTCGACCTCTTGTCGACGGCCCACGAGCTCGACGTGGTCGAGCCCGGCGAGGAGGTCCTGCGCGACCTCGCCGGCGCGCCCCTGCTCGACGACGTCCTCGGGCTCGCCCCCGTGTTGCTCGACCCGGAGGACCACCTCGACGCCGACGCCTTCCCCGACGGCCTGCACCCCGCCGACTTCGACGACGCCTGGGCGATGATCGAGGCCGTGCTGCACGAGGACGAGGACGGGCAGACGGACCTCGGGCGGCTCGGCAGCGTGATGAACGCGACGATGGCGCAGGAGGGCACCTGGACGGCGGTCGGCAACCTCGCCCACCTCCTCGCCTCCGACGGCGCCGAGGTGACGGGGGCGCTCCCCCGCCTGGCCGAGGTGCTCGCCGAGGACCCGTGGCTCGCGACGGCCGACGACCTCGCCGACGCGCTCGAGGACCCCGCGCTCGTCCGCGCGCCGCTCGTGCTCGTGGAGGCCGAGGCGCCGCGCGACGCGCTCGGCTCCACCGAGCTCACCCGCCCGGGCCCCCTCCCCTTCACCGCGCAGCTGGTCGTCGGCGGCACGCTCGACGTCTGGCTCACGACGCTGCGCTGGCTCGCGCGGCTCCTCCCGGAGGATTCATGAAGGACTCCGCCCACTGTACGCTCGTCCGCCCCAGCCCGGGGACGCCGCACGCCTACGGCGAGAACCTCGTGCTCCACGGGCTGCCGTACCCGCTCACGCTGCTCGCCCGCCTCGGGCACCCGGAGTGCCACCAGCCCGAGGTGGGCCGGCTCGCCCAGCGCCTCTTCGAGTTCCTGTTCCACCAGATCGCGAGCGCGGAGCTGCCCCACCTCGTGACGCGCCACCCCACGCGCATGACGGCGGTGCACCGCGACCAGGTCTACGAGGGCACCACCGTCGACCGCGCGCAGCGCGTCGTGGTCGTGGACGTCGCCCGCGCCGGCATCCTCGGCGCCCAGCTCTTCTACGACCGCTTCAACGAGCTGCTCGAGCCCGCCGGGGTACGCCAGGACCACATGTTCGTGGGCCGGACGACCGACCCGGGCGGCCAGGTCACCGGCGCCTCCATCGCGGCGGCCAAGATCGGCGGGCCCGTCGAGGGCGCGCTGCTGGTCATCCCCGACCCCATGGGCGCCACCGGCGGGTCGCTCTGCGAGGTGCTCGACCACTACGCGCGCATCGGCGCGGGGCGCCCCGCGACCGTCGTGTTCGCCCACCTGATCGTCACCCCCGAGTACGTGCAGCGCGTCCACGCCGCGCATCCGGAGGTGCGCATCCACGCGATCCGGCTCGATCGCGCGTTCTCGTCCGCCGCCGCCCTCGAGACCCTGCCCGGCACGTTCCCGGACGAGGAGCGGGGGCTCGACGGCCATCAGTACATCGTGCCGGGCGCCGGCGGCCTCGGCGAGGTCCTCAACAACTCCTGGGTCTGACACATGAACGGTACGCTTCGAACCCTGATCTCCGAGGAGCAGATCCGCGCGCGGACCACGGAGCTCGGCGCGCGGATCCGCGCCGAGTTCCCGGACGAGCCGGTCACGCTCGTCGCCGTGCTCAAGGGCTCCTTCCTCTTCCTCGCCGATCTCGTGCGAGCCATCCCCGGCGAGGTCCGCGTCGAGTTCCTCGGCGTGGCGAGCTACCACGGCGGGACGAGCTCCAGCGGCGTGGTGCAGATCACGCAGGACCTGCGGGCGACGATCGAAGGCCAGAACGTGATCCTCGTCGAGGACATCGTCGACACCGGTCTGACCATCGACTACCTCGTGCGGATGCTGCAGGTGCGCGGGCCGAAGGCCCTGCGCATCGCGACGCTGCTCGACAAGCCCGACAACCGCGAGGTCGAGGTCGAGCTCCACTACGTCGGGTTCACGATCCCCGACGAGTTCGTCGTCGGCTACGGCCTCGACCTCGGCGAGCTCTACCGCAACCTCCCGTACGTCGCGGTCTACGTCCCATGAAGGTCGTCGCGACGGAGGACGCACCGGCGGCCATCGGCCCCTACTCGCAGGCCGTGGTGCACGGCGGGCTCGTGTTCTGCTCCGGGCAGATCGCGCTCGATCCGCGCACGGGACAGGTGATCGAGGGCGACGTGGCCGCGCAGACGAAGCAGGTGCTCGCCAACCTCGACGCGGTCCTCGGCGAGGCGGGGAGCGACCGCACGAAGGTGCTGAAGACGACGGTCTACCTGCGCGACATGGCCGACTTCGGCGCGATGAACACCGTGTACGCGGCGTTCTTCGGCGACGCCCGCCCCGCGCGGGCGACCGTCGCCGTCGCCGGCCTGCCGCGGGACGTGCGCGTCGAGATCGACTGCGTCGCCGCGGTCTAGTCGCCGAGCCCGAGCTTCGTCGCGATCGGCGCGAGCCCCGCGCGCTCCGCCTGCTCGGTGGCGCGCCGCGCCTCCTGCCAGCGCCGCGTCTCGGTCGCGATGCGGTTCTGAGTGCCGGTGAGCTCGTAGGACAGGTTCAGGCGCATGTCGGCGTCGCGGTCGTTGCTGGGGGGCGGGAGCTTCGCGAGCGCGGCCGTCAGCTCGTCCGTGAGCGCCCGTGACGCCGCCACGCGCGCGTCCACGTCGCCGGCGCCCCGCACGGCGGCGATCTCGTCGGCGACGTCGGCGCCGGTGCCCGCGAGCGCGAGCACCTGCGGCGCGAGCGTGGCCTGTCGCTCGAGCTGCGCCGTCAGCGCCGCCGCGGCGACCTCCTCCGCCGCGCGCACCCGGGCGACGTCGTTGCCCGCCTTCACCGTGAGCAGGAACAGCGCCGCGATCAGGACGGCGAGCCCCCCCGCGACGGCGAGCAGGGCCTTCTGGAGCCTCGCCTCGCGCGCGGCGGACGCCGCCGCCGATTCCGTCCGCTTGCGCTCCGCCTCCGCCCGCCGTCGCCCCAGCTCGGCGATGGCGTCCTCCACCAGCGCTGGGTCGACGTCCACCTCGGCGGCGACGCGCCGGATCTCCTCCGCGCCGACCTCCCGCGCGCGCGCCTCGCGCCGCGCCTGCAGCTCCGCGGCGATCTCCACGACGTCGTCCACGTCCTCCGGCCGGACGCCCCGACGGGCGAGCTCGTCGCGTGTCGACATCGCGACGGGATAACGCGAGGCCATGTCCGTGGACCTGGCCGTCGCCCTCTTCTTCCTGACGGCGTTCCTCGCCGTGGGGGCCGCGCTCGTCATCGCCCGGCGGAGCAAGCGCCCCCTGCGCCGGTCGGCCGCCGACCCCGGCGGCGACGTCGGCTACGGCGTCTACACGGGGGGCGCTTTCTACGACTCCGGCACGGGCGCCGAACCCGGCGGCGACTTCCAGGCAGCCTCCTTCGGCGGCGGCGAGTCCGGCGGCGGCGGCGCCGGCAGCTCGTGGGACGGCGGCGCGAGCGACGGCGGCGGGAGCGACGGCGGCGGCGGCGACGGCGGGGGAGGTGGCGATTGATCGCGCTCGTCTCCCTCGCGGCGGCGCTGACCGTCGCCGACGTCCAGAACCCGCGCGATCGGGGCGCCTGGGTCGCCGACCTCGCCGACGTGTTGCCCGCGGACGCCGAGGCCCGGATCGACGCGCGCGCGGAGGAGCTGAAGGCCGCCACCGGCGCGGAGATCGCGGTGGTGACGGTGCCCGACGTCGACACCTCCCCGAAGGAATTCGCGACCGAGCTCTTCGCCCGCTGGGGCGTCGGGCGGGCCGGCGCCGACGACGGCGTGCTCTTCCTGCTGGTCACCGGGCGGCGGCGCCTCGAGATGGAGGTCGGCTACGGGCTCGAGGGCGCGCTCCCCGACGGGCAGCTCGGGCTCATGCAGCAGCAGCGGATGGTCCCCCGCTTCCGGCAGGGCGACTACGCAGGCGGGCTCCTCGCCGGCGTGGACTGGACGGTCGCCCGGCTGCGCGACGGGGGCGAGGTCGCCGGCGCGACGGCCACCGCCTCGCAGAGCGGCGAAGGCACCTGGCTCGTCGTGATCGCCGTCCCGCTCGCGGGGCTCGCGCTGTTCGCGGGCGCCCTCGTCTGGGCGCGTCGCCAGCAGCGAAAGTGCCCGTCCTGCGGCGCGGAGACGACCCAGCTCGACGAGGCGGCCGACGACGCCCACCTCACGGAGGGCCAGCGCGCCGAGGAGCGCGTCGGCTCGCGCGACTGGATCGTGCGCGCCTGCGGGAGCTGCGGGAACGTCCACGTGGACTCGCGCAATGCGTGGTTCGCGGGACACTCCGACTGCCCGAAGTGCGGCTACCGCACGTTGGCGACCACCACCGCCACGATCGTTCCCGCCACGCAGTTCTCCGGCGGCCGCGTGCGCGTGCTGGAGCGGTGCGACCACTGCCCCCACGCCTACAACTTCGAGCGCGCCACGCCGCCCTTGCCGCCGCCGCCCGTACATCGCCCGCACCGTAGCCGCGGCGGGGGCTCCTTCGGCGGGGGCGGTCGGAGCGGCGGCTTCTCCGGCGGCGGCCGGAGTCGCGGTTCGTTCGGCGGCGGGCGCTCTGGCGGCGGCGGAGCCGGATCCAGCTGGTGACCCCGGTGGATGGGGCCCCCCGATCGGGGTAGGTGGCGCTGGATGTTCGGTGAGACCCCGCTGGTGATGGTCGAGAGCGACGCCGCGCTGCGCGAAGCGGTGGAGCGCCTTCGCGAGGCGCCGGTGATCGGCATCGACACCGAGTCGGACAGCTTCCACCACTACCAGGAGAAGGTCTGCCTCGTGCAGATCTCCGACCTGCGCGCCGACTACGTGATCGACCCGCTCGCGATCGAGGACATGTCGCCGCTCGGCCCGCTGATGGCGGACCCTTCGAAGGTGAAGGTCTTCCACGGCGCGGACTACGACGTGGTCAGCCTCAAGCGCGACTTCGGGTTCCGCTTCGCCAACCTGTTCGACACGATGATCGCGTCGCAGTTCCTCGGGCTGCCGCGCATCGGCCTCGCCGACCTCATCGAGACGTGGTTCGGCCACGTCATCGACAAGAAGTACCAGCGCCACGACTGGGCCGCGCGCCCGCTCGAGCCCGAGCACCTCGACTACGCGCGGGGCGACACCCACTTCCTCCCGGCGCTGCGCGAGGTCCTCACGCTCAAGCTCGAGCGGTCGGGCCGGCTGCGCCCGGTGCTCGAGGAGTGCCGCATGGTCGAGGCCCGCGAGTGGGCCGGCCGCGCGCACGACCCCGCCGACTTCTACCGCGTGAAGGGCTCGCGCCAGCTCGACCCCACCGAGCAGCGCATCCTGCGCGCGCTCTACGCCTACCGCGACCGCGCCGCGTCCAGCATGGACCGCCCTGCGTTCAAGGTCATCCCCGACCCGGTCCTGCTCGAGATCGCGCGCGGCAAGCCGCAGTCCGCCGAGGCCGTCACCGCGATGATGCGCAAAGGCTCCGGGCTCGCGCGCCGCCACGGCGAGGGGCTCGCCGAGGCCGTGCGGCGCGGCCTCGAGGACGACGCGCCCCTCCCCGACGCCCCGCCTCGCCAGCGCGCCGAGCGCGGCGAGTCGCTGCGGGGCCGGGACGCCGAGCGCCTGCTCGCGCGGCTCAAGCAGTGGCGCAACGACATCGTCAGCCGCGACAACGTCGCGCCGATCACCGTCGCGGCCAACGGGCTGTTGCGCGAGATCACCCGCCACGCCCCGCGCACGCTCGACGACCTCTCGCGCGTCCCGGAGATCCGCGCCTGGCAGGTCGAGGCCCACGGCGACACGCTCGTCTCGCTCGTGAACGAGGTGCTCGAGGAGATCGCCGCCACCACCCGCGTGACGGACGACGGGGGCGCGTCGAAGCGCCGCCGTCGCCGGCGGCGTCGCCCGTCTTCCGCCGAGGCGCCTGCCTAACGGCGCATCGCCGCAAGCACGACGCCCGGGTCGAACCCGTCGGGCAACAGCGCCCGCACCGTCGTGGACCGCAGCTCGCCCGCGGGGTTCGCCAGCGCGACGGTCGCGTCGGCGCCGAACTCGTGGAGCACCTGCCGGCACGCGCCGCAGGGCCCCGCCGGCGGCGACGTGTCCGTCACGATCGCGACCGCGCGCACGGCCGTCTCGCCCTCGGAGACCGCCTTGAAGACGGCGACGCGCTCGGCGCAGCAGGTGTGCGAGAAGCTCGCGTTCTCCACGTTGCAGCCGGTGTAGACGCGGCCCGAGCCGGCGAGCACCGCGGCCCCGACGGCGAACCGCGAGTACGGCGCGTAGGCGTGGGCGCGTGCCCCGGCGGCCAGCCGGACGAGCTCGTCGTCGCTCACCATCGCGCGATGACCCCGCGCAACAGCTGGGCGACGCCCTCGCCCGCGGCCTGCATCACCGCGGTGACGTCCGCGTGGGCGAGGATGGCCTGGGCGAGCCCCGCGGCCGGATTCGACACGACCGCGACCCCGAGGACCTCCATGCCCGCGTGCGACGCGGCGATGGCCTCGTGGACGAGGCTCATCCCGACGACGTCGCCGCCGAGGCGGGCGATCATGCGGATCTCCGCGGGGGTCTCGTAGCTGGGGCCGGGCATCGCCACGTAGACGCCTTCGCGCAGCGGCTCGCCGGTGACCTCGCGCGCGAGGTCGCGCAGGCGCGCGGCGTAGAGCTGCTGCAGATCCGGGAATCGCGGGCCCAGCGCGTCGATGTTGGGCCCGCGCAGCGGGTTCGCGCCCGACAGGTTGACGTGGTCGGTCACCAGCATCACCTCGCCGGGCCGCAGCTCGGGGGCGACGCCGCCCACCGCGGTGGTGAGCACGAGGCCCGTGGCGCCCCAGCGGGCGAGCGCGCGGACGCCGAGCACGACGGTGGCGGGATCGTGCCCCTCGTACAGGTGCAGCCGGCCGGACAACACCGCGACGCGGCGCCCCGCGACGGTGCCCACGACGAGCTCGCCGGCGTGGCCGGGCACGCCCCACGCGGGGTGCCCCACCTCGGGGTACGGGACGGCGACGCGGTCGGCCAGCGTCTGCGCGAAGTACCCGAGGCCGCTCCCGAGCACGACGGCGATCTCCGGCGGCGGGTCGCCGAACCGATCGCGCATGCGCGCGACGACGGCGTCGATGGTCTCGAGCATCGGTCTCCTTGGCGCCCCGATGGTAGCGCGCCCGCGGGCGCTCGTCCCGCCGGCCGGCGCCCGGGAGACACGCGGAGGCCTGCCCGCCCGGCCGCGCTCCAGCGCCCCGGCGAGCCCCATGATTCCCGCGCAGCCGCGATTACTGGTGGGGAGGGGGGACGTTGGACCTGAGGCACGTGCCGGTCCCGGGAGTGTTCGCGAGGCTCGTGGCGGCGTTGTTCGCGGCGGCGGCCCTCGCCCGGACCTTCCCGGGCGTGGCGCACGTGGGGGCGCAGGGCGTGCTCCAGGAGGCGACGATCACGGTGTCGCTCTCGGCGGCCGCGGTGTGGTGGATGGTGCTCCGTCCCATCCGGGAGGCGGCGAGGCGCGCCGAGGCGGAGCGGCAGCAGTTCGAGGCGCGGCTCTCGCGCGCGCTCCTCATCGCGGAGGACGAAGAGAGCGTGGTGGGCGTGCTGGCGCGCGGCGCGGAGGAGGTCGCCGGCGCGGCCACGCTCGTCGCCGACGCGCCGGGGGGCGCGGTCCGGCAGCCCGGGGGGTGCGGCGTCGCCTCGCTCGCTGGGTGCGTCGCCGCGCGCCGCGCGAAGACGATGCGCTTCGACGACGCGCGGGCGCTGGACGCGTGCCCTCGCCTCGCCGACGGCGACGCCTGCTCCGCCGCGTGCGTGCCCGTGCTCGTGCAGGGCCGCGCGACCGCCGTGTTGCACGCCCGGGCGAGCGCGCCGGTGCCGGCGGAGGTCGTGGGGCGCCTCGAGACGCTCGCCGCCGACGTCGGCGCGCGGCTCACGATGGTGCGGGCGATCGAGTCCACGGCGCTGCAGGCCTCGCTCGACCCGCTCACCGGCCTCTTCAATCGACGGGCGATGGACGCGCGCATCGCGGAGCTGCTCGCGTCGGGGCGGCCCTTCTCGGTGGCCATCGGCGACCTCGACCAGTTCAAGGTGCTCAACGACACGCACGGCCACGGCACGGGCGACCGGGCGCTGCGGCTGTTCGCGCACACGCTGCGGGCCTCGCTGCGGCCCGAGGACATCGCGGGGCGGCACGGCGGCGAGGAGTTCGTGGTGCTCCTGCCCGGCTCGACCGAGGACGAGGCCGCCGCCGCGCTCGAGCGGGTCCGCGCCGCGCTGCGCGCCGCGCTCGCCCGGAGCGACGTCCCCTCCTTCACGGTCAGCTTCGGGGTCGCCGGCACCGAGCCGGGCGCCACCGCGGAGTCGCTGTTGGAGGCCGCGGACCGGGCGCTCTACCGGGCGAAGCGCGAAGGCCGGGATCGCGTGGTGGTCGCGGGCGAGGTCGAGGCCGTCCCGTGAAGGGGTCAGGACTCTACTTTTGACCTTTACGCGAATGGTCAAAAGTAGAGTCCTGACCCCTGCCCCTGCCCTCGTCACCGCCGGCGCCACCCGGAACCCCGTGGACGCGATCCGCTACCTGTCGGCCCACGCCACGGGCCGCACGGGCGTGGAGATCGCGCGGGGGCTCGGCGGCGAGGTGCTGCTCCTCGGCAGCGCGGAGGCGTGCCTGCGCGCGGAGGGCCTCGCGACCGAGGAGTTCTTCGGCACCCGCGACCTCGGCGCCCGCATGGAGCGGTGGCTGCGCGCCCACCCGCGCGGCGCGCTCGTACACTCCGCCGCCGTCGGCGACTACGAGCTCGCCGACCCGCGCGCGACCAAGATCCCGAGCGGTCAGGCCGAGATCGTGCTCCGGCTCGTGCCCGCCCCGAAGCTCGTCGACCGCGTCCGCGAGTGGGCGCCGGACTGCTTCCTCGCGAGCTTCAAGGCGGCGAGCCCCGAGACGACGGAGCCCGCGCTCGAGGCCATCGCCCGCGCCCAGCTCGTCCGCACCCGGAGCGACGTCGTGTTCGCGAACGTGCTCGGCGCGCTCGGCACCGTGCTGCTCGTCGACGGCAGGGGCACCGAGCGGCTCGACCGCGCCGCGGCGATCGCGGCGCTGGTGGCGCGCGTTCAGGCCTTCGGGAGGTAGCCCTTCTCCTCGAGGTGCCGCAGGATCGCGAGCGCCGCCTCGTCGACGGACAGCTCGCCCGTCAGGAGCGTGAGCTCGGGCGTGAGCGGCTCCTCGTACGGCGCGGAGATGCCCGTGAACTCGGGGATCTGCCCGGCGCGGGCCTTCTTGTAGAGGCCCTTCGGGTCGCGCTGCTCGCAGACCTCGATCGGCGCGTTCACGTAGCACTCGATGAACTGACCGGGGGGCATGATGGCGCGGACCTTGTCGCGGTCGGCGCGGTAGGGCGAGATGAACGCCGTGAGCGTGACGACGCAGGCGTCGGCGAACAACTTCGCCACCTCGCCGATGCGGCGGATGTTCTCCGTGCGGTCGGCCGGCGAGAACCCGAGGTCCTTGTTCAGGCCGAAGCGGATGTTGTCGCCGTCGAGCACGTAGCAGACGTGCCCGCGCTCGAGCAGGATCTGCTCCGCGCGGCGCGCGATCGTGCTCTTCCCCGAGGCCGACAGGCCGGTGAGCCAGATGACCGCGCCCTTCTGGCCGACCACCTGCTCGCGCTCCTCCGGGGTCACGATGGCGCCGTGCCAGGTGATGTTCGTGCTCTTCTGGGACATCGATCCTCCGCGGGCGCGCACGTAGCGCCCACGCGCGAGGTGAGCAACCTACCCGGACGCGACCACGTCGCCCGTGATTCGCCGCGCGGCGAGCCGGCCGATGGTGATCCCCATCGCCATGACGGTGACCTGCGGGTTCACGCCCAGCGACGTCGGGAACACGCTCGCGTCGGCGACGTGGAGGTTGCCCCACCCCCACACGCGCCCCTCCGGGTCCACCACCGAGCCCTTCGGATCCGCGCCCATGCGGCAGGTGCCCATCGGGTGGCTGGCGTAGAGCCCGATGTCGATGGCGGGGATGTCGTCGTGCAGGGCGCCGTCGATCTCCCCGACCGACCGGATGACGGGCGCGCCGTGCACGCCCGACACCACCGCCGTGGCCCCGGCGGCGAAGTACACCCGCGCCGCCATGCGCAGGCCGGCGAGCACGCGGCGCCGATCGAGGTCGCCGAGGTCGTAGGTGAGCGCGCCCGCGGTGACGCGGCCCACGCTGTCCTCGTCGTGCACCACCACCCCGGCGGACGCGTAGTGGCGCAGGTCCCGCATGACCTCGAGCGCGGCGTCGCCGCCGAAGGGGATGCTCACGTAGTACTGGTCGGGCGGCATCGAGAACGTCTGGAGGAGGAAGCCGTCCTTCCACCGGTCGACGTAGTAGCCCTGCGTGACGCCGCGCCACGCGACGATCTCCTGCTCGAACTTCCCGAGCACGAACGAGGTCGGGTGGATGTGCAGGTTCTCGCCCACCGGCCCGGCGGCGAGCCCGTTCTCGAGCAGGAACCGCGGCGAGCCCACCGGCCCCGCGGAGACGACGAACACGCGCGCCTTCACCCGGAACGTGCCGGCGTCGGCGTACTGCTGGGGCTCGACCGTGCGGCCGGTGACGGCGATCACGCGGTCACCGTCGGTCTCCACCCCGGCGACGCGGCAGTCGGCGTGGACGGCGACGCGGCCCGTGGAGAGCGCCTCGGCGAGGAAGCTGCGGTCGATCGTGAGCTTGCCGCCGGTGTTGCACCCCTGCTGGCAGGTGCCGCAGCCGACGCAGCCGGGCGCCGAGCGGGCGAGCCACGCGCCCCCCTCGAGCCCGAGGGCCTCGACGCCCTGGCGGAAGATGTGGTTGTTGTTGCGCTGGACCTCGGGCGGGTTGACGGTCACGCCGATCGTCCGCCAGATGCGGTCGAAGCAGGCGTTCATCCACTCGTCCGTGAGGTGCTCGCAGCCGCGGTTCTCGCGCCAGTCGGCGAGCACCGGCGCTGGCGTGCGGAAGCAGATCGCGCTGTTGATGAGCGTGCTCCCGCCGACGCCGCGGCCGCCCGGCATGGGGATGACCGCGTTGCCGCGCGTGGCCCGCGTGCCGCGCCCCGCGTACAGGTTCTTGAAGGCCCAGGGGACGTTCGGCTTGAAGTCCCCCGGCGTCCACTTGCGGCCCTCCTCCAGCACGATCACCGAGAGGCCGGCCTCGGCGAGCGCCGCGGCCGTGGCGCAGCCGCCCGCGCCCGCGCCGATCACGCAGGCGTCGGCCTCCAGCTCGAGGTGGGAGGGGTAGGTCCCGTAGCCCCAGGTGCCCGGCTTCACGTGGACCCTCCGTCGCAGATGGAGGCGGTCCAACCGACGGCGTCGCGCACGGCCGCCGCGTTGAAGAAGGCCATCCCGAGGATGGTCTTGAACGTGTCGTAGGCGAGCCGCCGCGGGAGCACCTCGTTGTCCGCCCAGGTGTCCATCACCGCGCGACGGTCCGCCAGCGAGAGCGAGCCGAACGGCGTGCCCCGCGACGCCGCCGTCCCCACCTCGAGGGCGCGCAACAGGTACCGCAGCACCGGCGCGACCACCGGGTCCATGTACTCGCCGACGAGCTCGTCCACCGCGGCGCCGAGGTCCACCTCCGCCGCGCCGATGCCGAGCGGGCTGTCCGGCGGGAACAGGGCCTCGCCGACCGCCCGCACCAGGTCCAACTCCGCGAGCGAGAGCAGACGAGCCCCCGCGGCCGGCGCCGGGAGATCCACCGCGCGGACGCCCACGGCCGACACCGCGGCCAACGCGGCGCCCGAGACCATCAGGGCCCGGCGGGAGAGCACCATCGCCCTTGACCTTAGCCTCGACAGGCGAAACCGACTACGGGGTCATTACGAAGTGCGAAAAGTTTTTCGCACCGTGACGTGCCCGTCGAGATCGTCCTCGCGAGCCCCGGTGCGAAATGGATTTCGCACCTTGTCGGGCCGTCCGCCTGCGCGTTAGGCGCCCCGGCTTCGGAGCCCTCGATGCCCCACGTTCACGGCGGACATCTCGTCGCCCAGGCCTTCCACCGCGAGGGCGTCACCCACGCCTTCACCTTGTGCGGCGGCCACATCCAGCACATCTACGACGGCTGCCTCGACGTGGGCATCCGCGTGGTGGACGTGCGGCACGAGCAGTCCGCCGGCCACGCCGCGGAGGGCTGGGCGCGAGCCACCGGCAAGCCGGGGATCGCGCTGGTCACCGCGGGCCCCGGCGTCACCGACGCCGTCACCGCCGCGGCCAACGCGATGCGCGGCGGCGTCCCGATGATCCTGATCGGCGGACAGGGCCCCCGCTTCTTCTCCGGGATGGGCTCGCTCCAGGAGATGGACCACGTCACGCTCATGCGCCCGATCACGAAGTGGAGCGCGACCGTCCCCGAGACGCGGCGTATCCCCGACTTCCTCGCGATGGCCTTCCGAAAGGCCACCACCGGCGTACCCGGGCCCGTGTTCCTCGAGATGCCGCTCGACGTGCTGATGAACATGGAGAAGACCGAGGACCTGCGGATCCCGGAGAGCTACCGCACCGCCCACGTCGCGGGGGGCGACCCCGCGGCCATCGACGCCGCCGCGGCGATCCTCTCGAAGTCCGAGCGGGCGGTCGCGGTCGTCGGCACGCAGTGGTGGTGGAGCCCGTATCGCGACAGCATCCACGCCTTCCTGCAGGCGTACGACCTCCCGGTCTTCCTCAACGGCGGCGCCCGCGGGGCCGTCCGCCCCGACGACCCGCGCTTCTTCCGCCTCTGCCGCGCCCGCGCCCTCGGCGGGGCCGACACCATCGTGATCTTCGGCACCCCCTGGGACTTCCGGCTCAACTACGGCCAGGACATCCCGCCCGGCACGAAGGTGATCCACGTCGACCTCGACCCCGACGTCATCGGCCACAACCGCGGCGCCGACGTCGGCATCGTCGGCGACACCGGGCTCGTCATGAAGCAGCTCGCGGAGGCGGGCCGCCGCGCCGGGCCCGCGTGGCTCGCGCAGGTCCGCGCGTGGGAGCAGAACCGCGTCGACAAGATGCAGGCCGAGCTGAACAGCGACAGCGTCCCGGTCAACCCGCTGCGCTTCAGCAAGGAGCTCGCCCGCGCCATCACCGAGACGAGCACGATCGTGTGCGACGGCGGCGACATCGTCGGCACCGCCGCGAAGGTCGTCGACGTGTGGCGCCCCGGCCAGTGGATGGACCCCGGGCCGCTCGGCACGCTGGGCGTCGGCCCCGCCTTCGCGATGGCGGCGAAGCTCGCCCGCCCGAACGACCCGACGTTCATCATCTACGGCGACGGCAGCTTCGGGCTCAACGGCATGGAGTACGAGGCCGCGGCCCGCCAGGGCATCCCCTTCGTCGGGGTCATGGGCAACGACGCGGCGTGGACCCAGATCCGGCGCGGCCAGGCGCAGATCTTCGGGCCCGACCGCATGCCCGCCACCGGCCTCGACTACACGCGCTACGACCGCATGGTGGAGGCGCTCGGCGGCCACGGCGAGTACGTCGAGCGCCCGGACGAGATCTACCCGGCCATCCAGCGCGCGCTGGAGAGCGGCAAGCCCGCGCTGGTCAACGTGAAGATCGGGACCAGCTCCTTCAGGGAAGGGGCGATCTCCGTCTGACCGCGGAGCGGGCAGACCGAGAGCGCCGCGGAGGGGCCGGCCGCGAATACCTGGAGCG
>JBMOQZ010000059.1:0-3382 GCA_049322475.1 Myxococcota bacterium | reverse complement strand
TGCTCATGGACGGGCCGAGCGTCCGCACGCGGCACCTCGCTCTGGACGACAAGCCGTCCGCGGGTGACGAGCACGAAGCGGACAGATTTTCCGGAACGCGCGAGGCGGAGTTTCCGGAACCAGCAGAGGCGGAGCGCCGCTTCGGCCTGGCGTGCCGCCTCGGCCATGTCGCGTTCCTGGAGCGCGCACTCCGAGAGCTTGAGGCGGACGTGGCCGGCCTGGTGGGAGGTCTCCGGAACGGACCGCAGCGCCATCTCGCAGACCCCGCGGCCACGTGCGACCTCACCCCGGGCCATCAGGATGGTCGCCGCGGTCTGGGCGGCGAGCCCGCGAGAGTGCTCGTCGCCTTCCTCACCGGAGAGGAGGGGCTCGAGCCGGGCGAGGGCCTCCTCCGGCCGCCCTGCCCCGGAGAGCGCGTGCCCGGTGGATGCGCGCAGCTGCCAGAGCGTCGCGGGCGGCATCCCCCGCAAGGAGGACACGATCCGGGACGCGGACTCCAGGTGCTCGAGCGCCCGGTCGAAGTCCCCGAGCCTCGTGAGGACCTGTCCGAGCCGCAGCTCGGCGCTGAACAGGGCGGCGGCGGCGGTGCCGAGCTCGATCAGCTGGGATCGGGCGGACAGGTAGGGCGCGATCGCTCGGGCATGCTCGCCCAAACGTTCGTGGGCGAGGCCCCAGAAGAAGGCGCAGGCCGCGGTCTCGAGCGGCGACCCTCCCTCCGCGACCGCGGCGGCGTGCCGGGCGGCCCACACCTCGGCCCCGTCCGCCACGCGAGGGTCCAGAGCGGCCTGGTCGAGGATCGCTCCCGCATCCGCATCCTCGAGGGCCCGGACGAAGCGAGCCACGTCGGCGCTCAGTGGATGTTCGGACGGGAGGACGACGCGCTCGAGGGTCTCCCGAGCGGCGCCGGGGCCCTCGCAGAGGAGGCGGGTGTGCGCCAGGAGCAGTTGGCTCGTGGCGCGGGCGGCCGCGTCGATGGCGTCGGATCCGGTGGTGGGAGCGGCTTCGACGGGCTCGAGGTACCGCTTCGCGGCCGTGTCGAAGTGATCGAAGCGGACGAGCGTGGCTCCCATCGCGAGCGTGAGCGCGGCCCAACCCGATGCGCCCTCGCTCCGCGAGGCCGTGAGGAGCTGATCCAGGCCCACCCAGCTCCGCGCGATCGCGGGGATGTCTCGCTCCTCGAGGCGCGCTTCGAGCCAAGCCGCCGATGCCTGCGCCATCTGATCGAGGCGGTCGGAGCGGCGGCCGCGCGGCATGCCCGCGCGAATGACCTCGCGGAGCACGCGGTGCATGGTCAGTTTTCCGCCGTCGCCCTCGCGCACGAGCCCGCGCAGGCGTACCTCGTCGAGCAGCGCTCCCGGGTCGCCTGCGCCGCACAACGCCTCGACGAGGTCGGGCCAGAGGTATTCCGCCTCCCAGCACGCGAGGGTCTCCAGGAGCGCGTCGAAGCCCCGGATCTCGGTGCCGAGCGCCGGGTCGACCGCGAGCGTGCGTACGACGTCCGCGATGTGACCCGTGCCGCGAGTTCGCGCATCGGAGCGCATCCCCGGCGCGTGGAGGGGGTCGGCGCGGAAGTCGGCGAGGTAGCCCTCCCAGGTCGCGCGCGGGTGCCGGGAGAGCCACACGCCGGCGAGCTCGAGGAGGAGCGGAACGCCTCCGAGCTCGCCGGCGAGGTCCGCCACCGTGGAAGGGTCGGCGGAAGTACGCGTGGCGGCTTCCGCCAGCAGGCGGACGGCGTCCTCGGGGTCGAGCTCGAGGACCTCCACGGCCTCGGCCGCCGCGACGAGCGGCTCCCGTGAGGTGGAGAGCCAGGTGCCGTGGACAGGCGCCACGAAGTCCGCCTGGACGTCGTCCAACACGAGGAGACAACGGGGGTGGGCGCGCAGCCACCGCTTCGCCGCCGCCGCCCGGGCAGGGACGCTCGCGGAGGCATCCTCTCCGAGCCCCTCGACCGCGAAGGTCGCGAGGCGCTCCTGATCCGAGAGATGGCCGTCCAGCCAGACCACGCCGTCGGGGAATCGGGGTCGGAGACGCCACGCCAGCTCGACGGCGAGCTGGGTCTTCCCGATGCCGCCGAGCCCGTGCAGGCTCACGGCGACTCCCTCGGAGAGCATGGCGCCGACGCGGTCGAGGAGGTCGCGGCGCCCCACGAAGGAGTCGCGCTTCGCCCGATAAGGGACGGTGAAGACGAGGTCCGACTCCGGGGGTGCCTCGGGAGCGCGGATCGTCCCGGTGTCCTCGGGGGCGGGCTCGGCGACGGCGGCGAGCGCGAGGCGGACCTCCGCGTAGCCTTCCTGGTCTGACCTCGCTTCCGCGGCCAGCCGCTCGATCCCCGCGCGCACGGGGTGCAGCGCGGAAGGGTCCGTGGACCAGGCGTGGTGCCAGTGCCGGGCGAGCTCGCGCAGGAGCTCCCGGACGCGTGTCCAGACGCGCGCGTCCTGGCCGTGCCGCGCGCACGCCTCGCGCGCGATCGCCGAGATGGGCCGCCGCGCGTCGCCAGCCGCCGCGAGCACCGCGAGGAGGAAGGCGGCCGGTGTCTTCGGGGTGCCCCGTGCCTGCGCCGCGAGGGGGACGCTCGCCGCGCGCGCGCTCCCGGCGATCCAGGCGCGGACCGCGCCCGCGCGGACGATGCGCCCGTCTGCGTCCTCGGTCAGCTTGTGGAGGCACTTCTCGAGTTCGCGGACGTTTCCGGGCCAGTCGTGCGCGACGAGCACCTCCAACGCCTCATCCTCGACGAGCGCGCCGGGAGCCACCGCCGCCACCAGCGCCGGGATGTCCCCCGCGCGTTCGCGCAGCGCGGGGATCCGGATCGGGCGGTGGTCGATGCGGTCGAGGAGGTCCTGGCGGAACCGTCCGGCGCGGACGAGGGCCGGGAGGTCCTGCCATGTGGCGGTCACGAGCCGGACGTCGACCGGAACGCGTCGCTGACTGCCCAGCGGCAGCACGGTGCCGTCCTGGATGACGTCGTTCAGCATCCCTTGCGACTCGGGGTCGAGGTCCGCGATCTCGTCGAGGAAGAGGGTCCCGCCGTCCGCCTGCCGGAAGAGCCCCTCCCGCGCCGTGGTCGCGCCCGTGTACGCGCCGCGATCGTGCCCGAAGAGCGCGCCGCGGAGCAGATCCCCCTTCAGCGAGCCGCAGTTCAGATCGCGGAAGGGCCCGTTCCGCCGGTCGCTCAGCGCGTGGAGCCGCCGCGCGAACCAGCTCTTCCCCGTGCCGATCTCGCCGAGGAGCAGGCACGGCAGCGTGCTCCCCGTCGCGAGCTCCAGCTGCGCGAGCGCTTCGGCCATCGCGGGGCTGGACGTGCTGCCGAACGAGGAGGCGGGTTCCGTCCGAGCGCGCGCCATCGGGGGGCGCGAGGATAGCACGCACGCCCGGGCGCGCCGGT
>JBMOQZ010000058.1:0-31404 GCA_049322475.1 Myxococcota bacterium | reverse complement strand
TCGCCGCCGGCGAGGACACCGACGCGCGCGTGACCGTCTCGCTCGACGGGCTCCAGCTGTCCTTCGACGCCGCGCTCCGGATGGTCCGGTCGGCCGGCGACGAGGCCGGGCTCGAGTTCACCCGCCTGCCGGACGCCGCGCGCGAGCTGCTCCAGTACGTCTCGCGCGACGACGAGGAGCCAGCCAGCGTTGTCGGGGCGCTGGATCGCATCGAGCCGCCGCCGCCCCCGCGGGCGGTGGATCCGCCCGCCGCGCCTGCGCGCCGGGTCCCCGTGCGCCTCGTCCTCTCCGCCGCGCTCGGCGTGGCGATGGCGGCGTGGCTCGCGACCACGGCGTACCACCGGGTGTGGCGCATCGAGGTCGACGCGGCCTCGATCGTCGCGCCCACCGCGCGGGTGACGAGCCCCTCCGACGGCGTGTTGCGCGCCGTGTGGGTCGCGCCGGGCGAGCCCGTCGAGGCCGGGGCCCCCCTGTTCCACGTGGAATCGCCCCGCGCCCGGGCGGAGATCGAGGCCGCGGCCCTCGCGGTGCAGCAGGCGGAGCTCGAGGTCGCCCGGCTCGAGGCGGCGCGCGACGCGCACGCCGAGCGCCTCTCGATCCACGACCGGATGATGCGGTCGCGGGTGGCGCACCAGCACACGCAGGTCGCGCTGCTCGAGGAGCGGCTCGCCCTCGCCGACGGCCAGCTCGCGCGGCTCCGGGCCCTGCTCGCCCGGGACGTGGTCTCCCGCCTGGAGGTCGACGTCGAGGCGGCGAAGCGCGCGGCGACCGCCGGCGAGCTCGAAGCGGCGCGGAGCCTCCTGACGGTGGAGCGGGGCCGCCTCGGCGCCGCGCGGCAGGGCTGGTACTTCGACGGCGACCGCGTCGAGGCGGGCCTCCCCGAGCTCGACGCGGCGCTCGCGACCGCGCGGGAGGAGGTCGCGTTGCGCCGCGGCGTGCTCGAAGCCACGCGCCGCCGCGCGGAGGCCGCGGAGCGCGTGACCGCGCCGTTCGCCGGGCGGGTCGCCGAGGTGACCCAGACCGCGTCCACGCCGGTCCGGCAGGGCGTGCCGGTCGTGGTGCTGGAGGAGGCCGAGGCGCGCGTCGTCGAGGCCTGGATCACCCGCGAGGAGGGCGAGTACGTGCGGATCGGCGACGTCGCGCGCGTGACGGTGTCCGGCCTCGGCGCCCGCTACGAGGGCACCGTCCGCGCGATCGACAGCGACGCCGCGAAGGCCGAGACCGCCGCGGTCTGGGGCATGCAGCCGCGCCTGCGCGTGGAGCTCGACGTCACCGGGCTCGCCGGCGAGCCCGGCTCCGCCGACGAGGCGCGGGAGCAGCTCCGCGAGGCCGCCGCCGTGGGGCTGCCCGCCGTGGTGAGCTTCGCCCGGAGCTGGCGGTGATCCTCGCGGCGCTCGCCGCGGCCGAGCCCGCGGGGTGGGGCGCGAGCCCCGCCGAGCTCTTGCCCGAGACCCGCGCCCGCGTGGTCGCCGAGGCGGACCGCGCGCTCCGGCGGCCCGCGCGTCCGGTCGCGCGGCTCGCCAGCGCGGGCTCCGACGACCTCGGCGATCCCGCCGTCGCCGCCTCGCGCGAGGCCTTCGAGGACGCCGACGACGCCGTGCTCCTCGCCCTCGCCTTCCGGGCGACGGGCGAGCCCCGGTACCGCGACGGCGCGCGCGGGCGCCTCGTGGACTGGGCCGCGACACACGTCCCCACGGGCAACCCCGTCGACGAGACGCGCCTCGACGCGCTGATCCACGCCCGCGCGCTGCTCGACGAGGACGACGACGACGTCCGCGGCTGGCTCGCCCGCATGCGCGACGCCGAGCGCGCCTGGCGCCTCGGTCCGCGCGCGTCCGTCAACAACCACCGCACGCACCAGCTCAAGATGCTGCTCCTGCTCGACGAGGCGCTGGGCGACGCCGGCGCGTTCGCCGCGGACCGCGCCGCCGCGGAGGCCCACGCCGCCGTCAACCTCGACGCCCGCACGGGCGAGAGCGTGGACCTGCGCGAGCGCCGGGCGCTCTACTACCACGCCTACGATCTCGACGCGTGGCTCGAGATCGCGCTGCTCACCCAATGTTGCGCCGCCCCTGTCACCTCGGCGTGGCGCCTGCTCGAGCGGCGCCTGCTCGCCGGCGACACCCGGGGCGAGTTCGTCGGCTCCACCGAGCCGCTCGACGCCGCGCGGGCGAACGCCGGGTACGGCTACGGCGACGCCTTCGACCCGCGGCGCGCGACCCACGCGCTCCTGACGTTCCACACGTGGACGAGAACGGCGACACCCCTGCCCGCGAAGGTGGAGCGTCGGGACCTGTACGCGCTCGCGAGGTACCAGTCGTGGACGCGCTGACCGGCGACGAGCGGTTCCGGTGGCGCGCCCGGGACCTCCTCGCGGCGTGGCTGTACGTCGCGGGGCTCGCCTGCGCCGTCCTCCTCGTGCCCCCGGATCTCTGGCGGGCCTCCGCCGGGCAGGGGCTCCTCGGCGGGCTCGGCGCCCTCGCGGTGTGGCGCTTCGGCTGGTGGGCCACGCACTTCGTGCGCGCCCGGATCTACCAGCGCCGCGTGTACGCGCGCCTGCGCCGGGAGGCGGCGGCGATCTGGGCGGCGGGCTGGCGGCCGCGCGAGGTCGCCTTCATGATGACGACCTTCCGCGAGGACCCCGCCACCACGCGGGCGGTGCTCGACAGCATCCTCGCCGAGCTCGCGCGCATCGGCGTGCCGGGGCGCCTCGTCGTCGGCAGCGGCGACCCCTCGGACGAGCAGGTGATCTCGGAGCACCTCGCCGCGACGCGGTCGCCGGCCCGCCTCGAGGTCGTGTTCGTCCGCCAGACGCGCCCGGGGAAACGCGTCGCGATCGGGCTCGCGCTCCGCGCGCTGTCGCGCCTCGGCGTGGGGGGAGACACCCCGCTCGTGTTCCTCGACGGGGACAGCCTGATGGCGCCCCACTGCCTCGCGCGGTGCCTGCCCCTGTTCCGGGTGGAGCCGAAGCTCGACGCGCTCACGACGCTGGAGCGCGCCGTCGTGCGCGGGTCGACGTTCATGCAGAAGTGGCTCGACCTCCGCTTCGCGCAGCGCCACCTCACGATGTGCTCCCACGCGTTGTCGCGGAAGGTGCTGACGCTCACGGGGCGGCTGTCCGTCTACCGGGCGCGGGCCGTGCTCGACGAGGAGTTCGTCGCGACCGTCGAGGAGGACCACCTCGACGACTGGGTGTGGGGCCGCTTCCGTTTCCTCTCGGGCGACGACAAGTCGACCTGGTACCGGCTGCTCCAGCGCGGCGCCGAGATGCGGTACGTGCCCGACGCGCTGGTCTACACGATCGAGCGGGTCGACGGGCCGCTGTTCGACCGCGTGCTCCAGAACCTGTTGCGCTGGTCCGGGAACATGCTGCGGAACGGGCGGCGCGCGCTCGCGCTCGGGCCCACGCGGGTGGGCCCCTTCGTCTGGTGGTGCATCCTCGACCAGCGCATCGCCATGTGGAGCTGCCTCGTGGGGCCCGTCGCGCTCATCGGCGGCGCGCTGCTCGTCGACCCCGCGCTGCTGTTGGCGCTGCCGCTCTGGGTCGGGATCACCCGCGGCGCGCAGTCCGCGCTGCTGTTCGCCTACCACACCCGCGTGGACGTCAGCTTCCCGTTCTTCCTGTACTTCAACCAGCTCGCCGCGAGCCTCGTGAAGGTCTACATCCTCTTCCGCCTGCCGATCCAACGTTGGGCCAACCGCGGCGATCAGCGCGCGGACGGCGCGATCGGCGGCTGGGTCTGGAAGCGTTGGACGGCCCGCTACCTGACCACCCTGTGGGTGACCCTCTTCGTGGTGGGGGTCCTGTTGTTCACCGGGGCGCTCCCCGGGGGACCCGTCTCCCACCTCGTGTCGTTCCTCGACACGTTCCTCTGACCCTCTCGAAGGAGATCCCGTGACGCTCCCGTCCGATTGGTTCGCCGTGGTGCTCGCCGGGGGGCGTGGCACCCGCTTCTGGCCGCTGTCGCGCCGCGCTCGCCCGAAGCAGTGCCTCTCGCTCGACGGCGGGCCGACGCTCCTGCAGCGCACCGTCTCGCGGACGGGCCTGCCTCCCGAGCGCGTGCTCGTCGTCACCGGGCCGGACATGGAAGAGGCGGTGCGCGAGCAGGTGCCGGGCGTCGGCGTGCTGGTCGAGCCGAGCGCCCGCAACACCGCGGCGCCCATCGCGTGGGCGGCGCTGGAGGTCGAGCGGCGAGGCGGCGTCGGGTGCGTGGTGCTGCCGTCCGACCACGTGATCGCCGACGAGGTGGCCTGCCGGGACGCGTTGGCAACCGCCACGCATGTCGCGACGAACAGCTCGCTCGTGACGCTGGGGATCCGGCCGACGCGCCCCGAGACGGGCTACGGCTGGATCGAGGCCGACGACGGCCCGGGCCCCGCGCTCGCCGTGCGGCGCTTCGTGGAGAAGCCCCCGCAGGAGGTGGCCGTGCAGCTCCTCGCGAGCGGCCGGCACCTGTGGAACGCGGGGATGTTCGTCTGGACGGCCGGCGCGCTGCTCGACGCGGTCGCCGCGCACCTGCCCGGCACCCGCACGATGATCGGGCGGCTGCGCGACGGCGCGCCGATCGGCGAGGCGTGGGGTCTCTCGGAGGCGACCAGCGTGGACTACGGCGTGCTGGAGCGCGCGTCGGGCCTGCGCGTGCTCCCCGTGACCTTCGGCTGGTCCGACGTCGGGAGCTGGCCCGCGCTGCTCGAGGTGTTGCCCGGCGGCGAGGGCGGGGTCGCCGTGGCCGACGGGGTGGTCGCGATCCGCGCGCGGGGCAACGTCGTCCACGCGGCCGGCAAGCTCGTCGCGCTGCTCGGCGTGGAGGACCTGCTGGTCGTCGACACGCCGGACGCGCTCTTGGTCGCGCGGGCCTCGGAGGGGCAGCAGGTGAAGGAGCTGCTGGCGCTCGTGGAGACCTCCCACGCGTCCCGGTATTCCTGACCGTCAGCGCGCGAGGGGCAGCACGCGGTCGATCAGGATCCGGTCGAACGCCTCCGGCGCTTCGTAGCAGGCGAGGTGGGCCGCGCCGTCGAGGACGTGGAGCTCCTTGTGCGGCGCCTCCACGCCCGCGAGCCACTCCCCGGCGAGCTCCGCGCTGGTGTAGAGGTCGTGCCTGCCGGCCACGAGGAAGATCGGCACCGGGACCGCCGACGGCTGCGCGAACAGGTCGAAGCGGCACCTCGGGACGAACGAGAGCTTCGTGGCGACCATGAGCGCCTTCACGAACCGGAACAGGTACGTCCAGGTGAACTCCGGCGCGAGGATCACGGCCTTGGCGAAGGCCCGGAAGAACGCGGGATCGTGGGACACGATCCCCATCTCGCGCGTGACGGTCTTCAGGACCAGCAGCGCGTCGATGTCGCGGATCAGCTCGTCCTTGGGCGGGAGCCGCGCCAGCGCCTCGAGCGCCTTGCGGTCGCCCCTCGCCTCGGCGAGCGCCATCGCCGCGTTCCGGCAGCGGTCCTCCTCGGCCGCCCTGTCCACCACCTGGTTGACGCCCACGTAGGCGTGGACGAGCTCGGGGTACCGGCGGGCGAGGGTGAGGCCGACCGTGGTCCCCATCGACTGTCCCGCCACCACCAGCTTCTCCTGGCCGAAGCGCGCGAGCATGCGCCGCGCGATCTCCACCGCGTCCGCGATCAACCGCTCGTCTCCGAGGCTCTCGGGGGTGGCCCGCGGGTCGAAGGACTGGGCGGTCCCGGGCTGGGACCAGTGGACCACCGTGAAGCGCCGCTCGAGCTCCGGGTTGAACCGGGTCAGCGCCCCGAGGTCGGACGCGCCCGGGCCGCCGTGGAGCCAGAGGAGGAGGGGGTTCTTCGTGTCCGCGCCTCGCGTCACCACGAGCTGATCGAGGCCCCCGAGACGAACACGCTCGAGCGTGGCGACGCTCCCGGGGAGCGGATGGCCCCCCTCGTCCGTGAAGGGACGGGTGCGGGTCGGCTGGAACAGTCCCACGCGACGGCTTCTCCTCCCGGCCGAACGACCGGTGCGGCGCTTCCTAACCGCGCCGGAAGACGCATCCGACACCCTCGGGGGGCCGTCACCCGCTCCAGTCCCGGCGATCGCCCGCCACGCCGAGGCGGATGGCGTCGTACCCGAAGCGCGCCCGCACGGCGTCGATCGCGGCGCCCGTGCGCGGGCGCGCGGGCCCGAAGGGCAGCGCCAGCTGCGGATCGGCGCCGACGAGGTTGTGGAGCGCCACGCCGAGCAGGCGGACACGTGTGGCGCGCGTCCAATTGTCACGCAACAGCTGGGTCGCCACCTCGCGCACCCGCTCCTCCTCGTCGGTGGCCTCGATGGTCCGCGATCGCGAGAGCGTCTCGAAGTCCGCGTAGCGGAGCTTCAGCGAGATGGTCCGCGCGCGGATGCCGCGCTTGCGCGCGCGCCAGGTGACACGCTCGCACAACGCGCGCAGCTCGTCCTCGGCGACCTGTCGCTCGCCGACGTCGGCGAAGAAGGTGCGCTCGTTCGAGATGCTGCCCCCGGGGCCGGGGGTGTCGTGTTCCCGGAAGGCGGGCCGGTCCTTCCCGAGCGGGCCCCCCCGCGAGATGCCCTCGCGGACGAATTCGCGGAGCTCGGGGAAGCGGTGCCCGTCGAGCAATTGCCCCAGCGTGAAGACGCCTCCCTCGTGGAGCTTCGCCTCCGCGACCTCGCCGATGCCGGGGAACCTGCGGACGGGGAGCGGATCGACGAACGCGCGCTCCTCGCCCGCGCGGATCATCCGCACGCCCGCGGGCTTGGCGCGGCCGCTCCCCATCTTGGCGATCGCCCGCGTCGTCCCGATCCCGGCGCTCGCCGGCAGGCCCACCTCCGCCTGGATGACCTCGCGCATCTCGCGGACCACGCGCTCGATCGTCGCGTCCGCGTCGGCGTCGCCGGGGCGGTGGTACAGACGCTCGCACCCGTGGAAGTCGAGGAAGAACTCGTCGATGGAGGCGGTCTGCACGACCGGGCAGAAGCGGTCGAGCACGGCGCGGACCTTCTCGGCGTACGGCCCGTAGGTGGCGTGCCGCGTGGGCACGAAGGTCGCGTCCGGGGCGAGCCGCGCGGCCTCGAGCATCGGCATGCCCGAGCGCACGCCGAGCGGGCGCACCTCGTAGCTGCACGACGTCACCACGCCGCGCGATCCCTTGCGCCCCCCGACCACGACGGGCTTCCCGACCAGCGAGGGGTCGAGCAGGCGCTCGACGGACACGAAGAACGTGTCGAGGTCCAGGCAGCACAGGCGGGCGGCGGCCATGACTGAACAAGCGTACAGCAAGCGGGCGGGGAGTCAAGCGTGTTTCCCCTCCGCCGTCGGACGAGGTAGGAGGGCCGCCCGGAGGCCCTCCCGATGGTCCTGCTCGCTTCGTTCGCCCTCGCCGAGACCACGACCGCGCCGCGCGTCGAGGACACCTGGGACCTCGCCCACGTCTACCCGACGCTCGAGGCCTGGGAGGCCGAGGTCGCCCGGCTCGAGAAGGAGGCCGACGGGCTCGCGGACTGCCGCGGGCAGCTCGCGAAGAAGTTTCAGCCCTGCGTCGCACGCCGCTTCGAGGTCCAGAAGGGCGTCGCCCGCACCGTCACCTACGCGATGAACCACTCGAGCGAGGACGAGGGCGACGACGCCTGGCTCGCCCGCTCCCAGCGCGCCGAGCAGCTCTGGACGCGGCTCGAGGAGAAGTCCGCCTTCTTCGAGCCCGAGATCGTCGCGATGGGCGGCGCGAAGGTGGAGAAGGCCATCGCGAAGGACAAAGCGCTCGCCCCCTACGCCTACTGGCTCCGCACCGCGGTCCGTGACGCCGCGCACACGCTCGACCCCGACCGCGAGGCGCTGCTCGCCGCCACCGGGACCGTCCGCGACGCGCCGGGCCGCCTCCAGAGCGTGCTCGTGAACGCGGAGCTGCCCTGGCCGACGGTGAACGGCACGCGCCTCGACCCCTCCGCGTACACGGTGCTCCGCGCCTCGCCGGACCGCGCCGTCCGCAAGGACGCGTTCATGGGCTTCTTCGGCGCGCTGAAGGCCTACGAGGGCACGCTGGGCGGCCTGCTCGACACCGCGGTGCAGGGCCACTGGCTGGTCGCGCGCACCCGGGGCTACCCCACGAGCGTCGCGGCCGCGGTCGACGCCGACCATCTCCCGCCCGCCGTCTACGACACGCTCGTCGCCACCACGAACAAGAACCTGCCCACGCTGCACCGCTACCTGAAGCTGCGCGCGAAGATGCTCGGGGTGAGCGACCTCGCGTACCACGACATGTACCCGCCGCTGGTCCAGAGCTCCGACAAACACTGGACGATCGACGAGGCGAAGGCGCTCGCGATCGCGTCGGCGAAGCCGCTCGGCCCCGACTACACGGGCATCCTCGAGACCGGGTTCGCGAACCGCTGGATGGACGTGTACCCGAAGAAGGGCAAGCACAGCGGCGCCTACATGGACGGCAGCGCCTACGACGTGCACCCCTTCGTGCTGATGAACTACACGGGCGAGTACGAGGCGGTCAGCACGCTCGCCCACGAGTGGGGCCACGCCGCGCACAGCGCGCTCTCCATGAAGGCGCAGCCCTACCCCACGGCCGACTACGCCACGTTCATCGCCGAGGTCGCCTCGACCTTCGCCGAGGCGCTCTTGCTCGACCACCAGCTGAAGAACGCGAAGACCGACGAGGAGCGGCTCTTCTACCTGGGCAGCGCGCTCGAGGGCCTGCGCACGACCTACTTCCGCCAGGCGCAGTTCGCGGAGTTCGAGCTCGCGATCCACGCGCAGGTGGAGAAGGGCGAGCCGCTCACCGGCGAGTCCCTGTCGGCCACCTACCTCGCGCTGCTGAAGCGCTACTACGGTCACGACGCCGGGGTCACGCGCATCGACGACGCCTACGCGACCGAGTGGGCCTACATCCCGCACTTCTACTACAACTTCTACGTCTGGCAGTACGCGACGAGCATCTCGGCCGCCTCGCTGCTCGCCGAGGACGTGCTCGCGGGGAAGCCGGGCGCGGTCGACCGCTACCTCACGCTGCTCCGCGCCGGCGGCTCCGACGACCCGTACGTGTTGCTGAAGAACGCGGGCGTGGACATGGCGACCCCCGCTCCGTACGACGCCATCGCGCGCCGCATGGACCGGATCATGGACGAGATCGAGGCCATCCTCGCAAAGAAGTGATCCCTCGCGCGGGGCCGGGGCATGATCGTGGCATGACGCCCTTCCTCGCCCTCGCCCACGCGGCGGACGTGCTCGTGTACGAGAACGACTTCGACGCCTACACGACGTCCGACTTCTCCGGCACCGACGGCTGGGAGTCGGGGTACTGGGGCGACGACTGGAGCACGCGCACCGGCGACGACGTGTACGCCACCACCGACGACGGCGAGGGCACCTGGGGCAGCGGCTCGTCCATCGACAACCACCTCGTCTACACCGGCGACGGCTGGGCGGACTTCACCGCGTCCGCCACGATGCGCGTGAGCGACGACGACGCGGCCGGCTTCGTCTTCCGCTTCGAGGACGCCTCCAACTTCTACATGGCCGTCTTCTGCAACGGCAGCTTCTGCCCCGGCCCGGACGACGGCTCGAACGACGCGTTCACGGGCGCTCGCCTGTACCGGGTGCAACGCGGGCGCGCGACGCAGCTCGACGACGCCAGCGCCCACTACACCTACGGGGTGGAGCACGCGGTGGAGATCGTGACCAGCGGCTCCGACCTCGAGGTGTGGTTCGACGACGACGCCAACGGCGTGATGGAGGCCGCCGACCTCGTGCTGACGGCGACGGACACGGCGTTCACGGAGGGCAACCTCGGCTTCTACACCTACAACTGCGGCGAGCGGCAGTCGGGCGGCTGCGCGTTCGACGACCTCGTCGTCACCACCCCGGTCGCCACGGACGACGACAACGACGGCCACGACGCGAGCACCGACGGCGGCGACGACTGCGACGACACCGACGCCACCGTGTACCCGGGGGCCACCGAGCTCGCGGACGGGATCGACAACGACTGCGACGGCGTCGTCGACGAAGGGACCGCCGCCTACGACGACGACGGCGACGGCTACACCGAGCAGCAGAACGACTGCGACGACGGGGACGGCGCGGTCTCCCCCGCGGCCGAGGAGGTGGCCGGCAACGGGATCGACGACGACTGCGACGGCGACGTCGACGAGTCCGCCCCGGCCGACGACACGGGCGGCGGCGGCGGGGACGACACCGGGAGACCGCCGGAGGACACCAGCGCCGTCGAGGAGATCGGGCCCCGCGAGGTGCGCACCGGCGACCTCGTCACGGCCGCCGGCGACTGCGGCTGCGCGGCGGGCGGCGGGGCGGCGGGATGGCTCGCGTCGGCGATCGCGCTCGCGTTCGCGAGGCGGCGGCCTACAAGATAGGCGGCAGCGTCGCCGTCTCGCCGATCGCCGGCGGCGTCCACGGGACGATGCCGCCGTCGCGCATCGCGAACACGCGGACGCTCGGGTCCTCCAGCGGCGCCGGGAACGTGAAGCGGACCTCGAGGGGGCGCCCGTCGTGGGTGACGGCCAGCACCTCGGCCACGAAGTGGCCCTGGTCGAGCCGCTCGCCCGGGCGGAACGGCGTGGCGTCTCGGCACAGGCCGTGGCGAGGTCGACGCCGTTGACCACCGCGACGGTGCGCGCGTCGTCGCCCGGCTCCGGCGGGATCGCCGCGAACAGACCCCCGACGAGCATGCCGAGGAGCGGGACGGCGAGGGTCTTGGCGACGCGCAGGACCGCTGCGAGGGGGCCGTGCACGATCAGGAGCCAGCGCCGGCCCGCCGGCGCGACGAGCGGGAACGCGCCCAGCCCGAGGGCGCCGCTGGACCGAGGACGACTCGGGGCTCGCCGTCCGAGTGGAGTTCGCGGTCGCCGAGGCCACCCCTGCTCGGCAGGTGCCCCCTCCGTGACCGCCACGCGGTCGCCGAGGCCACCCCTGCTCGGCAGGCCCCCCCTCCGTGACCGCCACGCGGTCATCGAAGCCACCCCTGCCAGGCAGGTCCCCCCTCCGTGACCGCCACGCGGTCATCGAAGCCACCCCTGCTCGGCAGGTCCCCCCTCCCGCGGTCGCCGTGGCCACCCCTCCCGGGGAGGCCCCCGCTCACCCCAGCTTCGCAGCCAGCGCGCCCGCCACCGCCGCCGGCTCGCGCCCCTCCGTGTCGGCGTGGACCTCGGCCTGCGCGTACAGCGGCTCGCGCGCGGCCAGGATGCCCTTCAGCTCGGCGAGCGCGTCGTCGCGGCCGCGCATCGGGCGGAAGTCGCCCTGCGCCTCCACGCGCGCGAGGTGGCTCTCGGGCGACGCGCGGAGCCAGACGGTGCGCGCCCCGCGGCGCAGGAGCTCCCACCCCACCGGGTCGGTCACCACCGACCCGCCCGTCGCGAGCACCGCGGCACCCGGACCGGCGAGGAGCCGCGCCAGCGCCTCGCGTTCGAGCTCGCGGTAGCGCGCGGCGCCGTGGTACTCGAAGATCTCGCCGAGGCGGAGGCCCGCCGCCTCCTCGACCGCGCGGTCCACCTCCACGAACGGAACGGCGAGCCGCTCGGCGAGCGCCCGCCCCACCGCGCTCTTCCCCGCCCCGCGCAGCCCGACGAGCGCGATCTTCCGCGGGGTCCGCGCCGCGGCGAGCGCCCGCGCGCGCGCCTCCCCCCCGAGCGCGGCGAGCTCCTCGGCCTCGTCGCGCACGGGGCCCGTGCCCGCGAGCAGCGTGACGAGCGAGACGCCCAGCGCCTCCGCGACCTCGGCGAGCCGCAGGACGCTGATGTTCGCGTGCCCGCCCTCGAGCTCGGCCACGTACCGGAGGCTGACCCCGGACACGTCGGCGAGCCGCTCGCGCGTCCAGCCCTTCGCCGCCCGCAAGGCCCGCACCCGGCCGGCGAGGATCGTGAGTGCACTATTATGCATACCCGGGGTCCGTCGCTTGCAGTATATTGCGCCCCATGGCCGACGCCACCTACCCGCCCGTCTCCTTCGAGACCCACCCCTCCCGCTACGTGCACTGGCAGCTCCAGGTCGACGGTCCCGTCGCCACCCTCGTGATGAAGGTGAACGAGGACCGGCCGATGTGGCCCGGGTACGAGCTCAAGCTCAACTCCTACGATCTGTCCGTGGACATCGAGCTCGCCGACGCCGTACAGCGCCTGCGCTTCGAGCACCCCGAGGTCCGCTGCGTGGTCGTCACCGGCGGGTACGACAAGGTGTTCTGCGCCGGCGCGAACATCCGCATGCTGGCGAGCTCCTCGCACGCGTTCAAGGTGAACTTCTGCAAGTTCACGAACGAGACGCGGTGCGCCATCGAGGACGCCACGGCGAACAGCGGTCAGACGTGGATCGCCGCGCTCAACGGCACGGCGTCGGGCGGCGGCTACGAGCTCGCCGAGGCGTGCGAGGAGATCTGGCTCGTCGACGACGGCAACTCCGCCGTGTCGCTGCCCGAGGTGCCGCTGCTCGGCGTGCTCCCCGGCACGGGCGGCCTCACCCGGCTCACGGACAAGCGGAAGGTGCGTCGCGACATCGCCGACGTGTTCTGCACGAAGGCCGAGGGCTTCAAGGCCCGCGACGCCGTGAAGCACCGCCTCGTCGACGGCAGCTTCCCGCGCAGCAAGTGGGCCGACGGCATCCGCGCGCGCGCCGCCGCGATCGCCGCGAAGGCGGCGCCGCGCGACGCGAGGGGCGTGGAGCTCCCGCCGCTGGGCGAGCCCCGCTACGTCCACGTCGAGATCGAGGGGCGCGTCGCCAGCCTCACGGTCCGGGCCCCGGACGCCGCCCCCACGCGCGACGCCGGGACCTGGGCGCTCCGGGCGTTCCGCGAGCTCGACGACGCCCTGCTCCGCCTGCGCTTCAACCACCTCGAGGTCGGCGTGATCGTGCTCCGCGCGACGGGCGACGCCGAGGCGGTGCTCGCCCACGACGCCGCGCTCGACGACGGCTCGTGGTTCGGCGCCGAGGTCCGCCTCTTCCAGGCGCGCGTGCTCCGCCGCCTCGACAACATGGCGAAGTCGATCTTCGCCATCGTCGAGCCCGGCAACGCCTTCGCCGGGAGCCTCTTCGAGCTCGCGCTCGCCGCCGACCGCGCCTACATGCTCGCCGACGACGCCGGGGAGAACCGGGTGCGCGTCACCGGCGCGAGCGCCGGCCGCTTCCCGATGGCCAGCGGCCAGACCCGCCTGCAGGCGCGCTACCCCGGCCAGCGCGATCTCCCGGGCAAGGTGCTCGAGGCCGGCGACTGGATCGACGCCGAGACCGCAGAGGAGCTCGAGCTCGTCACGATGACGCCCGACGAGATCGACTGGGACGACGAGGTGCGCATCGCGATCGAGGAGCGCGTGTCGCTCTCGCCCGACGCGCTCACCGGCATGGAGCAGAACCTGCGCTTCGGCGGCGCCGAGACCTGCGACACCAAGATCTACGGCCGCCTGACCGCCTGGCAGAACTGGATCTTCCAGCGCCCCAACGCCGTCGGCGAGCGCGGCGCGCTGAAGATGTTCGGCGCGCCCGAGCGGCCCGTCTTCGACTACCGGAGGACCTGATGTCCATCAACTACGACGAGCGCATCCCCAACAACGTCAACCTGTCCTCCGACAAGCGCCTCCAGCGGGCGCTCGAGAAGTGGCAGCCCGCGTTCCTCGACTGGTGGAAGGACGTCGGCCCCGTCGGCTACCAGGAGGACGACGTCTACCTCCGCACCGCGATCAGCACGCAGCCGGGCGGGTGGGCGCACTTCGGCTACGTGAAGATGCCCGACTACCGCTGGGGCATCTTCCTCGACGCCCCGGAGAACGACCGCCGCATCCCCGCGGGCGATCACGCCGGCGAGCCCGTGTGGCAGGAGGTGCCCGGCGAGTACCGCAACATCCTGCGGCGCATCATCGTGACCCAGGCCGACACCGAGCCCGCGAGCGTCGAGCAGCAGCGCTGGCTCGGCAAGACCGCGCCCTCGCTCTACGACATGCGCAACCTGTTCCAGGTCAACGTCGAGGAGGGCCGCCACCTCTGGGCGATGGTGTACCTCTTGCACGCGTACTTCGGGAAGGACGGCCGCGACGAGGCCGACGACCTGCTCGCCCGCCGCGCCGGCGACGCCGACAAGCCCCGCATCCTCGACGCGTTCAACCAGCCGTGCCCCGACTGGCTCACGTTCTTCTGCTTCACCTGCTTCACCGACCGCGACGGCAAGTACCAGCTCGGCGCGCTCGCCGAGTCCGGCTTCGACCCGCTCTCGCGCACCTGCCGCTTCATGCTCACCGAGGAGGCCCACCACCTCTTCGTCGGCGAGACCGGCGTGGAGCGCGTGCTGCGCCGCGCCGCGCAGCTCGAGAAGCAGGACCCCAACGGGGACGCCCGCGCGCAGGGCGGCATCCCGCTCGCGATGGTCCAGAAGTGGATCAACTACTGGTTCTGCTACTCGCTCGACCTCTTCGGCTCCGAGGTCTCCACCAACGCCGCCGACTTCTTCGCCGCCGGGCTCAAGGGCCGCTGGAACGAGGCGAAGGACTACACCGAGCACACCGCGCTCGGGCAGGTCCACCGCATGGTCGTGCCGAAGAACGGCGCGCTGACCGAGGAGGACGTGCCGCTGCGCAACGCGATGAACGAGGTCCTGCGCCAGTCCTACATCAAGGACACCGAGCGCGTGCTCAAGCGCTGGAACGCCGCGCTCGAAGAAGAGGGCGTCGCCACGCGGGTCTCGCTGCCGTCGTCGCGCTTCTTCCGTCGCCAGGGCATCTACGCGAACCTCCCGTTCACCCCCACCGGCGAGCTCGTCTCGCAGGCCGAGTGGGACGCGCGCCTCGGCGAGTGGCTCCCCACCGACGCCGACCGCGCCTACGTGACCTCGCTGATGAAGCCCTGCCACGAGCCCGGCAAGATGGCGAACTGGATCGCGGCGCCGCGGAAGGGGATCCACGGCAACCCGATCGACTTCGAGTACGTGCGGCACGTCTGATCGGGGCGCGGCCTCCGGAGCTCGTTCAGGTTCACGTTCGGGTCCACGTCCGCGTTCTGGTCCCCGGAGGCCGTGCGCGTGCGGGTGCGCGTGCGCGGCGCCGGGCACGCGCACCCGCACGGGCCCGGGGAGCATGAACGCAGACGGGCCCGTGGACCGGGACCTGAACGCGAACGAACGTCGGACGTACGCCCCTTCCGGTCCCCCCCGCTAGACTCCGTCCATGCTCCTCCTCCTCTCCTGCGCCCGCACCGAGGTGAACGTGGTCGTCTCCACCCGGGGCGAGCTCCCGGTCGAGACCGCGCTGCTCGACCTCGACGGGGTGGTCCTCGAGGACTGCGACGGCGACCTCCACCGCTGGGAGGCGGACGCCACCCTCGATCTGCTCGCGCCCGCCGCGTTCTCGTTGCCCCGGGGCGCGTACTGCGCGCTCGAGGTCGTGGTGGACCTCCCCTCCGCCGAGGGCGCGCTGCTCTTCGCGGGCACGCTGCCCGCCGACGGCGAGCTCCCCGCGCTGGACGTGACGCTCGGGCTGAACCCCTCGCGCCTGCGCGTGCGCGACGTCGCGCTCGGCAAGGACGAGGTGGCCGTGGTCGTCGACGTCGACGCGCTCGTCGTCGCCGCCGATCTGCGGGCCGCCGCGGGCGACGAGGAGGCCCTCGTGGCGACCCCCGGCCACCCGATCTCCCGCGCCGCGTCGCGCCGCCTGCCCGACGCGGTCTCGCTCGTCCCCGTCGCCGACGGCCCGGACGCGTGGGGCGACGCCTGGCGCTTCGACGAAGCCGACTTCGCCGGCGAGGCGATCGTCGCGACGGAGCGCGTCCCCGAGGGCGGGTGCGAGGCGTCCGGCGACACCGGCCCCGTCTGGGTCGACACCGCCGCCGACACCGCGACGACCACGGGCGACACGGGCGACTCCGGGCTCGCCGTGCCCGCCGACACGTCCCGGCGCGAGGACACCGGCGACGACGGCGGCGGCGGGTGCGCCGGCGGCGACTCCGGCGGGAGCACGAGCGAAGGCGGCGGCTGCGACTGCGGCGACCCCGACACCGGCGACTCGTACGCGGCCCTCCTGATCGGGCTCGGGACGTTCGCGGCGCGGCGCCGGCGGGGTTGAAGGGGCGGCGCGGCCGAAGCCGCGCCGCCCCGGGTGGGTGGCCCTCAGAGGGTCGTCGTGACGGTCCCCCCACCCGGAGCCTCGACCGTGGCGCCGCCGGTCACCTCGAGCGACGCCTCCGCGCCCACGTCGGCCGACACCGTGCCGGTGACGTTCACGGTCGCGCCGCCCGAGCCGGACAGCTCGGCGTCCAGCGTCTCGACGACGAGCTGGCTGCCGTCGAACCAGCCGCCGCCGGAGATCGCGAGGTGCGCGTACGTGGCGGCGCCCGCGAGCGCGACGTCGCCGTTGCCGCGCAGGTCCAGGTCCAGCGAGGCCGTGTCGAGCGCGCCCACGCGGACCTCGCCGTTGCCGCCGGCCTCGATCGCGAGGGTCTCCGCGGCGACGGCCCCGAGGTCGACCTCGCCGTTGCCGCGCACGTCGACGTGCTCCAGCGCCAGCACGAGCTCCTCGTCCGACTCGACGTCGCCGTCGCCGCGCACCACGAGCGACACGAGTCCCTCGGGCGCCACGACGACGACGCAGCCCTCGGCGGCGTCGCCGGAGACGACGAGCGTGCCGTCCTCGACCTCGGTCTCCACGCGCGCGCTCGCGCCGCCCTCGCAGGACAGCCCGACCTCGCCCTCGCCGACCTCCTCGCCCTCCGCCTCGTCCGCGACGACGAGCTTGGCGTGCGAGTGGTTGTCCACGCCCTCGTAGGGGCCGGTCGCGCGGAGCTCCGCGGCGCCGGTGCACGCGCCGAGCGCGAGCATGGGGATCAGGGTGCAGCGTTCCATCTCTCCTCCGGGTGGTGCCGCGGGCGAATGGGAGTACGCCCTCGGCATCCGGAAGGTACGGGCGCCCACCCGCGTGGTCGCCTACAGGAACCCTACGAGCACGGGCGCAGACGCGACGTCAGGTCAGCGTGACGGTGTCGAGGCGGAGCCGCACGGCGCCGCGCCGCTTCTCGAGGAACGAGGGCTCGAAGCCGGCCGCCTCGAGCTCGCGCCGGAGCCGGTGGAGGAGCACCGACCAGCCGCTCGCCGCCTGGCGCTCCGCGCCCCGCCCCCACACCGCGACGAGCACGTCCTCGTCGTCCATCCAGCCCGCGGCGTCCTCGCGGATCCCGGCCACGAGGTCCTCCCGCCGGCGCCTCGCCAGCACGAAGAGCAGCGTGGCGCGGGTCTCGGCGGTGACGGTGTGGGCGGTGCCCTCGCGGGGGTCGCGGAGCGTCGCCGAGGGGCCGCCGGGCCCGTCGAGCGAGGCCTCGATCGTGTACGGGAACCGCGCGGGCGCGAACTCCGTGAGGGTGGTGCGGGTGCGCGCCGCGGCGGGGTCGATCCGGAGCGCGTGGCCCGCCACCTCGAAGACCTCGCCCAGCGCGACCGGGCGGGCCTCCTCGGGGGTGTCGAGCCAGACCTCGCCGCCCGGGTGGACCGTGAGCGTCGCGGCGCGGGGCGGCCCCTTCGCGAGCTCGACGTGGCTCCCGGGCTTGCTGCCGACGTACACGCGCTCGCCCGCGAGGGGGTGCACGGTGCCCGCGGTGAGGTCCGTCAGCGCGAGCGGGGTGTCGCCGACCTCGACGGCCTCGCGCACGCGGAGCAGGCACGCCGCGCCGAGGCGCACCTCGTCGCCGTCGCGCAGCGGCGCCTCGTCGGCCACCCGGACGCCGTTGACGAAGGTGCCGTTCGTGCTGCGGAGGTCGCGCACGAGGGGCCCCGTGGGGCTCGCGACGACCACGGCGTGGTGCCCCGACACGTCCTCGTCGGCGAGCACCAGCGTGTTGTCGAGGTGCCGCCCGACGTGGACGGGCGCGGTGCCCACCCGGACCACCCGCACCACCTCGCCGTCCCGGAGCAGCTCGAGCTGAGTTCCCGCCACGGGCCCGCCATAACCGGACTGCGGCTAAGATCCGGTCGTGCTCGCCCTCGTCTGCGTCGCCACCGCCGCCAGCGTCGCCGTGCTCGACTTCGACGGGTACGGCGTGTCGCGGGACGACGCGCTGGCCGCGTCGCAGGCGCTGCGCGACCGCTTCCTCGCCGAGGGGCTGCTCGACCCGCTTTCGGGCTCGGACATCGCCGGCGGCGTGTCGCGCGGCGAGGACGCGGCGCTCCGGCGGGCGCGCGAGCTCGTGGCCTCCGCGCGCTCGAAGCTCGACGCGGGCGACGTCGCCGGGGCCATCGGCGCGCTCGCCGAGGGGATCTCGCTGCACGAGCGCGCCTGGTCGGACGTGGGCCGGCGCTCCGAGCTCGCCGACGCGCACTGGCTCTACGCGCAGGCGCTCCTGCGGGGAGGCCGGAGCGCCGAGGCGCGCGCGCACGCCACCGAGGCCTGCTTCCTCCACCCGCGCTACGGCCGCGACCGCGCCACGAACCTCACCTCCGCGCAGGCGGACCTCCTGCGGACGGCGGAGGACACCCTCGCGAAGGGCCCGCGCCGCGTGCGCCCCTCCGCGGAGATCGCGGAGATCGCCGCCTCGCTCGAGGTCGACTTCGTGGTGACCGGCTTCGTCGAGCACGACGGGCAGGTGCACACCCGCCTGTACGCCGGCGCGCGGCTCCTCGGGGAGGCGGTCGCGACGCTCGACCAGCTCCCGCCCCTCGCCGACGATCCCGCGTGGGCCGACGTCGCGCTGGAGCTCGCCGGCGCCGCGGGGGCCGCGCCGGAGGAGGGGGGCGAGGACGAGGACCTCGACGAGGCCCTCGAAGACCTCGACGACATCGGGGATCTCGACGCCCCCGCGCCACGCGCCGAACCCGCGCGCGCGCCGCCCGCGCGCAGGCCGCCCGGCGAGCGCGTCACGGACCAGTGGTGGTTCTGGACGGGCGCGTTCTTCGCCGCGGGAGGGGTGGGCGCCCTCGTGGGATACGCCGTCTGGGAGCCCGGGACCGAGGTCGTCGAGGAGCCCGACGTGTGGACCGTTCGCGTCGAGGTCGAGTAGCGTAAGGGCGCGCGGACGCGCATCGTTGTTGACAGCGACGGCTGCTACCTCTATGTGGAGCCGTTCTCAGGCTCGGGGTCGAACATGCGTGTGGTTTGCGACAACTGCGGCGCCAGCTACAAGATTCCTGACTCCAAGCTGACCAAGGAGGTCAACAAGGCGACCTGCCGCAAGTGCGGGCACGCGATCTACATCCGCAAGGCGGGCGACGACGCGCCCGCCCCGCGCCCCGAGCCGCCGCCCGCGCCGAACGAGGAGCGCACGCTCATCACGTCCGCGGCGGACCTCGAGCGCGCGGTCCGCACCCGCTCGAGCCCCGGCGTCGACGAGGCGATGGACCTGCGCCCCACCACCGTCTCGCCCGAGAACGGCCACGGCGAGTCCACCGTCCCGCGCGACGACCAGATCGGGCTACGCGCGTCGCAGAACACGATCGTCCCCGACGACGACGCCCCGCGCCACGACTGGTCGCACAACAACGGCGTCGTCCACGAGATCTCGCGCCCCCCCGCGGCCTCCCCGTCGCGCCCGCCGGAGCCGGTGCGCCCGCCCTCGCCGCCGGCGTACCCTGCCGCGCGTCCCGCGGCGCCGAACCCGTCGGCCACCTTCTACCCGACCGGTCCGGCGATCTCGCCCGCGCCGGTCGCGGCGCCCGCGCCCGCGCCGGTCGCCGCCCCGGCGATCCCGAGCTCCGCGTTCGCCACGCCGGCCTCCTACGCCGCGCCCGTGGTCGCCCCCGCGCCCGCCGCCGCGCCCGCGCACGATCCGCGCGGCGACGTCACGCTCGCGCAGGTCGCCCACGCGATCACGTTCGGCGGCATGGTGGTGCTGTTCCTGAACGGCTGGTTCGGCAACGCCCTCGTCGCCGGCCTCGGCGTGTTCCTCGCCCTCGCCGGCCTCCTCACCTCGTTCATGCTGCTGGCGACCGGCGGTCGCGGCACGCGCCCCGCGTCGAAGACGTGGTCGGTGCTCGGCGGCATGTTCCTCGGCGCCGCCGGCGGCGCGATCGGCGGCGTCGTCGTCCACACGACCGGGGACGTCGGCCTCGAGGACCGCCTCGCCTCGGCGACCACGCCCGCCCCGGTCGCCCCGGCCCCCGTCACCGTGGCTCCCGTGCCCGTCGTGGCCACCACGCCCGCGCCGGACGCGCTCGCCGCGGTCGCGGCGCCCACGCCGACCGAGGTCACGTCCGCCCCCGCCGCGGAAGCCGCCCCCGCCGCGACGGCCGCGCCCGCCCCCGTCGCCGCGACGCCCACGCCGGCACCCGCCGCCGCGCCCGCGCCCGCGCCGAAGGCGGCCTCGTCGAGCAGCGGCTCGTCGTCGTCGTCGCGGCGCACCGAGACCGCGGTCGCGGCCGCCGACGACCCGCCCGCGCGCATCACGCCGAAGTCGTCGTCGTCGTCGTCGAGCGCCAAGTCGACGTACACGCCGCCGCCGGAGCCCGCGCCCGCGCCGGCCCCCAAGGCCGCGGCCACGGGGGTCTCCACGACGGTCATCGACACGATGATCCGCAGCAACAAGGGCGTGAAGACCTGCTTCATCAACGAGAAGGCCGAGAGCGGCGACCTCCCGCGCGGCGTGAAGGTCCGCCTCACCATCCAGCCCACCGGGAAGGTCTCGTCCGCGAGCATCCCCAGCGGCGACTGGGCCGGCACGCCCTTCGACAGCTGCCTGTCGGGCGCGGTGAAGGGCATCACGTTCCCGCCATTCGAAGGCGATCCGGTGACGCTGACCTACCCCTTCGCCATCTGACGAGGTAGACGGGGCGGCCTTTTCGGAGCCCCCTTTGTCCGTCCGCAACATCGCCATCATCGCTCACGTCGACCACGGCAAGACCACGCTGGTCGACGGTCTCTTGCGTCAGGCCGGCACTTTCCGCGCCAACGAGCAGGTGGCCGAGCGCGTCATGGACTCGATGGACCTCGAGCGCGAGCGCGGCATCACGATCATGGCGAAGGTGGCGTCCGTGACGTACGGCGACACCAAGATCAACATCGTCGACACGCCGGGCCACGCCGACTTCGGCGGCGAGGTGGAACGCACGCTCAAGATGGTCGACGGCGCCCTGCTCCTCGTCGACGCGAGCGAGGGCCCGCTCCCGCAGACGCGCTTCGTCCTGCGCAAGGCCCTCGAAGGCGGCCTCACCGTCATGGTGTGCGTCAACAAGATCGACCGGCCCGACGCCCGCGTGGGCGAGGTCGTGAACGAGATCTACGACCTCTTCATCGATCTGGGCGCCAGCGACGAGCAGATCGAGTTCCCCATCGTCTACGCCGTCGCACGTGACGGCTGGTGCACGACGGACCCCAACGTGAAGGGCGCCGACCTCCGGCCGCTGTTCGACGCGCTGGTGAAGCACGTCCCCGCCCCGAAGGGCGACCCCGCCGCGCCGCTGCAGCTGCTCGTGAACCAGCTCGACTACGACCCGTACGTCGGCCGCATCGCGATCTGCCGCTGCTTCAACGGGAGCCTGCGCGAGAAGACCGACGTCGCCTGGATCGGGGCCGAGGGCACGCCGAAGAAGGTGCGCGTCACGCAGCCGTTTTCGTTCGACGGCATGAAGCGCGTCCCCTCCGCCGAGGTGAACGCGGGCGACATCTGCGCGATCGCGGGCATCCCCGAGATCAACATCGGCGACACCCTGACCTCGCTCGAGGACCCCCACCCGCTGCCGCGCCTGAAGGTCGACGAGCCGACCATCGGCATGATCTTCTCGGCGAACAACTCGCCGTTCTCCGGTCGCGAGGGCAAGTACGTCACCGCCCGACAGATCCGCGAGCGCCTCGAGAAGGAGATGATGCACAACGTCGCGCTCAAGATGGAGGACACCGGTTCCTCCGAGACGATGCGCGTGTTCGGCCGCGGCGAGCTCCAGCTCTCCATCCTCATCGAGCAGATGCGGCGCGAGGGCTTCGAGATGAGCGTGTCGAAGCCCGAGGTGCGCATCGTCGACGGCAAGGAGCCCTACGAGGTCGCGCAGCTGGACTTCCCCGAGACCTTCATGGGCGTCGTCACCCAGAAGATGGCGCTCCGGAAGGGCCGGATGGTCGAGATGAAGATGGACGGGAGCGGGCGCGTGCGCCTGTACTTCCGCGTGCCGTCGCGCGGCCTCATCGGCTTCCGCGGCGAGTACCTCAACGACACGCGCGGGCAGGGCCTGCTCAACACGCTGTTCGACGGCTACGACGAGTTCGCCGGCTTCATCCAGAGCCGCGTGAACGGCTCGCTCGTCGCCGACCGCACGGGCCCCGCGACGACCTACGCGCTCTACCACCTCCAGCCCCGCGGGCGCCTGTTCATCGGGCCCCAGGCCGAGGTCTACGAGGGCATGATCGTCGGCGAGAACTCGCGCGAGAACGACATGAACGTGAACGTGTGCCGCGAGAAGCACCTCTCGAACGTCCGCAGCTCGGGCGCGGACGAGAAGCTCATCCTCACGCCCCCCGTGCAGATGACGCTGGAGAAGGCGATGGAGTACCTCTCCGACGACGAGCTCGTCGAGGTCACGCCGCAGAGCATCCGCCTGCGCAAGAAGGTGCTCGCCGGCAACCAGCGGAGCATCGTGCGGACCGAGCGGGACGACGAGAAGTAACGCTCGCGGGGGCAGAGCCCTCCCGAACGAGACGGTTTCGAAGCAGAGCCTCACCGAGTGGGACCACGCCGGCCCAGCCGCCCGGGGAGCCCGTGGAAAGCCGGCGTTCGTTCGTTCGGGGATCTCCCTACGGGGGACGGGAGTCTCGCTCGCAGCGGCTCTGCTCGGAAACCGTCCTGTTCAGGGCGGCTCTGCCTCTCCGGCGGCCGTGAGCGGCCGCGCCGCGAAGGGTTCGCGCGCCGGCGCCACGGGCAACATGCGCGAGACGACGGCGAGGAGGTCCTCCACGAGGAAGGGCTTGTGGAGGAAGCCGTCCGCGCCGAGCGTGCGGGCGGCGCGCTCCACGTCGGGCGTCCCCTGCCCGGTCATCACACACACGCGGCACGCGGGTCGCTCGCGCTTGAAGCGCACGAGGAGATCGAGCCCGTCCGCGTCGGGGAGGCGCATGTCGAGCAGCACGAGATCCACCCCGAGACCGAACGCCGCCGTCGCCGAGGCGCCGTCCCTCGCGCCGGTCACGGGCACGTGGAGCTCGCCGATGATCTCGACGAGCAGCTGGTTGATCATGGGTTCGTCTTCCACGACGAGGACGCGGGCCATTCGGGGACTCCGGGGCTCGGCTGCCGAGGTAGTCACGGCGCCGGCCGCGTGCACCCGCACCGCGGGCGCCGGGTTAGGAGCGCGGGCTTCGAGGAGTCTCCCGTGCCGTCCCCCATCGCGACCGTCGCCGACATCGCCCGCCACGAAGGGCAGACCGTCACGCTGCGCGGGTGGCTCTACAACTCAGCCGGCAAGGGCAAGATCCTCTTCCTCCAGGTCCGCGACGGCACGGGCATCATCCAGTGCGTCTGCAACAAGGCGGAGCTCGGCGACGAGCTGTTCGAAGCGCTCAAGCACCTCGGACAGGAGTCCTCGCTGATCGTCGAGGGCGTGGTCCGCGCCGACACGCGCAGCAAGCTCGGCTTCGAGCTGCACGTCGGCGGCGCGCGCGTCGTCTCGCCCGCCACCGGCTACCCGATCACGCCCAAGGAGCACGGGCCCGCGTTCCTGCACGACAACCGCCACCTGTGGGTGCGCTCGCGTCGCCAGCACGCCATCCTGTCGGTCCGCTCGCTCGCGGCGCAGGCGATCCGCCGCTACTTCGACGACCGCGGCTACGTGCTCTACGACGCGCCCATCTTCACGGGCAACGCCTGCGAGGGCACGAGCACGCTGTTCGAGACCGAGTACTTCGGCCGCCCCGCGTACCTCTCGCAGTCCGGGCAGCTCTACGGCGAGACGGGCGCGATGGCGTTCGGCAAGATCTACGTGTTCGGCCCGACCTTCCGCGCCGAGAAGTCCGGCACCCGCCGCCACCTCACCGAGTTCTGGATGGTGGAGCCGGAGATCGCCTGGGCCCAGCTCTCCGACATCATGGACCTCTGCGAGGACTTCCTCGTGGAGACCACGGGCTTCGTGCTCGAGAAGGGCCGCCACCACCTCGAGGAGCTCGAGCGCGACCTCTCCAAGCTCGAGAACGTGAAGAAGCCCTTCCCGCGCATGAGCTACGACGAGGCCTGCGCCATCCTCGAGAAGCTCGGCCAGCCCGTCGAGCCCGAGGACGACTTCGGCAGCCCGCACGAGACCGTGCTCACGCAGCAGTACGACCGCCCGATCATGGTCCACCGCTACCCCACCGCGGTGAAGGCCTTCTACATGAAGGAGGACCCGGCGAACCCGCTGCGCGCGCTCGGCGTCGACGTGCTCGCGCCCGAGGGCTACGGCGAGATCATCGGCGGCGGCGAGCGCGAGGACCGCCTCGACGTCCTCGTCCGCAAGATCGAGGAGCACAAGCTGCCGATGAGCGAGTTCGAGTGGTACCTCGACCTGCGCCGCTACGGCAGCGTGCCCCACGGCGGCTTCGGGCTGGGGCTCGAGCGCTTCGTGACGTGGCTCTGCGGCATCCACCACATCCGCGAGGCGGTGCCGTTCCCGCGGACGATCGATCGGCTGGCGCCCTGAGGGTCCGGACCCGCCTCGCCAAAAACGGTAGCAATTTCCACCGATTCGCCTTAGCCCTCGAAGTGGCCCCACCGGGCCTCCCCGAGGGCGTCCCATTCCCATGCCGCCGCGCGATGCGACCGCCACCGGACACCGGATCGTGGCGCTCGCACTACCGGAGGACGCCTCCCTCGAAGTCGCCGTCGCCACCTGCCAGCGCGTGTTGGGTGGCCTGCGCGAGGGGCTGGGGCGCTGGATCGGCGCGGATGCATTCGACGCGCTCCTCGAGCGGGCGCTCCTCGATGCCCGCTCCGAGCACGCGGTCCTCGCCGAGGCGCGGTGGTGCCCTTCGGACGAGCGCCCGCTCGTCGGGCTCCCGGGGCCGGACCGGGGCGCGACCGCGACGGACGTCCGCGTCGCGCTCGCGGCGCTGATCGACGGGATCACGGCGCACCTCGGCCGCTTCATCGGGGAGGACCTCGCCACCCGCATCGTGCTCGACTGCCATCGCCCCCCACGGACCCCTGACCGGAGAGAGGAACCATGAATCCAGGCTCCGTGTCCATCGGCAACCTCCCCACCGGCGTGCCCGGCTTGGACGAGGTCCTCGGTGGGGGGCTCCCCGAGTTCTCCTTCAACCTCGTCGCGGGCGAGCCGGGCGCGGGGAAGACCACGCTCGCCCAGCAGATCGTGTTCGCCAACGCGACGCCCGCCCGGCCGGCGCTCTACTTCACCGTGCTGGGAGAGCCGACCATCAAGCTGCTCCGGTACCAGCAGCAGATGGGCTTCTTCGACCGGACGCGCGTCGGCACCTCCGTGCACTTCAGGAACCTCAGCGAGCAGGTGCTCCAGAACGACCTGGAGAAGGTGCGGGAACGCATCGTCGCCGAGGTGGAGGACGTTCGCCCCGGAATCGTGGTCGTCGACTCCTTCCGCACCGTCACCGGGTCCGGGAGCGAGGGGCGGGTCGACGCCGGCCTGGAGCGCTTCATCCAGCGGCTCGCGCTCCTCCTCACGAGCTGGGAGATCACCTCCTTCCTCGTCGGCGAGTACCTCGAGCACGAGCTGCGCAACCCCGTGTTCACCGTGGCCGACGGCGTCCTCTGGATGACGCAGTCGATCGATCAGAACTCGGTCGTGCGGAAGCTCCAGGTGGTGAAGGCGCGCGGACGCGCGACGATGCCGGGGCTGCACACCATGCGCATCACCCGGGACGGGGTGCAGGTCTTCCCGCGGACGGTGGTGCGGCCCCCCGCCCCGGACCCGAAGCGCGACGAGGGGCGCCTCTCGACGGGCATCGCCGGGCTCGACCAGATGACGAACGGCGGCATCCCGGCCGGGGACGCCGTGGTGCTCATCGGGCCGACCGGGAGCGGCAAGACCGCGTTCGCCACCCGCTTCGCCTGCGGCGGCGGAGCCGAAGGCGACGCCGCGGTGATCGTCGTGTTCGAGGAGCACCCTTCCGCCTACATCGAACGCGCGCGCGCGCTCGGGCTCGACCTCGACGAGATGCGGCGCTCCGGCCGGGTCCGCGTCGTGTACCTCCGCCCACTCGACCTCTCGCCGGACGAGGTCCTCCACGAGGTGGGCGTGCAGGTGGCCGCGATCGGCGCGCGTCGCGTGGTGATCGACTCGCTCTCCGGGTTCCGCACCGCGCTCGCCCCGACCTTCCGCGCCGACTTCCGGGAGTCCCTGTACCGGCTCGTCGGGGCGCTCACCGGGGGGGGGACCACGGTCTTCCTCACGCTGGAGGCCGAGGAGCACCAGGCGTTCGGCTACACGCCCCCCGAGGTCGCGTTCCTGTGCGACGACCTCATCGTCCAGCGACACGTGGAGTCGAATGGGCGCCTCCGGACGGTGGTCGCCGTCGTGAAGATGCGCGGCAGCGCCCACAGCCACGAGATCCGGGAGTACCAGATCAACGAGGAGGGCGTCACCGTGATGGAGGCAGGGGGACCCGCGACCGCCCCCGGGCCGGGCGACCCCGGCCGTCCAACCCGGCGACAGCGCCGCTCGGGAGCCTAGCCATGCCCTCGGGTCCCGCGGACGACCTCGACCGGGCGCGGAAGGTCCTGGCCCGGGAGGTGGGCCTGGCCGACGAGGCGCAGCTGGCGGCGCTGGAGCAGCTCACGCGCGTCGCCGTGGAGGTGACCCACTCCGCCGCGTCGTTCGTCACCCTCGTCGGCGAGCACGACGCGTTCTTCCGATGCTCGACCGGGTTGAAGCCTCCGTTCGGGGGCCGCACCGAGGCCGGACGGTCGGTGCTCCGACGGCTGCTCGACGCGACGGGGCCCCTCGCGCTGGAGGACGTGCGCGTGGAACCGTCGCTCAGCGACGCCTGGGAGGTCTCGCTCCTCGGCGCCGTGGCGCTGCTTGCCGTGCCTCTGATCGTGGACGGGATCCCGCTGGGCACGCTGGCGGTCCTCGACTCCGTTCCTCGCCCCTGGTCGCGGCGCGACGAAGCGGCCCTCACCGCGGTGGCCAGGGTCGCGATCGATCAGATCGGGAGCACCCGCGCGGCCCGGTCGGCGGCCCTCGGGGACCTGGAGGTGGCGGAACGGGCCCTCAAGGAGAGCGAGGCGCGCTTCCGTACGCTCGTCGAGCACGCGCCCGACGGGATCTACGTGGTGCAGGACGACCGGATCGCCTACGCCAACCCCGCCGGGGTCGTCCTCGCGGGGGCCTCGGCCCCGGGCGAGCTACTGGGCCTTCCGGCCCGGCGCCTGATCGAGCCTCCGTACCTCAAGGCCCTGCGGCGACGCGTCGTCCAGGAAGAGCCGCCCGCCGTGTCCGACCGTGTCGAGGACAAGCTCGCGAGGCTGGACGGCGCGATCGTGGACGTCGAGGTGTCCGCGCACCCCTACCTCTTCGACGATCGGCCCGCGGCGCTCCTCCTCGTCCGGGACGTCAGCGAGCGCAAGCGGGCCGAAGACGAGTTCCGCCGAAGAGAGGCCGAGCTGCGCCTCGTCGCCACGCAGATGCCGGTGCTGGTGTGGTCGACCGACGCGCGGCTGCGCCTCCTGTCCTCCCACGCGGCACGGGCCGACCAGGCCGCAACGGGCGATCCCGTTGGCACCCCGCTTCGGACCCTGTTCGGCACGTCGGATCCGGACGCCACTCCGCTCACGACGCAGCGCCGCGCGGCGGAAGGGCACCCGGGCACCTACCGCATCGTGTGGAGGGACCGCACCTACGACGCGCACGTCGAGCCGCTCCGCGGCGAGGACGATCAGGTGGTGGGCACCGTCGGCGTGGCCATGGACGTCTCCGAGCAGGTACACGTCGCGGAGCAGCTCGAGGCCGCCGAGAAGCTCACCGCGCTGGGCCAGGTGGCCGCCGGCGTGGCCCACGAGATGAACAACATCCTCGGAACCGTCCTGTCGATCGCGGCCGCGCTCCAGCGGTCGCGCGTGGCTCCGTCCGCGGCCGACCTCGACGTGCTCGTGTCCGCGGCGCGCCGGGGGGGCGAGATCACGGGGAACCTGCTCGGTTATGCGAGGGGCGGGATGTACCGCCGCGCGCGCGTTCGCCTCGCCGACGTCGTCGCGCGGGTCGCGCTCGGTGTTCGCCGGACGAGCCCGCGCGTGCGGGTGGAGTGGTCCTGCGCCGAGGGGCTGCCGGACGTGGAGGGGGACGAGGGGCAGCTCGAGACCGCGGTCGCCAACGTCTGCCAGAACGCCGTGGTCGCCATGCCGCAGGGAGGGAGCCTGACCATCACGGCGAGCACGGAGGAGCACGTCGGGCGGCCCGACCTCGGGCTCGGGGCCGGCCGCTGGGTGCGCCTCGAGGTGCGGGACACGGGCGAGGGCATGACCGAGGACGTACGTCGCCGCGCCGTGGAACCCTTCTTCACCACCCGCCCCCCGGGCCGTGGCGTGGGCCTCGGGCTGTCGATGGCGTACGGGGTCGTCCGCAACCACGGCGGCCAGCTCGTGGTGGAGAGCGAGCCGGGCCGGGGCACGACCGTGACGTTCCACCTCCCGGCAGCGCACCCCGTCGCGGCGCGCGCCTCGGAGCCGCGTGACCAGCCCCCGCCGGCCCCGGTGGCCGAGGGAGGGGCGATCCTGGTGGTCGACGACGACGAGTGGGTGCGGTTTTCGACCAGCCGTCTCCTCGAGGCGCTGGGGTACGAGGTCGTCGAGGCCAGCGACGGCGCGGCGGGGCTCGCGGCGTACCGTGCGCGCGGCCCGGAGCTCGTGGCCGTGTTGCTCGACATGCGCATGCCCGGGATGGACGGCGCGGAGGTGCTGCGGCGCCTCGTGGCCATGGATCCGGACGCCCGCGTGATCCTCTGCACGGGCTACGAGCGAGCCCAGGTCAGCCAGTCGCTGTTCGACCTCGGGCGGGTGGGCTTCCTCGGGAAGCCGTTCGGGCTCGAGGAGCTGAGCGCGCAGCTCCGGGCGTTCGCCCGTGCACCGCGGCTCGTCGCCTCGGCTCCATGAACCACGCCGGCGAACGGCCCACCGTCGGACGTCCCGATCCGGCGCGCCGCCCGCGAGGGCCCGACGGATCGTGGGGGCGCGCCCGGCACGATAACGAGCGTCGATGCGCACCGCCTCCGAGGTCTCCGCGCTCGTCGACGGCGTGCTCCACGGCCCCGATCGGGCGTGGGCGAGGCTCGCGCCGCTCCACGAGGCCACGGGCGACGACCTCGCCTTCCACGACCGCGGCGATCCCGGGCTCGCCGGCGTGCTGCTCACCCGCGCGCCCCTGCCGGATCGTACGTGTGTCGTGGTCGCCGATCCGCTCGCCGCGATGTGCGCGCTCGTCGAGCACCTCCACCCCGTGACGCACCCGCCGCGCCACCCCGGCGTCGTCGTCGGGGAGGGCTGCGAGGTGGGCGAGGGCACGGTGCTCTTCCCGAACGTGGTGCTATACCCGGGCACGCGCGTCGGGAAGCGCTGCCGCGTCCACGCCGGCACGGTGATCGGCGGGGACGGCTTCCGCTTCCACCGCGGCCGCAAGGTCCCCCACGTCGGCGGCGTCGTGATCGGCGACGACTGCGAGATTGGCGCCAACTGCACGATCGACCGCGGCTTCCTCGCGCCGACCACCCTCGGCGACCGCTGCAGGCTCGACGATCAGGTACACGTCGGCCACAACGTCCGCATCGGCGACGACGTGTACGTCGCCGCGCAGACGGGCATCTCGGGCTCGGTCACCATCGGGAGCGGCACGGTGATCGGCGGGCAGGTGGGCATCGCGGACCACGCCACCATCGGGCGGAACGTGCGGATCGCCGCCCAGAGCGGCGTCCACGGCGACGTCCCCGACGGCGCGACGATCCTCGGCACGCCCGCGCGCCCGCTGGCGCAGATGCGGCGCATCTACGCGGCCCTGCGGTATCTTCCCGACCTCGTCCGGAAGTCCTGATGCTCCTCCTCCTCCTCGCCTGCGCCCCCGAGAAGCCCGAAGACACGCCGCCCACCGGCGACACGCAGGCGGACGACACCGGGAGCGCCGACCTCGACGGCGACGGCTGGACCGTCGCCGAGGGCGACTGCGACGACGCCGACGAGTACAGCAACCCCGACGCCGGCGACGTCCCCTACGACGGCGTCGACCAGGACTGTGACGGCGCCGACGTCACCGACTACGACGGCGACGGCTGGGACGGCGGCGACGGCGGCGACTGCAACGACAGCAACCCCGAGATCAACCCCGGCGTCGTGGAGACCGTCGACGACTGCTACAACCAGCTCGACGAGGACTGCGACGGCGACCCCGACGACGACTACGACTGCGACAACGACGGCTACGTGCTCGCCGACGACTGCGACGACTTCGACCCCGCGATCAACCCCTCCGCCGCCGACGCCTGGTACGACGGCGTCGACACCGACTGCGACCAGCGCGACGACTTCGATCAGGACGAGGACGGCGACCCCTCCGACCAGTACGGCGGCGCCGACTGCGACGACGTCGACGCCACGCGCAGCTCGCTGCTCGTCGAGGCCTGGGACGGCGCCGACGAGGACTGCACCGGCGACGTCGACGATGTCCACACCTGGGAGGCGCCGTCCAACTGGGACGGCAGCGCCTACGTGTACGAGCTGTCGTTCGGCTGGGCGCTCGAGACGCTGGACGACCGCTCCGGCGACGGCGTCCGCGACGCGCTCGTGGGCGTGCCCGGCACCTACGACGCCGACGGGAACGTCCCCGGCCGCGTGTACCTGCTCGCCTGGGCCGAGGGGCTCGGCGTGCCCGAGGACGAGGCGCTCGCCGCCATCGAGGGCACGGCGACGAAGGAGCTCGGCTTCGCCCTGCTCGAGCTCGCCGACGGCAGCGTCGCGGTGGGCGCCCCCGACCGCTACACCGGCGACAGCGGCGCCTACCTCTTCGCCGGCGACGACCTCGTCGAGGGCGCGTCGCTCACGCTCTCCGACGCCACGCTCTCCATCGAGTTCATCCTCGCCGGCGGCGACCTCGCGGCGTGGGGCGACGACCTGCTCGTCGCGACGGCCAACTACGACACATGGGGCACCGAGGTCTACAAGTTCGCGGTCGCCGGGGCGACCGGAACCGTGACCGAGAGCGCGGCGACCTGGAGCTTCACGGCGACGGGCGACTTCCTTGACCTCGAGGTCCACGGCGACGTCGACGGCGACGGGCTCGCCGAGGTGGCCATCGCCACGGAGGGCTTCTCGAACGTGCCGCGCGTGGCCGTCGTCACGGGCGAGCAGGTCGCGGCCGGCACCAGCGACGACGCCGTGGCGCTGACGGGGCTCGACACCGACGTCGCGCTCTCCGGCGCCGACGTCGACGGCGACGGCCACGGCGAGCTCCTCGTCTCCGACCGCGACGGCGGCGACGGCGTGGGTGTCGTCTACGTGATCCCCGGCCTCGACGGCGGCGACGTCGCCGACCTCGCCGTCGCCACGGTCACCG
>JBMOQZ010000057.1:0-3425 GCA_049322475.1 Myxococcota bacterium | reverse complement strand
CGCGACCTCGTCGTCCTCGCCGGCGAGCCCGTGCTGAAACGTCGTCCCGTCGACGCGCGCGTGTGTGTCGGTCACGTGGGCCACGCGCGCCCCGTCCGTGGCGCAGGCGCCTTCGATCAGGTCGTCGCGCAGCCGCGCGCCGGTCGCGAGGTCCCACAACGCGCCGCCGGGCCCGGCGAGCTTGCCGCCGCCGAGCGAGGGCTCGGACGCGGCGAAGCCCGTCAGCACGACGTCGCCGTCGCCGTCCACGAGCGCGCCGCGGTCGAGGTCGAGCAGGAGCGGCCGCGGGGCGAAGCCCACGGGGGCGAGGTCGCCCTCCCAGGCGCGGAGGGTCTTGCCGTCGCGCAGGTCGACGTGCACGACCCCGCGCTCGGAGGCCGCGAGCGCGGTCTGCCCGTCGGGCGAAAAGCGCGCGGTGGACGCGTCGAGCCGCACGCCGGCGCGAACGGCGAGCCCCTTCGCCGCCGCGAGCACCGTGTCGGACCTCAACGTCACCATCACGGCGCCGCCGGGCCCGCACCGGAGCGCCTCGGGCCCGGGGGCTCGCCCGAGCGCGAACACGCGCTCGCCCATCCGGTAGAGGGTGTCCATGTCGACCCAGCACGCGCCCACGCCCGTCTCCCAGGGGCGGAGGAAACGCGCGCGCAGCGCGGCGTCGGGCAGAGGCAGGGGGAGCCCGTCGGCGAGGCGCACGAGCCGCTGCTCGGGGACCTCGACGAAGAGCCCGGTGTCGCCGCCGGGGCGGGTCGCGACGGGGTCGCGCTCGTCCTCGAGCACGACGCCGACCGGCTGGGCGCTCGCGACGTCGACGCACACGAAGCCCACCGCGTGGGCCACGGTCCACCGCCCGGGCGAGGCGCACACGTCCTCGACGTCGTCGGGCAGGGCGACCACGTCCACCCAGCCGTCGCCGAGCAGGAACAGCCGATCGCGGAGCGCCCAGCCGACGCGCGCGCCGTCGGCGCCGATCCAGTCGGGGACGCCGGGGGCGCAGAGGCGGGGGAGGGGGCCTTCACCGAGCGAGAGCCGCATTCAGAGTCCTTCCTTCAGCGCGACGAGTCGCCCGTTGGCGAGCCCGACCACGAGCATCCCGCGGACGAGCGCGGGCTCGCCCGAGACGGGGGCGCCGAGCGAGACGCTCCACACCACCCCGCCGTCGAAGCCGTCGATCTGCGAGAGCGACCCGTCGCCGTTGCCGGCGTAGACCCGCCCGTCCACGACGAGCGGCTGGATGCCGAACTCGCCGAAGCCCTCCACGCTCCAGTTCTCGCGGCCCGTCTCGGGGTCGAGCGCGTAGAGCCGGCCGTCCTTGTCGGGCACGTAGACGTTGCGCCCCCGGGCGAGCGCCGCGGCGGGGCCGAAGCCCGTGCGGTGCCGCCACGCCTCCTTCCCGTCGCGCGTGAACGCGACGACGCCGCCCGGCTCGCCCTCGCGCGCGGCGACCGGCACGTAGACGTGGGTGTCGTCGAGCGTCGGGCCCTCCGCGGCGGGGCCGGGCAGCTTCGCCTGCCAGCGAACGCCCTCGCCGTCGCCGGCGACGAGGTCGCCCTCGAGCGTCGCGAGGAACCAGACGTCGCCGTCCGCGGCGATGCCTCCGGCCGCGGACAGCGCCGCGTCGTGGCCCCAGCCGCCGGTCGAGGCGACGCCCCCGTGCAACGTGCCCCACGCGACGGCGGGCCCGATCTGCGCGGGTTGCCCGCGCACGGGCCCGCCGCCGACGAGGCTCTTCACGGTGGAGCCGTCCTTCGGGTCGAGCACCAGCACCTTGCCGCCCTCGGTGCCGATGGTGGGGCCGAGGTCGGTGACCGCGACGCCGCCGGACGCGCCGACGCGGATCTCCCACAGCTCGGCGCCCGCGAGGTCGAAGCAGTAGACCCGGCCCTCGGCGACGGCGTAGACGCGCTCGCCGTCGGTGACGACGGGCTCGGTGATCGGGCCGGCGAGCACGCGGCTCCACGCCTCGCCGGGGGAGTTGCGCGGCGCCGGGCCGGCCGCGCGGCCGCTGCGCCAGGAGGGCGGCGGCAGCTGGCCCTGGACGTCCTCGTCCTCGAGCTCGATGGAGGCGACGGCGGCGCCGGTCGTGGCGGGCGCGGGCTCCACCACCTTCGGCGCGCACGCGAGGAGCCAGATCATCGCGCCTCCGCGCGGAAGCGGTACCCCATGCCGCGCACCGTGAGGAAGTGCTGCGGGTCCTCGGGGTCGTCCAGCTTCTGTCGGAGCCGGGTGATGAAGTTGTCGACCGTGCGCTCGGTCCCGAAGTAGTTCTCGCCCCACACCGCGTCGAGGATCATCTGGCGCGTCACGACGCGGCCGTCCCGGCTGGTGAGGTATTCGAGGAGCTTCATCTCGCGCACGGTCATCTCGACGGGCTGGCCGTCGCGCCGGACCTCGCCGGCGGCGAAGTCCGCCTCCACGTCGGCGAAGCGGAGCACCTTCGCGTTGCCGGACGGCGCGCGGCTCCTCCGCAGGAGCGCCTTCAGCCGCGCGAGCAGCTCCTGCAGGCCGAACGGCTTGCTCACGTAGTCGTCGGCGCCGAGATCGAGGCCCTGCACGCGGTCCATCTCGGTGCCCTTCGCGGACAACATGAGGATGGGCACGTTGGACCCGCGGCGGCGCAGCTCCCGGCACACGTCGTAGCCGCTCATCGTCGGGAGCATGATGTCCAGCACCACGAGATCGGGCTTCCACTCGCCGGCGAGCTTGAGCCCCTGCGGGCCGTCCGACGCCGCGCGCACCTGATACCCCTCGAGGCCGAGGTTCAGCTCGAGCCCGCGGAGGATCGACGGGTCGTCTTCGATGAGGAGGATGCGGTCGGGCATCGGAGGGCTGTCAGCCGCCAGCGTGGGGAGAGGTAACCGATCCCCCCGCGACGCGACCCCGGCTCGTCACTCCCGCTCGACCCCCTCGAACCCGAGCACGTAGTCGGCGCCGAACGCGGTGGCGGGGGTGTGGAACCCGGGCGCGACCTCGGCGATCCGCGCGGCGACGTCGACGGCGGTCCGGGCCGTGAGCGTGTACCCCTCCGGCGTCCGCAGGCGCGCGGTCGCCTTCCGCCCGTCGGGGTGCGTCGCCTCGGCCCAGACCCGGCTCCGGCCGCGCGCGCGCTCCTCCTCGCCGGGGCCCCCCGCGGGGATCAGGGCGGCGAGGGCCTTGCGGACGAGCCCGACGCGGGCGAGCGGGGCGAGGGGCGCCAGCCGGAGGAGCGAGCGGGTGAACGCGGCGTAGCACACGCCGTCGGGGATCCCGGTCGAGTACCACGCCGTCGCGACGTCCCCCCACGGGAGCGAGGCCACCTCGCGGACCACGCCCTCGCCGAAGTCCTTGTGCGGCACGCCGATCACGGCGCTCTCGGTGACGCCGGGCAGCTCGTCCAGCACCAGCTCCACTTCCTTGGGGTAGACGTTGTAGCCGCCCGAGATGATCAG
>JBMOQZ010000056.1:0-3492 GCA_049322475.1 Myxococcota bacterium | reverse complement strand
CGATCATGGCAGAGCGAACGACGCGAGGTCGAGAGCGCGACCGCCGAGGCGGTCGGAACGAGGGCCGAAGCCCCGACGCCACCCCGAGGGGAGGCCCGGCGAATATAGCGCATCGCCGAACGCCAGCGCGAGTCCCGCGCGTTCGGGCGTTAGGGGTCGGCGTTCGCGGGAGGCTTGATGACGAAGTCCGAGACCGTCACCCGGTACGAGGCCGCGATGACCGCGCGGGAGAACTGGGAGCGCGCGACCCCCGAACGGAAGGAGCAGGCCCGAACCGCCTACGATGACGCCCTTGCGGCGCTCTTGGAGGTCGCCCGCACCCTGATCACTCGCGACCCCGTGCCGCGGGGTAATTCGACGACGTTCACCATGACCGACGGCGCGGATGGGGCGCTCGGCCGGGTGACGGTGGCGCTGAAGGCCGGCGGGCTCTGGGAATGGGAGGTTCCCGGCGGGAACGTGCCGAGGGGGCAGCTTCGCGGAAGCGACATCGGCCCGCCGGTGAGCGCCTCGCTCGTTGCCTGCGCCGCATGGCGCGCGGCGCACCGTCCCAACCCGCCGCCCGAGGAGCGCATCGAGATCGACATGGATGAGGAGCCGTAGCGTGAGCGACGAGCGCATCGGGATTGACCACCTGTTCCACACGACGACGCTCGAAAGGGCGATGACGATCTTCGCTTCCCAGCCCGTGCTCGAACCAGTCGCCGAAACCGCTGGCTACTTCCCCCCGAAGCCCCCCGTCGTCTGGGTGACCCCCAACGACTACAGCGAGTCCCAGTTCGGAAACGTCCAGATCCGCTTCCCCTGCGACCGCCTACTGACGGGCCCTCTGCGTTGCCTCCGGCGGGCCGGATCCGAGGTGTTCGTCGTGGGAACCGAGCTCGGGAAGGCGCTGGACGGCACGGAGAGCTTCGCCGAAGTGGCTGGCGCCTGGAGCCGCATCGCCGATCGATTCGTTCGCGTCGCCATTCCCCATCCGATTGACCTGACGCTCGCCGACCAAGTTATCGGGGTTCAGCCTCGTCGCGGGGGCGACGCGGCGCTTGAGACCACGATGAAGCTCGTCGCCTTCGCGTCGCTTCGGCCTGCCCCGATGCTCGCCTCAAAGCTGCCGCGGGACTGGATATGGCCGGCATACGAGATGCTCGCGAAGCGCCTGGAGAGGGCATCCGCCGGGCCTCCGCAACGGATCCCTCAAGCCGGTGCGTCCTTGGCCTCCTTCCTCGCGGCCGTCGTCGCCGACGACTTCGCGAGGGCGGGTGCGCTCGCGGACCGCCTGTGGCCGACGCCGACGCGTGACGCGCTTGGAGCTGCCTACGCCGCGACCTGGGGGCGGGAGTTCATCTTCGGCGAGGACGAGCCCGGAGCAGCTCCTTCCGCTGGCTGATGGCGTTCGCGCCGGGCGGCTCCGCGTTGCCATCACCCGGAGGGATCGCTCTTCCGCTTGCGTGGCTTGGTCGCGTTCGGCTCCCACCCCGCCGGCGGGAGGTCCCGACCGGGGTCCACCTCGGCCGCGCGCCGCCTCCTCCACTCCTTGCGGCGGATCAGCTTCTGCTCCTCCGTCACCGTCCCGGCCGGAGCGACCGTCTTGGGCCGGCGGACCTCGGGGACCTCGACCGAGAGACTGTATTGCGGGGCTTGACGGATAGGCGGACTGCTCCAGGTCGTCATGCCGGCCCAGCGCGGAGGGCTGAAGGCCGACGTCGTCGTGGACCTCTCGACCAAGGTGCGCCCGGGCCAGCGGGGCTACCCCTTCAACGCCGCGCGCGACGCGCTGCAGGACACCGCCGCGTGGACCTTCGCGGACCTCGTCGAGGAGGTGGAGCGCGAAAACGAGTCCATCGGCCGCAACGAGGAGGACGAGTTCCTCGACGCCGAAGAGGATGACGACGGCGGAGGAGGGCGGGAGCTCGCCGACCAGATGGCCGAGGCCTTCGCCGACGACGAGGTGCGCCGCGCCATCGCCGAGGCCGCGGGCGGCATCGCCGATTTCTACGGCGCGCAGGCGAAGTACGCCGGCGTCGAGGAGCCCGTGGCGTCGCTCGCGCCGCGCGGGAGCAAGGCAGCAAGCGAGGACGACGCCCGGGAGCGGGCCTGGGTGCTGCCTGCGGGCATGACCGTCGCGGTTGAGCCCGCGCCAGTGTCCGACGCCGAGGCACCGTCCAACGTCGTGGCCGCGAAGGTGCTCCGCACGATGCTCACCGAGGCCGACGAGGCGGGCCGGACCGCCGGGGGCGCGCGCACCGTGATCGTCACCGAGCAGGTCGACCAGGCGCTCCGTCGCGCGGAGGTCGGGCAGGAGCTCGACGGATGGCAGGCGCAGGCCGTCGAGGCGGCCATCGAGCGCGCTGCGGAGGCCGCCCTCCAGCCCGGCGGCGGCGGGCTCATCCAGGCCGTGGCCGTGTCGAAGGCGACCGGCGCGCTCGACGCGCTGGTGCCGAAGTGGGCGAAGGCCCTCGACCGCGCCGAGGGCAGGAAGGTCCGGAACCCCTTCGGGAAGTTCGCGGGGATGCGGATCAGCAAGAGAACCTACGACCGGCAGCGCGCCTACCGCTTCCGGAAGTCGTACGCGCGCTGGGTGCCGTTCCTGCTCGCCTGGGACGGCACGCTCCGGCTCGTGGCATCCGAGGCCCGCATCCGGCGCTCGTTTCGCCCGGGCTTCGTGCTGGACGACGACGTGGTGGGCGAGGCCGTCGAGCGGCCCGGTGGGAAGCGCTTCGTGTTCATCCACCCCGACCGCTTGGCGCAGGTGGTAAAGGCCCACAAGGAGAGGCCGCTCGCGGTGGCGGCCTTCCTGCACGGGGTCGCGGTGCATGAGCTGACCCACCTGGACGGCCTCATGGGCGAGGGACACACAGAAGAATTCGTGGCTCGCCGGGAGGATCTCGGGGCGGCAACGGCGCACCTGTTGCCGGCGATCGCGGTGCTCGTGGGGAAGCTGCTGAAGGTGGGCGAGCGGGAGAGCGATGACGTGAGGCGGGTCGCGAGGCTGGAGCGCGAGCTCGAGAAGGCGCGAGCGACGCTGAAGGAGCAGCGTGGGCGGATCGCCGACCTCGAGCGTGCCGCCGCGCCGAAGCGCACCGAGGGAACGCGCCTCACCTGGTCGACCCTCCGCGAGTGGCTGGACGCCTGGCGGGAGCTCCACCGACGCCGGATCTCGGGCGCCCGCATCGTCGCGGCGAAGCGGCACGTCGAGGCGCTCACCGACGCCATCGTCGAGGCCGCGGGCCCCACGGAGTGTCCCGTCCCAAGCATTTTTCCCCAGTCCGAACCCACGTCCGGCTACCGGTAGAACCCGCGAGACGTCGCCCGTTCGCGTGTCCCACGCTGCACCAGGAAGCCCTGCGGCCGGTTCAGAAGGGGACGTCGTCCTCGTCGATCTCCACGGGCTCCTCGGGCAGCACGTCCTCCCAGTGACGCGTGGGCCGCTCGCCGAGGACGGCAGCCATCTCCTCGCCGTGGACCTCCCAGACGGCGTCGAGCGCGAAGCGG